>CAUBQN010000093.1 GCA_958438125.1 uncultured Collinsella sp.
AGGGGACGAACGGCCACAATGTTACCGGGCGTACGGCCGAGCATGCGCTTTGCCTCGATACCGACCGCCAGGATGCGCTCGTCGTTCTTGTCGATGGCGACGACGGAGGGCTCGCGAATGACGATGCCCTTGCCGCGCACGGAGACAAGCGTATTTGCGGTGCCGAGGTCGATGGCAAGATCGCCCGCATAGCTACCGAAGAACATATCCATCAAAGAAAACAACGCAACTCCTGATGTGTTGGATGATTGCTGGAAAACTACTAGCTCATCATACTAGCGCAAGCCCGGCACCTCACTTGCGGTGAAGCGCCGGGCAAAGCTAAATCCCATAAGGTCACTACTGGTTGTCAGCAGCCGAGAAATCCATATCGAGTGAGGAAACGGCCCAGCCGATATGGTTGTCGGAGCGCACGAATTTGACGGTGTACCCCTGCTCGCCGCCCTTGGACAGCGATGCCTTCACCTTGGCGGTCGTCTCGGTCATGGACTGGTCCATGCCCTCGACGGACACGGTGGCACCCTGCGGAATCGAGGAGATGATCATCGACTTGGCGTCCTCGGACAGGCTCGAGGCCAGGCAAGACTCGGCCTTTGCGGTGTCACCGTCGCCGGCAGCCTGGAACAGATCGGTAACGACAGACTCCTGAGACGGGAAGCCAAAGCCGCGCGTGTAGGCAAAGCCCAGACCGCCCGCGGCGATCAAGATGAGCAGAAGCAGCACGATGAAGACTTTGAGACCCGTGTGGCGATGGCGACGACGGACCTTGGCCTGCTTGCGGTCCTGACGGTCCTGCTGGACCATCTCGGACTCGGACAGCGTAAAGAAGCCGGTGTCCGAGGGATCGGGCATAAACTGACCGGTCGCGCCCGTAGGATCGAGCGGATCGACGGCAGAGGCGTCCATCGCGGGCGCCGGTGCCGTGGCCATAGCCGTCTGGGCAGACAGCGCGGCAAGCGAATCGTGCACGCGGGCAAGCTCATCGGCCTGCTCGGAGGTGAGTTGGTAGATGCCATCGGCAGTAGCGGCGTTAAAGGCGTCGAGTGCGTCGGAGGGGCGGCCGGCGGCAGAAAGTGCCTGACCCATGCCGGCGTTGAGCGCACGCGTGTCGTCGCGGGGGCCGGCAAAGTCGATAGCCGTGCGGTAGGTCTCCACGGCATCCGCCGGACGGCCGAGCTTAATGAAGCAACGACCAAGCTCGCCGAGTGCGGCGGCAGGAGCCGGATTGGCGCCGTCGATGGCAGCCTGACGGAAGGCAGTACCCGCGTTGGCATAGTCGCCCGACTGGAACAGCGCGTTACCCAGGCCCAGATAGGCCTTGAACGGCGTGGCATAGGAAGCATCCTGCGTAGCAGCAGAGAACGCCTGAGCGGCCGTCGTGTAGTCGCCCACGGCGGCGAGTGCCTTGCCGCGGTTGGTGAGCAGCGCGCCGCGCTTGCCGTAGGTGCCGTCATTGAGGGCAGCGGCGTAGGCCTCGGCGGCCTCGGCATACATGCCCAGGTGCATCAAGGCGTTGCCACGAAGGTGATCGGCCTCGCCCATAATCTCATCGGGAGTTTTTGCCGCCCCAAGCATCTGGGCTGCAGCGGAAAAATCACCCGCGCGGTAAGCGGCGCGGCCCTGTTGGATCAGCTGGCTATTCAAGGAAGTCCCCTTTACTCGTGAACGATCTCGACATGGACGATCTCGTCGCCGGCACGCAGCTGCGAAATCACATCGAGACCCTCGACCGTGGTACCAAAGACGGTGTAACCGGAATCGAGGTTATGCTGGGCACCCAGGCAGAAGTAGAACTGCGAACCCGCGGAATCGGGGTCCATGGAGCGTGCCATGGCAAGGGCACCATCAACATGGCTGTTGCGCGGATTGGTGGCAAACTCGCCCTTGATGCAGTAGCCGGGACCACCGGTACCGGGCATGCCGTCGGGGCCCTCAAGACCGGCAGCGACGTCGGCGCCGGACATATCGCGGGTATTGGGGTCGCCGCCCTGAATGACAAAGCCGGGCACATAGCGATGGAACTTAAGGCCATCATAGAAACCCATCGTGGAAAGCTCGCAGAAGTTCGCGACATGAATGGGAGCGCCCTCGCCGTCAAACTTGACCTTGATGGTACCCTTCGACGTCTCGATAACGGCGCACTCGTCGCCGGCAAGCTGATACTCGGGCGTGTAGAGCTCTTTCTTAAACCCAAACATGTGGTTCCTTCCTCGTGCGTTTAAAGCATATTTGTACAAATTGTAGCAATAAGCATGGGCTTACATCAATTGCGCACGTAGGTTATTCCGACTATGGCGAACTAATTTTAGGAACGCTGCTGCGGCTTCCAGGAGCCCACGTTGGCGTCGTACTGGTTCAGCGCGCTGTTGCCGCCCTGTGCGATGGGCGCCAGGATCTCGCTTTGGTGGGAACTCATCGACTCGCCATCGGGAATGGCCAGCGAGATATCCCAGCTCTGGCAGATCACGTCGACGCGCTCATACATCCACTCGGCAAGCTGCTTTAAGTGGGCGATGTCGTCCGCATAGACCGTATCGTCCTGATACTTAAGGTTGTCAAGCTCATCTTGCGTCTTTTTGATCTGGTCGCGCAGGGCGTAGGCACTCTGCGACAGCTCCTGACGGGTGGACAGTGGCGTTCGAAGATAACCATTGTTAAAAGAATCGATGACCTCGCCGATCTGGTCCTCGTCCCCGTAGGACACAATGGTCTGATACAGACCGTCGAGCCTGGTATAGAGCTGATCATCGGTGAGCACGGTATCTTCCTGGACCACCTCGGCAGAATCGTCTTGCTTGGTATCGTCCTCAGTCGCCTCGCCCTTTTGGCGCGTGGGGAAGGTCGTCTGCGCGGCCTGGCCAAACTGGTCATAGAAGCCAGGCATGACACCCATGGGATCGACCGTCACGAACCAATAGGCACCGCCGCAAACGACGGCAAGGACCGCGATGACGATGAGCGGCTTGGGGATATGACGCTTGTGCTTGTGATAGGCGTCCTCGTCGGGATGCACCTTGCGCTTGGGTTTTTGAGCATCGTCATGCAGGGAAACGGGCGTGGGAATATCGACCTTGGGGATACCGAAATCCTTATCGAAAGCCGGCAGCACGCAGGTCTCGTTAGGATCGGCGGCGTCCGAAAGAACCGCGGCAGCCGAGGCGGGCGCATGCGGCACCTCGGTATCGATCTGCTCTTGCGTTAGGCGCGGAAAGCCCGCCGTGCGGCCCGCTGCCAGGTCGGATGCGGCCGCGTCCTCGGAGAGGATACCCGGAGCGGGGCGTCCGCATTTGGGGCACGTACGATCGTGCGGAGAAAGACGGGCACCGCAGCCCTCACAGAACACGAACTCGGTGTGCTCGGGACCATCGCCCGGACCCACATAGGCGTTGCAGTAGGGGCAGAACGAGGCGCCGTCCTCGATAGTCTTAAGGCAATGCGGGCAGATCACGGCATCCTCTTTTCGAAGCAATTCAAACAATCGAGGTTAGAGCATAACATCGCCACGGCCCCACAGGAACAAGGCACCAATTCAACATCGCCAGGGCGCGTAGCTACTTCTTCTTTTTGCTTGGCATCGAGACTTTGATGCCTTGGGCGGACTTGGTCACGCGAGAGCGCTTGGCTCCGGTACTCTTCTTTTTCTTGGGCTGGGCCTGGGCCACGCCCTCGAGTGCGCGGGCCTCGGCCTCGCGAGCGGTGCGATCTTCGCGGCGCTGCGCCATGTCGGCGGCAACGCGCTTGGCAAAACGTTCGGCCGTCGAGCCCGTCGAGCTCACCTTGCCGCCACCGCGGCCCAGGCGGACGCGCACACCGCGGCCAAAACCAGTTGCGGCATGACGACGACGCGGCTCGAGCGAATCCATCATCGTGGCGAGCTTAAAGAACACCGAGCAGGTAAAGACCACGATGACAGCCAAGATAACCATCTGGCCCATCGACAGGTTGGCAATAGAAAGCAGCTCCGGGAATCCGATAACGCCCACCAGGATGCCGGCGACTACAAACACAAAGAGCACCACACGTAAGGGTGTGAGCGGCTGCGAGATGCGCCAGATCAGGCTGACGCTCGCCGCGCACGACGTAAGCAGGCACATCGTAGACAGCGTGAGCTGGCTAAAGCCAAACACGCGCGCCACAAAGATATCGAGCGCCGCAGCCAAAATGACCGCAATCGACGCCGGCAGTGCACGCTTGAGTACGTTGGTCAAAAACGCACCCTTCACGCGAGCATTGTTGGGCTCCAGGCCCAACACAAAGCCCGGCGCGCCGATGCAGAAGAAGTTGATGAGCGTCATCTGGATGGGCTCGAAGGGGTACGGCGGCAGCGCGATACACAGCGCCGCAAGGCCCATCGAGAACAGCGTCTTAGTCAGGAACAGCGAGGCCGAACGCTGCAGGTTGTTGATGGAGCGACGGCCCTCGGCCACCACGGCGGGCATCGAGGCAAAGTCGTTGTCGACGAGCACGATCTCGGCCACGTTGCGCGCGGCATCGGAGCCGGCCGCCATGGCGACGGAGCAGTCGGCCTCCTTGAGCGCCAGCACGTCGTTGACGCCGTCGCCCGTCATGGCCACGGTGTGCTCGCGGCGCTTGAGCGCCTGTACGAGCTCGCGCTTCTGCTGCGGGGTCACACGACCAAAGACATGGTAGCGGTCCACTGCGGCATCGAGCTTGGCAGGCGTATCGAGCGTCGTGGCGTCCACATAAGCGTCCGCCCCCGGCACGCCCACCACGCGCGCGATCGACGACACCGTACGCGGGTCGTCGCCACTGATCACGTTGAGGGTCACACCCTGCTCGTTAAAGTAGCCGATGGTCTCGGCCGCCGAGGTACGAATCTCGTCGCGGATGGTCACAAAGCCCACGGGCTCGGCCTCGCCCACCATATCGCCATCGAGCGTAAAGCCTTCCACGCGCGCCACCACGAGCACGCGGCAGGTATCGGCAAGCTCGGCGACACGGTTCTCGACCTGCGAAAACACACGCTCCGAAAGCACAAACTGCGCGGCGCCCATCACATAGGAGCCCTGCGCAAACGAAGCGCCACTCCATTTTTTAGACGACGAGAACGGAATGACCGACAGCGGCTCAGACACCTCGACCGGGCGATCGGCGTAATAGTTGAGCAGCGCCTGGCAGGTCTCGTTGGCATCGGCCGAAGTCGCACGTGCCACGTTAGCCAGCGCAAAATCGAGCACTGTGGTATCGACGGGAACAGCCGCCTCGTCCGAGTCCACGCCAAAGCCAACACCCTCAACAGGCAGCGGGTAGGTGCCCTCGACCTCCATGCGGCCCGACGTGATGGTGCCCGTCTTGTCCAGGCACAGTACATCGACGCGAGCGAGCGTCTCGATGCAGTAGAGCTGCTGCGCCAGCACCTTGCGGCGGGCCAGGCGCACCGTGGCGATGGCGAGCACCGACGAGGTCAGCAGCACCAGGCCTTGCGGGATCATGCCCAGCAGGGCGCCCACCGTGGACAGCAGCGCCGACGAAGGCACATGACCAGCCAACAGCTCGGAGAAGCACCACGAAAGCGCGCTATCGCCCGGGGTTCCCGCTGCATCCCACAGCTCGCTCACGCTCGAGGCAAACAACGCCAAACCGAGCGGGATCATGATGATGCTCGCAAAGCGCACGATGGCGTTCAGCGCGTTCATGATCTCGGAATTGACCTTTTTGACGTACTTGGCCTCGTTATTAATTTTGGCCACGTAGTTGTCGGCGCCGACATGGATCACGCGGGCGCGCAGCAGGCCCGAGTCGATAAAGCTGCCGCTCATGA
>CAUBQN010000094.1 GCA_958438125.1 uncultured Collinsella sp.
TTGAACTTGTTCTCGCTGTAGAACTTCTGCATCTCCTCGGCCTGACGCTGGGGATCGTCGGCATAGCGCTCCTGGATCTCGAGCATCTTGGGCTGCAGCACCTGCATGCGAGCCGTCGACTTGGTCGACTTGAGCATAAGCGGCGTCAGCAGCAGACGGATGATGACCACCAGGATGATGATGGACAGGCCCCAGTCGACCGCAAAGGTCTGGATGAGCTTGAGCAGCTCGAAAAGGATGTTAACGATCCAATCCCACATGTAAGTTTTCCTCCGATAGCGAGTGCCCGCTAGGGCACAGGGTCATAACCGCCGACGTGCAGGGGATTGCAGCGAGCGATGCGCCTCACGGCAAGCCAGCAGCCTCTCAAAACACCGTGCTTCTCAATCGCCTGGATGGCGTATTGCGAGCACGTTGGGTAATAAATGCAGGCGTCAGGCAATAAGGGCGAAATAACCTGTTGATATATGCGAATAGGAGCGATGGCAACACGTCGCAAAACGTGATTGCTCATCGCTCCTCCCCGGCAACGCCGGCGCGCTTCATAAGCGAACGCAACGCCTTGTCCATCTCCTGCGGCGAGGAAACCCTCGTCTTGGGAGTTGCAAACAAGATGATGTCATAACCCGCAACGGGAAATCCGCAGCTGCGGGCGGCCTCGCGCATCACACGCTTAGATCGGTTGCGCACGACGGCACAACCGAGTCGCTTAGCACCAACGAAGGCGACCCTTCCGGAGTCGCCTTCGCCAACCGATTCACATATGGTCATTCGAATCAGAGGGTGATTGAAACGACGCCCCTGACTGAACACATGCTCGAAATCTTGCCGAGACTTAATAGTCTTCATGCGAGATGTGTGTATCGCTGCTAGACAGTGAGACGCTTGCGGCCCTTGGCGCGACGACGGGCGAGCACGGCACGACCACCCTTAGTGGCCATACGGGCACGGAAGCCATGGGTCTTGGCACGCTTACGCTTATTAGGCTGATACGTACGCTTCATCTTAAGTTCCTCCTGCTGCATTTCGAGTGTCCGCGGGGACGCGGACGCAGATATAGACACGTGAGCTTGAAGATTGTAGGGAAATCAATGTTCAAATGTCAAGAAATCAAAGGTAAAAGGTTGCGCAGTTCACACGGTTCCCCCATAAGCCAAGCTCGATTTAGCGGTGCATGGCAACTTTTCACGATATTTCATCGAGTTTTCAACAGGTCATGTTGGCAATGTTGAGAACTTTTCGTCCGTTTTCCAAAGTTTTCAACAGGTTTTGAAAGTTTGTCGAAAGATGAGAAACATTGCACGGTGAGCTACTATTTGTTCGAAACCTTTTGGAAGATTGCGAGCGGCATGTCTGACGACTTTTACACCATGGTCGATTCCGGAGACCCGGCACCCGACAACGAGCACATCACCGGCGTGCGCGAAGAGCGTGACGAAGGTGAACAGACGACAACGCAGGCGCCAAAAGCCATGTACGCCGCGCGCATCGCCGTCTATGACGACATGCTGTCGACACCGCGTGTGATCGTCATCGATCCGCAAGATGTCCGCACGTATTTGGAAGAGACGACCAACACCGTCTACCAGTGCATGAAAGAACAAGGTGGCCATATCTCGCTCATGGTCATCCGCGAGATTGTCGAAAACTTTATCCACGCACACTTTGCAGAGCCCATCATCTCGATTCTGGACGGCGGAGACACCATCCGCTTTGCTGACCAAGGACCCGGCATCGACGACAAGGAACGCGCTTTCGACTTTGGCGTTACCAGCGCAAACAGCAAGATGAAGCGCTATATCCGTGGAACCGGAGCAGGGTTTCCCATGGTGCAGGAGTATTTGGAAAACGCCGGCGGTGCCGTATCCATCGAGGACAACATGGGCAACGGCACCGTGGTTACGGTAAGCCTGAACCCTAAACGCGTGCAGGAAATCGAGCGTGCCGGCGGACGCGGTGCTGCCGTGCGGCCCGAGACGGAGCAGCCCACATATCCCCTGCCGGGAGCTTTTGCGCAGCAGCCCATGGCAACGCAGCAGATGCAGCCCCCCGTGGGGCAGATGCAGCAGCCCGGAATGCTTCCCACACAAGAGCCCCAGGCGGCATCTATGTCGATGACGCCAAACATGCCAGAGGCCATGCCGCTGGCAGATCAGGATGCAGCAGCAATGCAGCAGGCGACGGGGGCACCGGGTGGCCAGCAAATGGGCTATCAGCCGTACCAACGGGGATATCCATATCAGCAGATGCCGCCACTGGGGTATGGCCAGCAGTTCCCGCAGCAGTACCAACAGGGATATCAGCAGCCGTACCAGCAGATGCCGCAGCAGCAGTACAACCTCTGGGCCCAACAGATGCCTCTGCAGCCTTACCAACAGTGGCCTCAAAGTTTTCAACAGCAAATGCCGCCGATGCAGAGTTCTCAACAACCAGCAGCTCAAATGATGTATCCTAATGCAGCAAATCAGTATGCGCAGCCACAACCGGACGTGTTCGTAAGCGATCGCGGCAACGCCGCGCTGGGCTATCTGGCGCAAAATCAAGCGTGCGGTGCAACCGATCTGGCGAGGGCGTTTGGAAACTCGGCCCCCACTTGGTCACGCACGCTCAATGACTTGGCGCAGGCCGGCTTGGTCATCAAGCATGGCCAGAAATACCATCTGACCGAACTCGGCGCCGCTCGCGTGCGAGCTCAGAGCTAAAGAACGGGAGAGACAGTGGACGAGGAAGCAAGCATCATCCTGGGGGATGCCATCGCCTTTTGCCAGCGCGACGGCCAAGATGCACGCCTCATCAACATGCTGGGGCAATCGCGGGCCATAAGCCTGACCGAAGATACGCTCACGATCGAGGCCCCCTCGCGCTTTGCCATCGCGCAGCTCAAAAAGCATCAGCCGACTATTGAGGCCTATCTGGAAGAAATCGCCTTTGCACCGATCGCGCTCGACATCGTGGCACCGCAAGGCGCCGCAACGGAATCCGCTGCCGCGACGGCGCCCGCCACGGCTCCCGCCGCTTCCCCGGCGGCACCGACCTCCGCAGGCGACGTGCCGACAATCGAGCACCAGCACAGCGATGTTTCCCGTGAAACCATGGCACCGTTGCCGACCGCGGCGGCGACGTCAACGAACGCACCCGTCACGCACATGCCTATCGCTCACGACGCAGCGGCGGGCGCGGATTCGGGCATTGCAATCAAGAACACGCTCTCGGCCGATGATTTTCGTCGCATGATGAACCAGATGAAGGGCGGAGCGCCGACTAAATCCACGCAAGCTGCGACCCCCGCTTCACCCATACCGGCGCCGACCGTGCCGGCCGAGCAGAATACGGATGGAGCCCCGCTCGCCGCGAACTCAAAATTTACCTTTGAGAACTTTGTCTACGGCCCCGAAAACAGCCATGCCTATCGCTCGGCACTCAAGTTTGCCGCCCTCGCGGACGAGCGCGGCACATGCACATCACTGTTCATCTACGGCAAATCGGGCCTGGGCAAGACGCACCTGCTGCTTGCCATCAAAAACGAGCTCGCCGAGAAGTCGCCCGAGATCAAGGTCAAGTATGCCAACTCCCAGGCATATCTGGACGACCTGATGACCGAGTTCGACCGCCAAAAGAAGAGCAACGCCCCCATCATGCAGGCGTACCACGGCGTGGACGTGCTCATCATCGATGACATCCAAAACATCATCGGCAAGCGCGCGAGCGTGGACTACTTTTTCCAGCTCATGGACGAGTTCATCCGCAACAACAAGAAGGTCGTCATCGCGGCAGACCGTGCCCCCAAGGACCTGAGCATGGACGAGCGTCTGACCAGCCGCTTCAACGCCGGCATGCTCTGCCTGGTCGCAGAGCCCAGCTACGAGATGAAATACAAGATCTTGCAGCGCTATTACGAGAACACCATCGTCGCCGCTCCCGAGGCAGGCGACGACTCGCTGCTGGCGGCCTATGGGGGCGACGGCGGACACCTGACCGACGAGCACTTTAAACACATGGCCGAGGTCTCGGGCACCAACATCCGCGAACTCGAGAGCTTTTGCGAGCGCTGCGCCGGCGAGGCGGGCGACCGCGAGCGCGAGGGCGGGGAGCTCACCTTTGACGATATCGACGCCATCGCCAGCCAGTACTTCGACACATCGGCCAAAAAGATCAACGTCCAGACGGTTCAGTCCGTCATCGAAGAGCAGTACGGCGTGACGCACGAGGAGCTCATCGGCCCGCGTCGCAACGCCAATATCGCCAAAGCACGCCATATCGCTATCTACCTGGCCATCGAGATGTGCGAGATGACGACCACGGCGGTGGGCGCCGAATTTGGCAACCGCAACCACTCGACCGTCAGCACGAGCTACAAAAAGGTCCAGAAGATGATCCAGGAAGACCGTACCGTCACCGAAGACCTCAAATCGCTGCGCGATAAAATTACACTGCGCTCGTAGGGAAATAGAGACACCTGTTGAAAACTTGTCGAAACCATGGGCATAAGGTGTCTAAAACCCAACCCGCGGTGGTGAAAAGTTTTGCGCAGGTTTTGAACGTGGAAAACCACCCCCGTTGCACACAGGTTGCTGTCGATTCTCTTTCTGGGTCTGACCTGCGTCTTTGGGAGTAATCAACAGTTTCGTCAGTGCTATTACTATTATTAAGATATTTATATCTAAAGAAAGGTATTAAAAGATGAAGTTCACCGTCAGCCAGAGCTCGCTTACACAAGCCATCGGCGTCGTTATGAAGGGTGTCGCTTCGGCGTCCACCCTTCCCATCCTGTCGGGCGTGCTCGTCAAGGCGCAAGACGGCATCTTGGAATTCCAGACCTCTAACTACACCATCTCGATCCGTCATCGCATCGCGGCACATGTCGAAGAAGGGGGCGAGATGGTTATCCCTTGTAAGATGCTCTCCAATATCACCAAGACCCTCCCCGATGCCCCGGTCACCTTTGAGCTGTCCGAGCGCCAGGTGCTGATTGGTTGTGAGAAGAGCTCTTTCCGCCTGAACACGCTCGATGCCAATGACTTCCCCGAGTTTCCGGCCTATGCCATCGAGAGCGCCGTGGAACTGCCGACCGATATCTTGTCCGAAATGGTCGGCCGCGTGTGGCGCGTCACCTCGACTGACAAGGCCCGCCCCATCCTGGGTGGCGTGCACATGAAGGTCGAGAACAACACCGTGCGCCTGGTGGCGACCGATTCCTTCCGCTTGGCCGTGTGCGATACGCAGGTCGAGACCTCAACCCTCGAGGGCTCCTTTGAACTCAACGTTCCGGCCGACGCCTTTAACGACGCGCTGAACATCATGGCCAGCCAGGCGACCATCATGATCGGGGCTACCGACACCCAGGTCGTCTTTGAGGCCGGCAACACCACCTACGTGTCGCGCCGCATCGAGGGCGTGTACCCCAACTACAAGCAGCTCATCCCCGATTCGTGCGTGACGAGCGTCAAGATCGACGTCGCCGCCTTTAACGCCGCCCTCAAGCGCGTGGCCGTTATCGCGAGCGCCAACCCCGCCGTCAAGTTCGAGATCGATGTCGAGAACGGGCAGATGGGCCTGTCCTCCATTTCCAATGACCAGGACCTTGCGCAGGAGACGATCGATGTCGAGGCCGAGGGCGAGTCGGGCACCATCGCCTTCAACTACCACTACATCTTTGGCTGCCTCAATGCCCTGTCCAAGGAGAAGGAGATCACGCTGGAGCTCAAGAGCTACTCGCAGGCGGG
>CAUBQN010000095.1 GCA_958438125.1 uncultured Collinsella sp.
CCTCGATCGCGCCCTCGAGGAGCGCCTGGGCATGCCCTGCGCCGACTTTATCGTCAAGTGCGGCGAGGCGGCCTTCCGCGAGCAGGAGACGGCAGCGCTGGCCGACATCTCCAAGCGCAGCGGCTTGGTGCTCTCCACCGGCGGCGGCGTGGTTACGCGCGACGAGAACTACCCTCTGCTGCACCAAAACAGCCAAATCGTGATGCTCAACCGCAAGCTCGACGAGCTCGCCCACAAGGGCCGCCCCATCACCGCGCGCGACGGCATCGACAAGCTGGCCGAGCAGCGTATGCCGCGCTACCGCGCCTGGGCCGACTACATCATCGACTCACGCGACTGCGCCGCCAACACCGCCCATGCCCTCCTCGACACCCTCCCACCCGCTCTCTAACCAAAACCACCACAAAGGGGGCAGGCACCTTTGTGGTGGTTTTTCAACTGCAAAGGAAGCAACCATGAAAGCACTCGTCATTAACGGCCCCAACCTCAACATGCTCGGCATTCGCGAGCCAGGCATCTACGGCAGCGACAACTACGATCGCTTAGTGCAGATCTGCCAGGAAGCGGGTGCCGCACAGGGCTTCGACGAGGTCGAGGTCTTCCAGTCTAACCACGAGGGCAGCATCGTCGACAAGATCCAGGAGGCTTACGGAAAGGTCGACGGCATCGTCATCAACCCGGCCGCCTACACGCACACAAGCGTGGCCATCCTGGACGCGCTCAAAGCCGTCGCCATCCCGGCTGTGGAGGTCCACATTAGCGCCGTCGAGACCCGCGAAGACTTCCGCCAGGTGAGCTACGCCCGTCTGGCCTGCTTCGCCACCATCACCGGAGAGGGCCTGAAGGGCTACGCCCACGCGTTGGAGCTGCTGAAAGAGCATCTCGAAAAGTAAAATGCCAACCCCAACAAACAGCAGCGGCTTGCTCGCGCTCGTCTCCAGCAACACACAAGATGAAAAAAGCCCAGACCACCAAGCGGTCTGGGCTTAATAAACGATGGTGCTCCATGGCGGATTCGAACCGTCGACCTTGGGATTAGAAGTCCCCTGCTCTATCCAACTGAGCTAATGGAGCAAATAACCGCACGCCCAAGCAAGCACAAGCCTGTCAGGCGCAAGTAATTATAACCTAGTTGAACTGCTCGCGGTACGCCTTGCAGACCTCATCGACCGGGCCGTCCATGCGAAGGTCACCCTTCTCAATCCAAACGGCACGCTGGCAGATGCGCTCAACCTGCTCCATAGAGTGCGAAACGAACAGAACCGTCACTTCGCCGCTCTGGATAAAGTGCTGGATGCGGGCCTCGCACTTCTGCTGGAAGAACACATCACCGACGGACAACGTCTCGTCAACGATCAGAATATCGGGCTCGGTAATCGTCGCGATTGCAAAGGCGATACGCGCCACCATGCCCGAGGAGAAGTTCTTAAGCGGCATATCGACAAAGTTCTGAAGCTCAGCGAACTCGATAATGCCGTCAAAGTTGGCGTCGATGAACTCCTTGGTATAGCCGAGCAGGGCGCCGTTCAGATAGATGTTCTCGCGGGCGGTCAGCTCGGGGTCAAAGCCGGCACCAAGCTCAATCAGCGGCGCAATGTTACCGTGCACCTTAACGCTGCCCTCGCTAGGCTCAAGCACACCGGCGATAATCTTGAGCATCGTAGACTTACCGGAACCATTGGTGCCGACCAGACCCACGACCTCGCCACGATGAATATCAAACGAGATATGCTTGAGCGCCCTAAACTCCTCAAAGAACAACTCATGCTTGGCAAGCTTGATGAAGTACTCCTTGAGGTTGGTCAGCGACTCAGACGCCATGTTAAAGATCATGGTGACATCGTCGACCTCGACAGCCAGAGGCTGCTCGCTGCAATCAACAACAGATTCAGTCATCACAGCACTCCTTAGATGTAGAGAATGAACTTGCGCTCGGACTTATGGAACACGGTGTAGCCAATAACAAGCGCAAGGACCGCCCAAGCGACGCACATACCAAACGTCATAAGCGAGGGCGTAGCCTGGAACAGGAAGATATCGCGCATAAACTGCAGGTAGTTATACATGGGGTTCGCATAGACCAGAATGCGCACGAGATGCGGCATTTGCGCAACGAAGTCGGTCGTCCAGAAAATAGGCGTGATATAGGTCCAAGCCGTGATGACAACACTCCACAGATGCATAACATCGCGGAAAAAGACCGTGAGGGCCGAGAGCATCATGCCCAGGCCCATGCAGAAACACATAAGCAGCAGCAGGCAGACCGGCAGCAGAATAAGGTGCCAAGAAGGCATAACGTGGAACCACAGCATAACGATGGCAACGGCGACCAGCGAGAAGGCAAAGTTGACCAACGAGAAGAGCACCTTCTGCACCGGGAAGACCCAGCGGTGCACTTTAACCTTCTTGAGCAGCGGAGCCGCGCCCACGATCGACGTCAGGGCCTGGTTCGTAGACTCGGACATGACGGCAAAGGTGACGTTACCCACGATCAAGTACAGCGGGTACATCTCGGGCGTAATTGAGCCATTGCGGCCCTGGGCGAAAATCGTCGAGAACACGATGGCCATGACGATCATCATCAGCAGCGGGTTGAGCACCGACCATGCGACGCCCAGAACGCTACGGCGATACTTGATCTTAAAATCCTTGGTAACCAGCTGACGAAGGATAAACGCATCCTTCTCAAATTCGTTCTTAGCAAACGTCGCAGGCAGACTGCGAGTTTCTTGTTGCTTTGTCTGATCCGACACGGATGCAACTCCTTTACTCGTAATCGTTGACAAACGAACAGTATAGACCCGACGACCATGCAAACGATTCACGCAACAAAACTGGAGAACTAACCCACATCTTAGGATGCCATGACCAAACGGCTATACTTTCAAGGATTGAATGTATAAGGAGCATTGAGTGAATTCTGAATCCATCGCCGTCATCATCCCCTGCTACAACGAAGCGCTCACGATCGGCAAAGTCATCGACGACTTTCACCGCGAGCTTCCGCAAGCGACGGTCTATGTCTATGACAACAACTCGTCGGACGATACCTCACGCATCGCCACCGAGCACGGCGCCACGGTCCGCTTTGAGCCCCGTCAGGGAAAGGGCAACGTGTGCCGCCAGATGTTTCGCGACATCGACGCCGATTGCTACCTGATGGTCGACGGCGACGACACCTACCCCGCCGAGGCGGCCAAAGCCCTCTGCGAGCCTATCCTCAGCGGCACGGCCGACATGACCGTAGGCGATCGCCTTTCCAACGGCACCTATGCCGAGGAGAACAAGCGTGCCTTCCACGGCTTTGGCAACAATCTGGTCCGTGCCATGATCAAGTGGATCTATGGCTACAGCTTCGATGACGTCATGACAGGCTACCGCGCCATGAGCCGCCCGTTCGTTAAAACCTTCCCAGTGCTTTCCGAGGGCTTTCAGATCGAAACCGAGCTCTCGATCCACGCCGTCGACCACCGCTGGCGCATCAAAGATGTGCCCATCGAGTACCGCGACCGTCCCGAGGGTTCCGAGTCCAAACTCAACACCGTGAGCGACGGCATTAAAGTCGTTGCGATGATCGGCACGCTGTTCAAGGACTACCGCCCGCTGAAGTTCTTCAGCCTCGTTGCGCTTCTGTTCGCGGTATTCGGCCTCGCCCTGGGCATGCCCATCGTTGTCGAATATTTCCAGACCGGCCTCGTCCCGCGCTTCCCCACCGCTGTGCTCGCCGCCTCGTTTATGTTCCTGTGCGGCCTGAGCCTTGCGACCGGCTTCATCCTAGATTCTGTAGCAAAGGTCGAAAAAAAGCAGTGGGAGGTCAACGTGTACAGCAAATACGCCTACGACGACCAGCCCGGCCACCCTACTTCCATGCCAAGCGAGAGGTAGATCTTCCGCAAAATACTATTGGCACCACTGCGCAGATAGCCACCAACAAGAAAAGCCGCCGTTAAAGAACGGCGGCTTTTACTCTCGAAAAGTTAATAGCGGCTAGAGCGTCTTGATGTACTCCCCCAGCTCTTCCTCCCAGTCGGGCATGTGGAAGCCGGCAGCCTCGAGCTTGGACAGGTCGAGCGCGGAGTGGACCGGGCGCGGGGCGACGGGGCCCTCGGCGCTCGCGTAGTAGTCGGCGGTCGATACCGGCACGACCCTGTCCCCGTTGCCGTTGGCGGCCTCGAAGACGGCGCGGGCGATATCGGCCCAGGACTTGACGGTGCCGGAGCCGGTGCAGTCGTAGGTGCCGTAGGGGGCGTGCGTCCCCAGCACGTGGAAGATGGCCTCGGCCATGTCGCGCGTGAAGGTCAGGCGGCCCAGCTGGTCGTCAACGACCGTGACCTGCTCGAGCCCGTCCTCGGGGTCGGCGACGCGGTCGGACAGGCCCTTCATCGTCTTGACGAAGTTGCGGCCCTCGCCGATGACCCAGCTGGAGCGCATGATGTAGTGGCGCGGGCACCCGGCCACGGCGATGTCGCCGGCGGCCTTGGTCTGGCCGTAGACGGACAGCGGGCTGAGGGGCTCGTCCTCGTCATGCACCTCGGCGGTGCCGTCGAAGACGTAGTCGCTGGACACGTGGACGAGGGTGATCCCGTGATCAGAGCATGTGCGGGCGAGGAGGGCGGGGCCGGTCGCGTTGGCCTTCCAGGCGGTCGCGCGGCCCTCGGCGGTCTCCGCCCTATCCACGGCGGTGTAGGCGCCGCAGTTGATCACGGTGCCGTAGAGCGACCAGTCGTACTGTGTGTAGGCGTCCGGGTCTGACATATCGAAGGTGTCGATGTCGCAGAAGTCGAAGTCCTTGGCGACGCCGCGCTCCTCCGCCAGCCTGCGCACAGCATGGCCCAGCTGGCCGTCGCAGCCGGTGACGAGCGTCCTCTTGGGCGCCATTGGGACGACGTCCCTGAGCATCGGGTGGTTGAGGTCGGCCTCGGAGACGGTGGCCTCATCGAGCGGGATCGGCCACTCGATGGCGAGCTCGGGGTCGGCGAGGTTCACGAAGGTGTAGGTCTTCTTGAGCTCGAGGGACCAGTGGGCGTCCACCAGGTAGGTGTAGGCGGTGCCGTCCTCCAGGGCCTGGAAGGAGTTGCCCACGCCGCGCGGGACGTAGATGGCCTTGCTCGGGTCGAGCGTGCAGGTGAACACCTTCCCGAAGGTCTCGCTGCCCTCGCGCAGGTCCACCCAGGCGCCGAAGACGCTGCCGCGCGCCACGGAGATGAACTTGTCCCAGGGCTCGGCGTGGATGCCGCGGGTGACGCCGCGGCTGTCGTTATAGGAGACGTTGTTCTGGACGACGCGGAGGTCCGGGATGCCCAGGGCGGTCATCTTGGCGCGCTGCCAGTTCTCCTTGAACCAGCCGCGCGAGTCGCCGTGGACGGCGAGGTCGACGACCTTGAGGCCCTCGATGCCGGTCTCGGCGACGGAGAGGTCCTTCTCGAATGCGATGTCTGCCATGTGGGAAAAGCTCCTATCGAAGAGGTTGTATAACCGGGGGCGCCCGCGCGGGGACGCAGGATCATCCCCATGCCCTGCATCCCCGCGCGGGCGCCCCGCGGTGCGGTTCGCCGGAATGCAGTCTTACTGGCCCTGCGCGCGGTAGCGGGCCTCGGTGGCCTCCTTGGCGGGGCGCCACCAGGACTCGTTGGCGACGTACCAGTCGATCGTCTGCTTCAGGCCCCCGGCGAAGTCGGTGTGCGCCGGCCTCCAGCCCAGCTCGCGCTGGAGCTTGG
>CAUBQN010000096.1 GCA_958438125.1 uncultured Collinsella sp.
CGCAAGAAGAGCACCGTGTACGAGAACATCGAGTACTACTCCATGGTTCGCGGCCTGCGCGCCATCGACCGCGCCGACGTGGCGCTGCTCGTCGTCGACGCCTCCGTTGGCGTTACCGAACAGGACCAGAAGGTCATGGGTCTTGCCATCGAGCGCGGCTGTGCCATCGTTGTGCTGCTCAACAAGTGGGATCTGCTCGACGACGACCGTAAGCGCGAGGCCTGCATGGAGACCATCGACCGCCGTCTGGGCGTCATGGCTCCCTGGGCCCAGTACCTGCGCATCTCTGCCCTGACCGGCCGCAGCGTCGAGAAGATCTGGGCGATGGTCGACGCCGCCGAGAAGACGCGCTCGCAGAAGATCAGCACCTCGCGCCTCAACACGTTCCTCACCGACCTGCGCGAGTTCGGTCATACCGTGGTGGACGGCAAGCGCCGCCTGCGCATGCACTACGTAACCCAGACGGGCGTCAACCCGCCGACGTTCACGTTCTTCGTCAACCACAGCGATCTGGTCAACGACACCTATCAGCGCTACATCGAGAACCGCATGCGCTCGACCTTCGGCTTTGCCGGCACACCCATTCGACTCTTCTTTAGGAAGAAGGAGCAAAAGGATGCATAATCCGATTCTGCTGACCGCCATCTGCGCCGTGGTCTCGTTCTTTATCGGGGCGATTCCGTTTGGCCTGATCCTGGGCCGCGTGTTCAACCACACTGATATCCGCAAGGCGGGCTCCGGCAACATCGGCACCACCAACGCCCTGCGCGTGGCCGGCCCCAAGGTGGCCGCGCTCACGCTGCTGCTCGACTGCCTTAAGGGTGCCATCTGCGTCCTTATCGCCCGTCCGCTTATCGCGGGCGTGGGCTATGGCTTCCCTGTGAGCATCATGGCGCCTGGAGCCCCCGGCGATTGGATGCTCGGCGTCATCTGCCTGGCAGCGGTGTGGGGCCACATCTTTTCGCCCTACCTCAACTTCCATGGCGGCAAGGGTATCGCCGTGGGCCTGGGCGTTATTCTCGCCTGGTACTGGCCCATCGGACTTTCGCTGCTGGGCATGTTTATCGTGGCCGTCGCCATCACCAAGTTTGTGTCGGTGGGCTCGCTTGCCGCGGCCATCGGTCTTCCCATCGCCGTCTGCGCGGTCTTTCCGTACGGCAGCCTGGGACTTAAGTTTTGCATGGCGATGATCGGCATCACCGTGGTGTGGGCCCATCGCGCGAACATCAAAAAGCTCATGACCGGTAAGGAGTCCAAGCTCTCGTTTACCAAGCGCGTCACCGAGCCCGACGATAAGTAGGAGAGAGTCATGAATGTTGCGCTGATTGGCTCCGGCTCCTGGGGAACCGCCGTCGCCGGCCTTGCCGCCGCGCGAGCCGAGCGCGTGACCATGTGGGCCCATAGCGAGCAGACGGCCGCCGGCATTAACGGCGAGCACCGTAATCCTCGCTACCTAGTGGACTATGAACTGCCGACCAACGTTGTTGCCACGACGGATCTGACCCAGGCGCTCGACGGCGCCGAGGCCATCATCTTCGCCGTTCCTTCGACGCACCTGCGTGGCGTCTGCCACCAGGCCGTGCCCTTTATCGCCGCCGATACCCCGGTGCTCTGCCTCACCAAGGGCATCGAGCCCGAGTCCGGCCTGCTCATGAGCGAGGTCATCGCCAGCGAGATCGGCAACGAGGCGAGCGTGGCGGCGCTCTCGGGTCCCAACCATGCCGAGGAGATCTGCCGCGGCGGGCTTTCTGCCGCCGTCATCGCCAGCAAAGATCCGCAGATAGGGGAGACCTTTAAGGACCTGCTCCTATCCACGGCCTTCCGCATTTATCTGTCGCAAGACATGACCGGTGTCGAGGTCTGCGGCGCCATGAAAAACGTCATCGCCATCGTGTGCGGCATCTCCGCCGGCACCGGCGCGGGCGACAACACGCTCGCCCTCATCATGACGCGCGGCCTGGCCGAGATTAGCCGTCTGGTGCATGCCCGCGGCGGTCAAGCTATGACCTGCATGGGACTTGCCGGCATGGGTGACCTCATTGCCACCTGCACCTCGGAGCATTCGCGCAACCGTACCTTTGGCTACGAGTTTGCCCACGGCGTGTCGCTCGACGAGTATCAGACGCGCACGCATATGGTTGTCGAGGGCGCCGTCGCGGCCCGCAGCGTGAGCGAGCTTGCCCGTTCACTGGGCGTAGACATTCCGCTCACCTTTGCCGTGGAGCAAACGCTCTACAACGGTGTTACTTTGGATAGGGCGCTCGAGATTCTTACCGACCGCGTACCCTCCCAAGAGTTCTACGGACTCACCGACTAGCGCAGAAAGGCTTCTACCATGGGTTCCATTAAAATCGCTCCGTCCATCCTTTCGGCCGATATGGCCAACCTCAAGGGCGATCTCGACAAGATCGCCGGCGCCGACTACGTGCACTTCGACGTCATGGACGGCCACTTTACCGGCAACCTCACCTTTGGCGTTGACATCCTTAAGGCCGTCAAGCGCTCCACCGATGTACCGGTCGACGCGCACCTGATGGTATCGAACCCCGACGAGACGGTCGATTGGTACGCCGACGCCGGCGCCGACATGATCACCGTGCACTACGAGGCTTCCACGCACCTGCACCGCACGCTCACGCATCTGCAGCAGCGCGGCGTCAAGGCCGGCGTTGTGCTCAACCCCGCCACCCCCGTGTGCGTGCTCGAGAGCATCATCGACGTCGTCGATATGGTGCTGCTGATGAGCGTGAACCCTGGCTTTGGCGGCCAGAGCTTTATCCCCGGTACCATTGCCAAACTGCACGAGCTCAAGGCCATGTGCGAGCGCCACTGCGTGTCGCCCATGATCGAGGTCGACGGCGGCATCTCTTCCAAAAACATCGCAGAAGTCGTTAAGGCCGGCGCCAACGTGCTCGTGGCCGGCTCAGCCGTATTTAAGTCCGAAGATCCCGCTGCCGAGGTTGCGCTGCTGCAGAAGCTGGGCAACGAGGCTGCACAGGAGGCATAAACCCTTATGACCGCAGGTCAAAACCGCATACCCGTGAATCTTGACTACGCCGCCTCGACGCCCATGCGCGCCGAGGCGCGCCTTGCGCAGCGTGAGTACGACGATAGCGAGCTAGCGGGCGTCAACCCCAACTCGCTGCACTCGCTCGGCCGCAAGGCTGCCGCGCGTCTGGAGGTTGCACGTCGTGAGATCGCCCGCAGCTTTGGCGCGCGCGTTCGCCCGTCTGAGATTGTCCTGACCAACGGCGGCACCGAGGCCAACCAGCTGGCGCTCCTCGGTCTTGCCGAGGGCGCTCGCCAGCGCGACCGCAAACGCGATCGCGTAATCGTTTCGGCCATCGAGCACGATTCGATTCTGGACAACCTGCCGCTGCTGCGTGCCGCCGGCTTTAGCGTCGACCTGGTGCAGCCCTGCCGCATGGGCTACATTGAGCCTGCCACGCTTGTCGAGCTACTAGGCGACGACGTGGCGCTCGTAAGCATTATGGTCGCCAACAACGAGACCGGCGTGGTGCAGCCCATCCGCGAGCTTGCCGCTGCTGCACATGCCGCCGGCGCCCTGTTCCACACCGATGCCATCCAGGGCTATCTGCATATTCCGCTCGACGCCACCGAGCTGGGCGTCGATGCTATGTCCGTCGCGGCCCACAAAATTGGCGGTCCTGTGGCATCCGGCGCGCTCTACGTTAAGACCCGCACGCCACTGCGCCCCCGCATCTTTGGCGGCGGACAGGAAGCCGGACGTCGCGCCGGCACGCAGGACCTGCGCACGCAGCTGGCCTTTGCCGCTGCCGCCCGCACGTTGGCGCCCCGCGTGGCCCAGGAGCGTACGACGCTGCAAGCCCTTTCCGACAAGCTCTATGCCACGCTTACGGCTCATCCGCGTATTCATGCCACCATGGGCGACTACGCACAGGCCGATCGTCTGCCGGGTATGGTTTCGATCTACGTCGACGGCATGGACTCCGAGGAGCTCATCGTCAAGCTTGACGCCGCCGGCTTTGAGGTATCGGCAGGATCGGCGTGCTCGAGCGGCAGCATGGACCCGAGCCATGTTTTAAGCGCGATGGGCATCGGTCGCGAGCAGGCATTGGGCGCACTGCGCATTTCCTTTGATGACCGCGTGAATCCCGGCGATCTGGACGAGTTTGCCCAGACGCTGCTCTCGATCGTAGGCGCCGCATGATCGTCGCCGAGCTTGAGCGCGCGCTGCTGGCACGCTATCCCAAGACTGATGCCGAGAGTTGGGACCATGTAGGACTCTCCGTCGGCGACCCTGCCGCGGAGATTACCGGTGTTGTCTGCGCGCTCGATGCGACCGAAGCTAATGTTCGCCGCGTCCAAGAAGCCGGCGCCAACGTGCTGCTGACGCATCATCCCATCTATATCAAGGCGCCCGAGGCCTTTTGTCCGGCGGATGCCACGCGCCCCCAATGCAGCGCGGCGCTCTACGAGGCAGCGCGTTGCGGCGTGGGCATCATATCGCTCCACACCAACCTGGACCGCTCGCACGAAGCCCGTGTCTGCCTGAGCGAGCTGCTGGGTGCCGCACCCGTGAGCTCACTGGAGCACGTGGACGACCCCGAGGCAACCGGCCTGGGCGCGCTTGCAACGCTCAACGACCCGTACACGCTGCGCGATCTTGCCACCCGTGCTGCCACGGCCTTCGGCAGCGACCCGCGTGTGTGGGGCGAAGCCGATCGCCCGTGCCGCACCGTCGCCATTTTGGGCGGCTCCCTGGGCGACTTTGGAGAGCTCGCCATCGCCGCGGGCGCGGACGTTGTCGTGACGGGCGAGGCAGGATACCACGTGGCGCAAGACCTTGCCTTGCGCGGGCTGTCGGTGATCTTGCTCGGCCACGACCGCTCCGAGGAGCCGTTCGTTGATATATTGATGAACTCTGCAGTTGACGCCGGGGTCGACCCCCGTCATGCGATTAAAATACTGAACCCTTGCCAATGGTGGACTGTGACAAAAGGAGAGAACTTATGAGCGCCGGCGCTACGCTACTCAAGCTGCAACAGATCGATTTGGAGCTCGCCCGCAACAAGAGCGAACTTGCCAATATGCCGGAGCTCAAGGAGCTCGCTTCCAAGCGCAAGACCTATGTGAAGCTCAAGTCCGAGATGACCAAGCTCTACGCCCAGCGCAAGGATCTGGACATTGAGCTCGACGATCTCAACACCACCGAGATTCAGACCAACAACGCCATCGAGGCTGCCAAGAAGCGCCATGTCGACGGCTCCGACTACCGCGAGGTTCAGGACCTGGAGAATGAACTCGCAACCCTGGCCAAGCGTCTGGACAAGATTGAGCACACCCGCAAGGATGTCGTCATCGCCCATAAGGAGGCACTCGACCGCGAGGCCCGCGCGCAGGCAATCATCGCCAAGTTCGAGGAGGGCGTAAAGGCCGACACCAAGGCTGCCCGCGCCAAGGCTACCGATCTGCAGGCTCAGATCGATGCCGCCACCAAGGAGCGCACTGCGCTTGCCGCCACGCTGCCGACTGACGTACTCACCGATTACGAGCGTCTGCTCAAGCAGTTCCGCGGCCTGGCCGTCGAGACCATCAAGGGCAATATCCCCACGGTCTGCCACACCGCGCTGCAAGCGTCGTCCATGAGCGACCTCAACCACGACGGTAGCGAGATTACGCACTGCCCGTACTGCCACCGCCTGCTCGTGCTCCCCAGCAAGGAAG
>CAUBQN010000097.1 GCA_958438125.1 uncultured Collinsella sp.
GGCCGGAGACCACCGCATAGCGCTCGGGGCCGTGCGGAGCCACGTCCACGTTGGCCAGGCCGCGGCCGTCCACGTCGTAGGCGCCCTCGCACTGGTTAGCAGCCGTCGCGCCGCCCCACGGGAAGTCATTACGGAAAGCCATGCATCGATCCTTTCATACGCTGTTGTCATAGGCTCAGTATCCCTACAAACAACGCGTCGCTCAACGGCAACGACGCAGGCCGATACTTCTTTTCACGCGCGGGTGCTCGGCAGCCGCCCCGTCTGACACTTTTTGATACCCGCCTGCCCAAACCACCAACCACCACAAAGGGGACAGGCACCTTTGTGGTGGTTTGGGCAGGTTTGTCTCGATCTGTAACAGGTAGAGACGATTTAGCCCGCTAGATGTTACAGATCGAAACAGAAGATTCTAGTCGCAGGCGATGTCGAGGTTCTTGCCGATGAGGTCCACGCAGCCGCCCTCTCCGGCGGGATATTTGACTGAATAGGAAAGAAAGGAAAAAATAGGAAAAAAAGGAAAGGAGACTTATGACTGAAACCATCTTCTCCCCCTCATTTGGAAATCGCCCGTCCTATCTGGTGGGGCGCGGGAACGTGATTTCGACATTCATCTCCGGTCTTGAGCAGGAGCCGGGCAATCGAGACCGAGCCATGCTCATGCTCGGCCAGCGAGGCAGCGGCAAGACGGTTCTTCTGTGGGAACTTGCCGACCGCGCACGCAAGCTCGGTTTTGTTGTCGCCACACCCACCGTAGCCTCCGAAGATATGCTTGAGCGCATTGTTGAAAAAATCCAAGAAGCAGGCGAGCCTTATGTCAGCAAGCGTCATCTCCCCAAACTTTCTGGCGGTAGCTTGAGCGTCTTCGGCTTCTCAGCCGGTCTCGAGTTCACACGCGATGTGCAGGAGACCAAGAGTTTCCAGTTCAAACTCACGCAGCTGGCGCGCAAGCTGACCGAGCAGGGGCACGGCATCCTCATCCTTATCGATGAGCTCCAAGCTAATTCACCTGAGATTAGACAGCTCGTCACCGCCTATCAAGAGCTGGTCGGTGAGGGACTCAACGTCGCGCTTGTTATGGCAGGTCTCCCGGGAGCCGTCTGTGCAACGCTCAATGACCGCGTGCTGACATTTCTCAACCGCGCTCGCAAGGTCACGCTCGAACCGCTTTCAGTCGGAGATGTCGATGCCTATTATCAGCGGGCTTTCGAAGAGCTCGACCTTGATATTCCAGGCGATCTTCGCCTCCGTGCCGCTCGCGCAACCCAAGGCTCGCCCTATATGCTGCAGCTCATCGGCTATAACATCGGCAATCGCTGCAAGACAGGAGAACACGTAACGCCAGAGCAAGTCGACGGAGCTATCGAAGCGTCAAAAGCCGATTTCGAAAACGATGTTTGTGAAACGACGCTCGCCGCGCTATCGGACCAAGACGTCGCGTTTCTCGACGCAATGACTGATGACGAAGACGCCGTTTCGCGCATTTCCGATGTAGCGAAACGTATGTCAGTCACACCCGACTATGCGCAAAAGTATCGCCGGCGCCTCATCGACGCCGGCGTAATCGAACAGGCGCGCCGCGGTTACGTGCGTTTCGCCGTTCCATATATGGCTGACTATCTGCGCAGCCAACTCTAGGCAGCCACCGCAATGGGGACAGGCACCTTTGTGGTGGTTTGGGCCCGTTTGTCTCGATCTGTAACAGGTAGGCCGTCAAAACCGGGCCTGGTGTTACAGATCGAGATTGTTCGGTCTGTCCCCTGCAGTTTGTCTAAATCTGTAACAGGTAGAGACGATTTAGCCCGCTAGATGTTACAGATCGAGACGGAAGATTCTAGTCCACGGTGATGTCGAGGTTCTTGCCGATGAGGCCTACGTAGCCGCCCTCGGCAGCCTTGGGGCTGTCAGCATGGCAGAGAACCCACTTGTCGGCCTTCCAGTAGCAGTAGCCGTCACCGGCGGCAGGCATGTCGGCTGCAGCCTCGGGGCGCGGGCCGTTGGTGCCGGCGGGCAGCGCCACCATCACCTGGAAGCCGCCGTCGTCGACCATGCACGGCGTGTAGTGGAGCGTGGTGTTGAAAACCTCAACAAGCGTGCCGGCCGGCACGCGGAACGCCTTGACGCACGCGGTGTCGAGCTTGCCGTCCTCGATCTCCCAGCGATGCGCCACGAGCAGGATAAAGTCGCGAGCGCCCAGGTTGAATTCGCTCGCGCGGTGATACTCCAGGCAGTTGAGCTGCGTGTTGTGGCCGTTGCACCAGCCGAGCTGGAAGGGACGGCCGCCAAACATGAGAAAGCCCAGTTTATCGGCATCTTTGACGCCCTCGAGCTCCGGCGCGCTTGCTACGTACTTGCTGCCCTCGGGAATGGGCGTGGCTGAGAGCGCCTCGAGCACGGGCGACGTGAGCTCGGACGGAACGTCATCCCAAACGTTGCCATAGGATTTGAACTCGGGATCGTTGACAGAGTAGATATGCATGTTCACTCCTGTTCGTAAATGTGACTATACGAACATTCTAGAACAAACACGAGCGATTTTGAACGCTCGCCCCGACCAATCAACAAAAAGGCGCCCCCGCATAAGCGAAGGCGCCCAATGCGCGCGTTTTGGGCGATAAAGCTCTTACGCCTGCTGATAGTGCAGGTGCTTCTCGTCGATATCGGCCAGGTCGCGGTCGAGGTAGCGGCGCGCGAGCCAGTTTGCCATGGGGAGGTTCTGGTCCAGGTAGTTACCGCACTCCTCGGGAGCGGCACCGGGGACATCGCCCTCAAAGCCGGCGACAAACTCGAACAGCTCACGCACGAGCGGCAGAATCTCCTCGCTCGTCACCTCGCCAAACACGACGAGGTAAAAGCCCGTGCGGCAGCCCATGGGGCCAAAGTAGACAATGCGGCTCGACCACTCGGCATGATTGCGAAGGAACGTCGCGCCCAGGTGCTCAATGGTGTGGCACTCGGCCGTGTTCATGACCGGCTCCTTGTTGGGCGTGGTCAGGCGCAGGTCAAACGTGGTGACGGCGGCACCGGTCGCCGGATCGCGGTCGATGCGGCTCACATACACGCCGGGCTCAAGCAGCAGATGATCAACGGAAAAGCTGGCGATGCGCTCCATGGCAGATCCTCTCGATAGTCAATTTGGGACGGGGCTCTTTTAGCTGGTTCGAATGGTCGCACCAATCATACCAGTCAAAAAAGCCCCGTCCCAAAAAGACAACTTAGCCAAGGACACGGGCCATACGCGTCTTGAACTCGGACAGGAAGCGCGGAGCATCCACGGTCAGTGCCACAAGCGCGCTCTTGTCCGGATCGGACAGGCGGCGCTCATCGCAGATGGTGCGACCGCGGTACTCGCCCAGCAGATCAACACGCAGGTTGCAGCCGAGCGCACCTACGAGCGTGGGGTCGATCGCCACGGCAACGGCCAGCGGATCGTGCAGCGCACAACCACCCAGGTAGGGTGCGTTCATCTCGTACGAGCCAATGTAGTGCTCGACCATGCTCGCAAATGCGCAGCCCGCCATGGTGCCCGAGCCCGTCCAGCCGGCAATGTCGCGGCGTGTGAGCACCACGCGATGCGTCACGTCCAGACCCACCATGGTGAGCTTACGGCCCGAGCGCAGCACCGCGTCGGCTGCCTCGGGGTCGCTCGCCATATTGGCCTCGGCGCCCGCGCTCACGTTGCCGGGCACGGTAAGAGCGCCGCCCATCACGACCACGCGGCCGATGGACATCATCGCTGCCGCATCGCGCTCCAGGGCGAGCGCCAGGTTGGAGAGCGGGCCAGTCGCTACGTAGACCAGATCGGGACCATAAGTGCGCGCGGCATCGATCAGATAATCGACCGCAGCGTTGCCGTCGGCCGAGGTCGCCCCCACCGGCTCGTAGGGCGACGCGGGCACGCTCGCGCCGCCGATGCCGTTCTTGCCGTGAATGAGCGCGGTGGACGCCGGCGGCGTATAGGGCTCAGTCGCCTGCAGAGGACGGTCGGCGCCCAGGTACACCGGCACCTCGGGGCGACCCAGCAGATCGAGCACCGCCAGGCAGTTGTGCGCCGATTGCTCGACGCGCACGTTGCCAAAGCACGTGGTGATGCCCACGAGCTCCACCTCGGGGCTCGCGATGGCATAGGCCAGCGCCATCGCATCGTCCACACCCATATCCAGATCAAGGATCAGCTTCTTGATTGCCATTGTTCTACTCCGCTTCTCCGTCTTTATCGTTTAACTAAACCAATGTTCAACTTCGGCGCTCGTGGGAATCGATTGCTGAGCGCCCAGGCGCAACACCGTCACTGCCGAGGCGCGAGCACCCGCAGCCATGCACTCAAAGAGCGGCAAGCCCTCTAGGCGAGCCGCCGCCAACGCGCCGATAAACGTATCGCCGGCGGCCGTGGTATCGACTACCGTACTCGAAAGTGCCGGCATGCGCAGCAGCTCGCCGTCATCGCCGAGCGTAACCGACCCGGCGCCGCCCAACGTGATGACCGCAGCTCCGGCGCCCTTGTCGAGCAGCGCTTTGAGCGCGGCGATGCAACTCACATCATCCGTGGGCAGAATGCCCGTCAGAACCTGGCACTCGGTCTCGTTGGGACAGACCAGGTCGACCGCAGGCCAGGCCTCCGCAGGCAGCTCACAGGCAGGCGCTGGATTAAAGACCGTATAGAACCCCAGCCCGTGAGCGCAAACAAGCGCCTCGGCCGTCGCCGCAAGGTCACATTCGCCCTGGGCGATAAAGACGCTTCCGGCAGCCGGGGCAATCTCGCTGGCGTCACTATCGAGTTCATCGGCCACCAGACGCCTCAGCGCGCGGGCAACGTCCTCGCCCGCAAGCGCATGGTTGGCGCCCGGTGACAGCACGATGCGGTTGTCGCCCTCGCAGCGAATGATAGTCGCCGTTCCCGTCTCCACGTCATCGCGACGCGCCACAAAGTCACAGTCCACGCCAGCATCTTGGAGCCCCGCCACGAGCGATGCACCGAACGCGTCGCGGCCGACCGCGCCAATCATGCACGTGCGCGCACCCATGCGCGCGGCGGCGACGGCCTGGTTAGCGCCCTTGCCACCGGCGTTGGTGATAAAACCGCTGCCGCCGACGGTCTCGCCCGCGCGCGGCATGCGCTCGCACGCCACCGAAAGGTCCATGTTCATGCTGCCGAACACCGCAACGATGCCGCGATCTGCCATGGAAACCTCCTCATCTGCGGGCCTTACGCCCACCGTCGGCCGTCGATCGTGCGCTCTCGCACCTCTATAACTTTAGTTCACTTTGAAGTGAACGCGCCCTTGAGGTTGCGCCAGCAGCAAGCATTCACAGGAGCAGGCAGCTACAATGAATATGTGCTGATTATTCTCGTCATTGGATGATGTTTTATGGAACAATTCCCACAATCGAGCCCACGCGGCCCGCGCCGCGCGCCCGATAACCAGGCGCCGCACGAACGCCCACGCGCCGACCGCCGCGCCGGCGAGTCGCGACACGGCCCAAGCCCGCATCGAACGCCCACCAACAAGGGCGCCCGCACCAACAGCGCCGCAAAAGAACAGGCGCCCGCTCGTCCCAAGTCCCGCTACATTCCTGCGCTCGACGGTCTGCGTACGCTCGCCGTCGTTGCGGTGGTGCTCTATCACCTCAACCTCACGTGGGCTCAGGGCGGCCTGCTCGGCG
>CAUBQN010000098.1 GCA_958438125.1 uncultured Collinsella sp.
ATGGAGAGGTTCTCGGCCTTGCGGGCGATCTTGTCGATCTCGTCCACGTAGATAATGCCCACCTGCGCGCGCTCAATGTCGCCATCGGCAGCATTGATGAGCTTGAGCAGGATGTTCTCCACGTCCTCGCCCACGTAGCCGGCCTCGGTAAGCGCGGTGGCGTCGCCGATGGCAAACGGCACCTCGAGGATGCGCGCGAGCGTCTGGGCGAGCAGGGTCTTACCGGTACCGGTGGGACCGAGCAGCAAGATGTTGGACTTGGCGAGCTCCACCTCGTCCATATCGTCGTCGAGCTGGCCGCCAATGCCGCCAGCCTCGTCAAAGGCCGAAAGCGCGGCGCCGCCCTCGATCACTCGGCGATAGTGGTTGTACACTGCCACCGACATGGCGCGTTTGGCGTCCTCCTGACCCATAACATAGGCCGAAAGCTCGTCATAGATCTCGTGCGGCGTCGGCACGTGCGTGATGACCTGGCGGTCGTCCTCGAGCTCAAAGCCCTCGGTCTCGGGGTCCACGGCGGGCTGGGATGCAGCCTGACCATGGTCGTTGAGGAAGCCTGGCAGCTTGCCGTTGCGGGCAGCGTCCATAAAGTCCGAAGCCAGCGACTCTTCCAGAATCTCGGAACAGGCGGCGACGCACTCGTCGCAGATAAAGATGTTGGTCGGGCCCTTTACGAGGCGACGAACCTGGCCCTGCTCTTTTCCGCAGAAGGAGCAGCGGATGGGGTTGCCGTTCTCGTCAAAGTTGTCCTGCATGTTACCGGCCATCCTAGGCGTCCTTCGCGGCGAGATCGCGCGAGGTGACGATACGGTCGATCAGACCGTAGTCGAGGGCCTCGGCAGCGGTCAGGTAATTGTCGCGCTCGGTGTCGGCCTGGACCTTCTCGATGGGCTGGCCCGAGGCGTCAGACAGGATCTGGTTGAGCTCGCGACGGGTCTTCTTGATCTCCTCGGCCACGATCTCGATCTCGGTCTGCTGACCCTGGGCACCGCCGCTGGGCTGATGAATCATGACCTTGGAGTGCGGCAGGCAGAAGCGCTTGCCCTTGGCGCCGGCCGAAAGCAGCACGGCGGCCATAGACGCGGCCATACCGACGCAAATGGTGGAGACCTGCGGCTTAATGAAGTTCATGGTGTCCAGAATCGCCAGGCCGGAGTAGACCTCGCCACCGGGCGAATTGATGTAGAGCGAGATATCCTTCTCGGCATCCTGGCTCTCAAGATGCAGCAGCTGGGCAACGACCAGGTTGGCGCTGACGGAGTTAATCTCCTCGCCCAAGAAGATGATGCGGTCGTTGAGCAGGCGCGAATAGATATCGTAGCTGCGCTCGCCGCGCGGCGTTTGCTCGATAACGTATGGCACGAGGGCGGAATCGAACTTAGCGATCATACGCATCTCCATTTCTCTTACGGACCAATAATGGTTCTAGATAAACGTACGGTGCCCGCATGCTATGCATTGGCTGGCACCGTACGAAGCAACCGGATAACCGGCTTATAACTTTACCCCATCACGGGCGCACCCATGCGCTCGCGGGCAAGGTGGCGAGAATTACTCGGCGTCCTTGGCGGTCTCGTCGACCTCGATCACCTTGGCGTTCTCGACCAGGTGGTCGACGGCCTTGGAGCGACGGATGGACTCGCGGACAGCAGGCATGCGGCCATCGGCGATGAACTCGGCCTTGGAAGCCTCGACGTCCTTGACGCCGGCCTTCTCGAACTCGGCGTTGATGTCGTCCTCGGTGACCTCAATCTTGAGCTCACGGGCGAGAGCGTCGAGCGCCAGGGACTCACGGGCAACGTCGTTGGCCTGCTTGTGCAGGTCGCCGATGAACTGCTCCATGGTCAGGCCGGAAGCGGGCAGCCAGGTGTCCAGCGTCATGCCGCGGGCAGCGAGGTTGGACAGGAAGTTCTGGCCAAGCTCCTCAAAGACGGACTGCTCGTAGTCGGCGTCCATCTCGTCGAGCTGCAGACGCTCGGCGAGAGCGGAGACGCAACGGTTCTCCTTCTCGGCCGGGAGGCGGGAAGCCTTGTCCTGCTCGATCTCGATCTTGATGGCGTCGCGCATGGCGTCGATGCTGTCGAAGCCAAAGTCGGACTTGACGAGCTCGTCGGTGAGCTCGGGGGTGTTGCGGACCTTGATGCCCTTGACGGTGACCTCGACGGTGTGGGTCTCGGCTTCCTCGCCCTCCTCGACCTCGTCGGTCCAGGTGACGGACTTGACTTCGTCAACGTTAGCGCCGATCAGGGCCTCGTTGAACTCCTTGGGGTTGCTGTCGCTGCCGGCGATGAGCATGCGGCCCTCGGCGGCGAAGTTGTCGGCGTTCTCGACGGCCTTGAGGTCGACGGTCACATAGTCGTCAGCCTCGACGGCGCGACCCTCGACGTCCTCGAAGGTGGCACGGTAGTTGAGGAGCATCTCAACCTGGTTGTTGATCTCGGACTCGGTGACCTCCGCGGGGGGCATCTCGATCTCGACGGCGTCGAAGGAGGAGAGCTCGGCGGCAGGACGCAGGGAGAACTCGACGGTGTAGGTGTAGTCCTCGTGATCCTTAGCGAGGTCGAGCTCCTTGTAGTCACCGTTCTTGGTGGGGACGATGTCCAGCTCGTTGAGGACGGCGGGCTCGTTGACGGCGATCAGGTCGTTGGTGGCCTGAGCGAGGGTAGCCTCGGCGCCAAGAGCGGAGTCGATGACCGGACGGGGAGCCTTGCCGGCACGGAAGCCCGGGAAGCGGTACTTCTTGGCGGTGTCCTTGTAGGCCTTCTTGATCGCGGCGTCGACGTCGGCGGCCGGGATGGTGACCGTAGCGGTGAGCTTGGCGTCCTTGACGTCAGAAGCGGTGATGTTCAACACGTTCCTCCTCATACTGCCCAGCTTATCTGAGGTGCTGGTACCTTTATGCAACAAAGAGTCGCGACGGCCGAAGCCGACGCAGATGCGTTGGTGCGGGCGAAAGGACTCGAACCTTCACGGGAATCCCACCAGAACCTAAATCTGGCGCGTCTACCAATTCCGCCACGCCCGCATGAGCGCACAGACTAGGAATGATAGCAGATACGAACGGCAAGCGCACGCACACCTTTTACAGGCTCACGACCTCACCACGAGTACAAAAGGCGGGGCGAGTTACCCCGCCCCGCCAATTACGACTTGCTCGCTGATCCACTACTCCCCCAGCAGCGCTTTCTCGGGCGTGATGGGCAGTGAGCGAACCTGATGTCCGGTAGCGTGTGCGACGGCCGAGGCCACGGCGGCGAGCGGCGTGTTGATGACGACCTCGCCGATCGACTTGGCGCCAAACGGGCCCGTCGGCTCGTAGCTCGGCTCAAAGGCCACGCGAATGCTGCCGATATCCAGGCGCGTGGGCAGCTTGTAGCTCATAAAGTTGCCGGTGCGCAGGCGGCCGCGGTCGTCGTGCTCGACAATCTCGTAGAGCGCATGGCCTATACCCTGGGCAATGCCGCCCTCGGCCTGGACGCGCGCGAGCGCCTCGTTGATCACGGTGCCGCAGTCCACAGCCGCCGCGTAGTCCACAACAGTCACCTTGCCTGTGGCCTTGTCGACCTCGACCTCGGCAATGCCGGCCATAAACGGCGGAGGCGAAACGGGCAGGCAGGCAGAAGCATGCGAGGTGAGCGCGTCTCCGCCCGCGATGTTCTTGACGCACAGGTTGGCAAAGTCGCGCAGCGTGAGGTAGCGGTTCTGCTCGCGCGCGGCACGCTCGTCGGACAGGCGCACGTACTGACCATCAAAGACCACATCGGCGGCGTCCACGTCCCACATCTGGGCGGCCTTGGCGCAGATCTTCTCGCGCAGCTCGGCCGCGGCGTTCTTGGCGGCAAGGCCCGTCACGTACGTACCCGAGCTCGCGTACGAGCCGGCATCGAACGGCGACACGTCGGTGTCCACGCCGCGCACCACGATCAGCGAGCTTTCAACGCCCAGCTCCTCGGCGGCAATCTGCGCCAGAATTGTATCGACGCCCATGCCGTTATCGGTGGCGCCGGTGCCGATGGTAATGAAGCCGTCCTCTTCAAGGCGCATGTCGATGCCGGCGATATCCACGTTGGAGATGCCCGAGCCCTGCATGGTGAGCGCGCAGCCCAGGGCTCGCACGCGGTCGCCCAGGTCGACGGCCAGCGGCTTGTCGCGCCAGCCGATCATGTCCATCGCGCGCAGCAGGCAGCGGTCGAGCGCACAGGCGTTGAGCTTCTCGTTGTAGTACTGCGGCATGATTTCGCCCTCGTGCACGATGTTCTTAAGGCGCAGGTCGGCGGGATCCATGTGCAGCATGTCGGCGAGCTCGTTGACGGCGCTCTCCACGGCAAACTGGCCCTGGGTGGCACCGTAGCCGCGATACGCGCCGCCGCGGTTGGTGTTGGTGTAGACGGCGTCCCAGCTAAAGCGGCTCGCCTTCACATGGTTGTAAATCGGCAGGCTCTTGTGGCCCGAAAGGCCGATCGTCGTGGTGGCATGCTCGCCGTACGCGCCGGCGTTGGACAGCGCATGCAGATCGATGGCCGTGATGGTGCCGTCGTTCATGGCGCCCAGCTTAACGGTCATCTGCATCTGGTGGCGCGAGTTGCCCGCGGTGATGGTCTCCTCGCGGGTATAGCAGCAGTAGCTCGGACGGCCGGTCTTCTGCGTCACAAACGCAACGAAGATCTCGCAGCAGCCCGTCTGCTTAGAGCCAAAGCCGCCACCGATGCGCGGCTTAATGACCTGCACCTGCGACTGCGGGATATCGAGCGACTGCGCGACCATGCGGCGCACGTGGAAGGGCACCTGCGTGGAGGTGGTCACCGAGATACGCCCAAACGCGTCGGTCGTCGCGAAGGCGCGGAAAGTTTCCATGGGCGCGGTCTGCGTGGCCTGGCTGGTGTAGGTGCGGGTGAAGACGATGTCACTCTGGGCGAAGGCCTCGTCAAGGTTGCCAAAATCGCTGGTACCGCTGCACACCAGGTTGCGCGGAACATCGCCACCCTGCGGGAACATAAAGGTCACGTCGCCCTCGGGGTGGACCACGATGTCGTTATCGAGCGCCTGGGTAAAGTCGAGCAGCGGCTCAAGCACCTCATAGTCGACCTTAATGAGTTTGAGCGCCCTGTCGGCGGCCTCCTCGGTCTCGGCGGCGACGATCGCCACCTCCTCGTTTTGGTAACGGACGAGGTTCTCGAGAATCAGGCGGTCGTAGGGACTCGGCTGCGGATAGCTCTGGCCGGCGATGGTAAAGCGGCGCTTGGGCACGTCCTCGTAGGTGTAGACGCCCACGACGCCGGGCACCTTCAGCGCGCGCGACGTATCGATGGAGCGGATCTTGGCGCGGGCATAGGGGCTGCGCTTGAGTTTGACGATGAGCGCGCCGGCGGGCACCAGGTCGCCCGTGTAGACGGGACGACCCTCGAGCAGGGCCTTCGAGTCCTTCTTGGGCTGCTTGTGAGTGATCTGCTTGTAGGTGATGCCGTCGCAGCTGGTATCGTTAACCGGCAGCTCGGGCATCTCAAATCCCACCTGCACACCGGACTCGTTGAGGAAGCGAACGATGGCGCGCAGCTGGCTCTCGTAGCCGCTGCAGCGACAGAGGTTGCCGGCGAGCTGGCGTGAGAGCTCCTCGCGCGTGGCGACGAGGCTCGGGTCCTCCTTGGC
>CAUBQN010000099.1 GCA_958438125.1 uncultured Collinsella sp.
TGCGACCATATGGTGGGTGTCTCGGCGGGCGCGGCGTTTGGCTACAACTTTAAATCGCGCCAGATCGGCCGCGCCATTCGCTATAACAAGGCCTATTGTGCCGATAAGCGCTATGCGGGTGTAGCAAGCTGGCTGCGGACCGGCGATATGTTCAATGCCGATTTTGCCTATCACGAGGTGCCCATCGAGCGCGATCCCATCGATTTGGAGACATATCGCGCCTGCCCCATGCGGTTTACGTGCGTGTGTACCGATATCGAGACGGGCAAGGCCGTCTACCACGACCTGCCCTATGGCGATGAGCACGATATCGAGTGGATCCGGGCGTCATCGGCGATTCCCGTGGCGACGCGCCCTGTCGCCATTGAGGGCCGTAAGTACCTGGATGGCGGCGTGGCTGATTCTATTCCCAGCGCATGGCTGTTTGCGCAGGGGTATGACCGTAATATCGTGGTACTCACGCAGCCGGCGGGCTTTGTAAAGCAGCCCAACAGCGTGATGCCCATGCTGCGTCGCGTGTTCCGTCACTATCCGGAGTTTGTCGCAGCGCTCGAGCATCGGCATGAGGTCTACAATGCCACGCTCGATGACCTGGCACGTCGCGAGGCCGCCGGCGAAATCTTTGTGGTGCGTCCGAGCGAATCGGTGAAGGTGCCGTCGCTGTGTCGCGAGCCCGATGAACTTGAGCGCATCTACCAGATTGGTCGCCGCGATGCGGAGGCGACTTTGCCGGCACTGGAGGCATATCTGGCAGGGTAGAGGCTGCTGCCGCCATCTCGGCGGAAAGCGCATCCCGGAATGGAGATCCAAACTGGGATGCGCTTTCCATTGCTGAAGATATGAGGCTGCGAATCAGTTGCTCGGCCTATGCCTATGCCTGCTGCCAGGTGTCTACGAGCTCCTTGGCCGCGGCGTAGGGGTCGTCGGCGCTGCAGACGGCACTCACCACAAAGAAGCCGTCGACGCCGGTGGCCTTAAGCTGCGGCAGGTCGGCCGTCTTGACGCCGCCGCCCACCACGATGGGCACGGGGCTTGCCGCGTGAAGTGCGGCCAGGTCCTCAAAGCTCTTGGTGATGATAGAGCCGTCGGCCGCGCGTCCGCAGTCGCGCTTGGTCTCGGTCTCGTGGAGTGGGCCGATGCCCAGGTAGTCGACTAGGCTCATGTCGGCGGTCTTGACGTACTCGAGCATCTCCTCGCAACGGGCCGAAAGGCCCACGATGGCGTCGGGGCCCAGCAGCTTGCGACAGACCTCGACGGGAATATCGCTTTGGCCCACGTGCACGCCGTCGACGGCAATACCCTGCTCGCGTGCGGCAAGCACACAGTCCAGACGGTCGTCGATCAGCAAGGCGACCTGACCGGTCTTGCCGGCCTGAGCGATTGCCTGCGCGGCGTCGCCGGTCAGCGCAATGATCTCGCGGGCGCTTGCCACCTTGGAGCGCACCTGGATGCAGGTAAAGCCGGCGTCGAGCGCCTGGGCCACCACATCGCCCACGGGGCGCCCGAGCGTGTTTTCGGGGCCGAGTACCAGATAGGCCGAGATATCAAGGTTGTCGCGGATGCTCATCGTGCTTCCTCCTGCTTCTTGATCTGTGCTTCCATGCGCTCGAGCTTGCCGGTCATGGTGTCGGTAAATCCGGGCCGGATATCGGCTTTGAGCACGACTTCGGTGCGGATGCCCTTGCTCGCCAACACAAAGGTTGCGTCGCGCACGACCTGCATGACCTCGTCCCAGTCGCCCTCGATCTCGGTGAACATCGAGGTGGTGCGGTTGGGAAGGCCGCTCTCGCGAATGACGCGCACGACCTCGGCGACCTCGGCGGATAGCTCATCGCCGGTGCCGCATGGGGCGATGGCCACAGCGACGAGCGTGTTCATGCCGGCATTGGTTGCGGGCTCGGACATGGCTTATGCCTCCTCGAGCTCGAGTCGGTTATCGGCGATGTCCTGGGCGCTCGCGCGGTAGAGCTCATCGATAAAGGCGACCTTAAAGCTCGCCGGGGCGTCGGCGACAGCGGCGGCACGCGAGCCGGCAACGTTGTAGACGGCGGCACCGCAGACGGCTGCCGTAAACGGATCGGCGGCGCAGGCGTACACGGCCAGCACGCCGCCCTGCGAGCAGCCGCAGCCGGTGATCTTGGACATGAGCGGGCTGCCGCCGTGGGACTTGGCCACGGTCGTGCCGTCGGTGATCAGGTCGACTTCGCCCGAGACCACAACGGCGCCACCGGTGTAGCGGGCGAGCGCCACCGCGGCATTGCGGGCGGCGTCTACCGTGTCGGTGGTATCGACACCGCGTACGCGGCTCAGATCGGCCGCCTCGCCCTCAAGACCCCACAGGCCGGCGAGCGCGATGATCTCGGAGGCGTTGCCGCGCACGATGGCGGGCTTATACTGCTTGAGCTCGTTTACCAACTGGGTGCGCAGGCTACCGATGCCCAGGCCCACCGGATCGAGCACCCAGGGCTTGCCGGCGTCGTGTGCCGCCTTCGCCGCGCGGGGAATCGTCTGCTCGTAGATGGGGAAGAGCGTGCCCATGTTGAGATAGATGGCGCCGCCGCCGGCAACGAGCGCCTCGCCCTCGTCGGGCAGATAGACCATGGCGGCCGATCCGCCCACGGCGAGCTGCGCGTTGGCGACAAAGTCGATCGTCACCGTGTTGGTGATGGAGCCTGCCATCGGATTGGTGGCGCGAATCTCATCCACGGCCTTGATCACATGTTGCTTAAGCTGTTCCGAATCAATCACTGCACATGCCTCCTTGGCATAGAAAAGGGGCGCTGTGCATAGACAGCGCCCCTGTAAAGGCGGCATGCTCCCTACGCCAGCATTAACTGACAGGTTCAAAGGATTGGGCCCCATGCCCTCTCAGCCTTGTGGTTTGCACCGCCGGCACTCCCGCATCGAATCTGTTGTTCCCTATACTAGCGCACCGTTACAATGGTTGCGGTGAAAATGACTGGGGGACTCTATGATCAAACTTGTGCTGACCGATATGGACGATACGCTGATTCCAGCCGGGCATGACGGCGCCAGCGACTACGCCATTGAGGGTATTCATGCCATGCAGGCGGCGGGTCTGCACTTTGGGCCGGTTTCGGGTCGTCAGCCGTCCGCGATGGGCTGGATGTTCAAAAACCGTTCCGAGTGTTTTTCGACCGGTGCGTTCTGTAACGGCCAGGTGATGTTTGTCGACGGCGAAGTAGTCGCTTCGCGCGCAATCGACAACGATGCTCTGATACGTTTGGCTGACTATCTGGAGCAAGAAACCGACGATACATTTCTAAAAGTCTACAGCCTGGGCGATGACTTTTGGGGTAACGATGCCTATTGCGTGACGAGCAATCCCGAGCGTGTACGTCGCGCTATGGAGTCGGGCGGCAATGCGTGGCTCAAAGGCGAAGAGGCCCCGTGCCGTCCCGTCGTCGATGACGCGCCGGTGTTTAAGGCGAATATCTGGAGTGCCCGTTCGCGTGAGGAGCTCGCGGAGCTACGCGAGCGCGTTGCCGTTGAGATGCCGGAACTCTCGCTTGTGTTTCCCAACAACCGAGTGCGCCTGTTCGACATCCTTCCGGATGGTTGGGACAAGGGCTGCGCTGCGCTGGAGCTGGCGCGCGCCTTGGGCCTGACGCCCGACGAGGTGGCCGTATTTGGCGATTCCGATAACGATCTGCCCATGATCGATGCCGTTCCCAACTCCGTTGCAGTCGCCAATGCCAACGAGGCCGTCACGGCTGCCGCGCGCTGGCATATCGGCGCCGCGGCAGATGATGCGGTCGCCGGGGCTCTGCATCAGATTGCCGCCTGCGCCGCGACGGGGGAGATGCCGCCGTTTATGCGTCAGGAGGGTGCAGCCGACGCGAATCTCGCGAACAGCTAAGGAGACAGCCATGAAGCTCCAGCAGCTCAGATATGTCGTCAAAGTTGCCGAATGCGGCAGCATTACCGAGGCCTCGCGCCGTCTCTTTGTGTCGCAGCCTTCGATTACCGCGTCGATTCGCGATCTCGAAAACGAGATGGGTGTGCACATCTTTGAGCGCACCAACAAGGGCGTCATTGTGTCCGAGGAAGGCGAGACCTTCTTGGGCTATGCGCGCCAGGTACTCGACCAGGCCGACCTGCTCGAGGGTAAGTACAAGGGCGCATCCGAGCAGGTGCCGCACTTTAGTGTGAGCTGCCAGCATTATTCCTTTGCCGTCAACGCGTTTGTCGACGTGATTCGCGAGTTCGATGCCGCGCGTTACGACTTCACCCTGCGCGAGGAGCAGACTCACGAGATTATCGAGGATGTTGCGCATATGAAAAGCGAACTGGGCATCCTGTACTTATCCGAGCATAACCGCGAGGTCATCGAGCGCATGCTGGTGGCCAACGAGCTCGTGTTCGAAGGACTCTTCTGCGCCACGCCGCATGTCTTCGTCTGCGCCGACCATCCGCTGGCGGACCGCTCCAGCGTGACGCTCGAGGATCTGGAAGACTACCCGTTCCTGTCCTACGAGCAGGGCAGCTACAACTCGTTTTACTATTCCGAGGAGCTGACCTCGACGTTCGAGCGTCGCAAAAATATCCGCGTGCGCGACCGTGCGACGTTGTTCAATTTGGCCATGGGCCTCAACGGCTACACGGTATGCTCGGGCGTGATCAGCCACGAGCTCAACGGTCCCGGCATTATCTCGATTCCGCTCGACGTGGACGAGTATATGGAGATTGGCATCATCACGCGCAAGAACACGACGCTCACGCGCTACGGTCGGGCCTATATCGACGCGATTCGTCAGCATATCTAGGCCGCTGTACTCCGCACGGTTCAAGTCTCTTTATGGCAGTCCAGACTGATATAGGAAGCATCTATATCAAACTGTTATAAACGTATATTTTACGATGGTCATATGAGCGCTCATACTCTGTCCCAGTAAAGCAACCAATGCAAAGGGAGATATCTATGAGCACTTCGATTCAACCGAACGCGCCGTTTCGCGCCGATATCGTCGGCAGTTTTCTTCGTCCGCAGGCTGTAAAGGACGCCCGTGCCGCCTATGTCGCGGGTAAACTCGACGCTTCCGGCCTTAAGGCCGTCGAGGACGACGCCATTCGCGATTTGGTGGCCAAGCAGAAGGCCGCCGGCCTGCGGGTGATCACCGATGGCGAGTTCCGCCGCAGTTACTGGCACCTCGACTTTATGTGGGGGCTCAACGGCATTGAACGCCGCACCTCACGCACGGGTTATATGTTCCATGACGAGGAGACGACGGCCGACACCGCCGTGGTTACTGGTCCCATTAGCGGCGAGAACCACCCGTTCGTCGAGCATTTTAAGTTCGTCAAGGTGCTTGAGGGGGAGGGCCAGGTCGCACGCCAGACCATTCCGGCGCCGATCCAGACGTTCTCTGAGGTCGCACTCGATCGCTGCGACGGCCAGCAGGAGAGCCTGCGCGCTGTCTATAAGACCGATGAGGAACTTGCCGACGCCATTGCGGCCGCTTATCGCACGGTGATCACCGACCTGTACGCAGCAGGCTGCCGCAACATCCAGTTTGATGACTGCACCTGGGGCATCTATTGCGATACCGACTTTGTGTCCAAGACCGGCATGAGCCCGGTCGACCTGCAAAAGGTAAGCGAGCTGGGCGTGGCGCTCAACAA
>CAUBQN010000100.1 GCA_958438125.1 uncultured Collinsella sp.
GCAGCAGGGGCTCTCAATGTTTTTATGTCCTGCTCATATCGTCTCTGCCGGCAGTTAAGGAACGTCCCTAAGTGCCGGGTTTTGAGGAGGTTGGCATGCTCAATGCGATGATTTGGGCGCTTGCCTGTTTTGGTGTTGTTGCTGCCGATATAGCCCTGAGCGTGGTTCTGTTTTCAGTTCTCGATGCCGTGTCGGTGCTGACGGGCTATCCGATCGACAATCTCGATATCCAATGGTTCCAGGCTGCCGCTCAGACGGCGTCATTTTTGATGGCGCTGCTGTGGTGGCGTTATCTGTGGCCCCGCTCCTTCATGGCGCGCCGGCAAGGCGAGCGCCCGCTCGGTGGGGGAGCAAGCGCGGCATGGAAGCGCATTGCCTGCGTTGTCGTGATCGGCCTATCCATGCAGGTGGTCATTAGCTACCTATGCGACGGCGTGCTGTCGCTGCTGCCCGAGGTCGCGGCAGACTATAGCGAGCTCGTCGAGGAAACGGGCATGGGCGATACCAGCCTTCTTGCCGTCCTGACCACGGTGCTCGGCGCGCCGTTTTGCGAAGAGCTCCTGGTACGCGGCATCATCTTTGAGTTTTCGCTGCGTGCGTTTAATCCGCAGTGCCGTCCGCTCTGGAAACGCCGGCGCCGCGCGAACGCGCAAGACGGCGCTATAGTGCCCTGGGCGGCCCCGAGTACCTGGGGCGTCGCCGCGGCAATCGTGCTGCAGGCGGCGGTCTTCGGCTTTATGCACATGAACTGGGTGCAGGGCTGCTACGCGGGCGCTGCCGGCCTCATTTTTGGTTGGGCACTCGTGACCACCGGAAAGCTTCGCTACACGATTCTGCTGCACTTTGCGTTTAATGCCGGGTCGTATCTCATGAGGCTGCTGTGGTTTGTGAGCACACCGCTCGACGTGGCAATTACGGTCGCTATCGCCGGTGTTATCCTCGTTGAGGCAATGCGCTCACTGCGCCACGCATGCGAGACGGGCATAGCGACAGCGCCGCTGCCCTAGTTGCGGCGACCGCCTCCGTTGGCGCCCTGACGCCCCTGTGCCGCGCGATTGCGACCGGCAGTGTTCTGCGCGCGGGACATACCGCCGTGACCCTTGCTGCCCTTGGGCCCCTTGCCGGCGGCGCCACCGTGGGCCTTGCCGCCCTTCTTGCCGGTGCCATGCCCACCGCCGGCAGATGTCTCGCCCGGGCGCGGCGGCACGGGACGGATCAGGCAATGCTTGGTGTAGCCGATCAGGTCGCGACGGCCGGCCTTTTCTAGCGCCTCGCGTACTAGCTTGTAGTTCTCGGGCTTGCGATACTGGATGAGCGCGCGTTGCATGGCCTTCTCGTGCGGGTCGCGCGCCACATAGATCGGCTCCATGGTGCGCGGATCCACGCCGGTGTAGTACATGCAGGTCGACATAGTGGACGGTGTGGGGTAGAAGTCCTGCACCTGCTCGGGCATGTAGCCCATGTCGCGCACGGCTTCGGCAAGGTCCACGGCTTCCTTCATCGTTGAACCGGGGTGACTCGAAATCAGGTACGGCACCACATACTGCTTGAGTCCGTATTCGCGGTTCAGGCGTTCAAATTTACGGCAGAACGCATCGTAGACGGCGCGGCTCGGCTTGCCCATCACGGACAGCACCGCGTCGCTCACGTGCTCGGGCGCTACGCGCAGCTGGCCCGAGACATGGTGCTCCAGCAGCTCGCGCAAAAACTCGTCCGAGGCGTCGGCCATGGTGTAGTCAAAGCGGATGCCGCTGCGGACGAAGACCTTCTTGACGCCCGGCAGCTGGCGCAGGTCGCGCAACAGCTGCGTGTAGCCGCTCTCGTCGACCACCATGTTCTTGCACACACTCGGCCACAGGCAGCGCTTATTCTTGCACACGCCGTGCTTGAGCTGCTTGTCGCAGGCGGGACGGCTAAAGTTTGCCGTCGGCCCGCCCACGTCGTTGATGTAGCCCTTAAACTCGGGATCGCGCGTGAGCAGCTCGGCCTCGCGCATGATCGAGTCGTGGCTGCGCATCTGCAACACGCGCCCCTGGTGGAAGGTGAGGGCGCAAAATGAGCACTCACCAAAACAGCCACGGTTGGAGCTAATGGAAAACTTGATTTCGGCAAAGGCCGGCACGCCGCCCGCTGCGTCGTAATCGGGATGCCAATCGCGTGCGTAGGGGAGCTCGGCCACCTCGTCCATCTCATCGGTGGTGAGTGTCGCCGATGGCGGGTTCTGCACCACATAGACGCTGTTGGGGTAGGGCTCTACCAGGCGGTGTCCGGTGATGGGGTCCATATTCTGCTGCTGCACATTGAAGCTGCGTGCGTAGTTGAGCTTGTCGGCGGTAAGGTCGTCCCAGCTGGGCAGCAGGTCGTAGTCGTAGACCTCGTCGAGCGAACCCGTGCGGTAAACGGTGCCGTTGATATAGGTGATCTGATCGACGGGCAGCCCCGCGTCGAGCGCGTCGGCAATCTCGACAATCGCGTGCTCGCCCATGCCGTAGATGAGGATGTCGGCGCCCGAGTCGAGCAGTACCGAGCGCTTGAGTTTGTCCTGCCAGTAGTCGTAGTGGGCTAGGCGGCGCAGGCTCGCCTCGATACCGCCGATGATGATGGGGGCATCCTTGAACGTCTGGCGGATAAGGTTGCCGTAGACCGTGACGGCTCGGTTGGGACGGCGCCCCTCCTCGCCACCGGGGGTATAGGCATCGGTGTGGCGGCGGTGCTTGGTCACCGAATAGTGGTTGACCATGGAGTCCATGTTACCGGCGCTGACGAGAAAGCCCAGGCGCGGCTCACCGAGTACGCTGATGCTGGCGGGATCAGTCCAGTCGGGCTGGCAGATGATGCCCACTTTGTAGCCGTGCGCGTCGAGTACGCGGCTGACGATGGCCATGCCAAAGCTGGGGTGGTCCACGTAGGCGTCGCCGCAGATGTAGACAAAGTCGCACTGGTCCCAGCCGCGCGCATCCATGTCGGCGCGGCTGACGGGGAGGAACTTATCGCGGCCCGGGCGCCAGGGACGGGCAGGCGCTGCCGGGGCATGTGCGGGGCGCGAGCTCTGCGCCTTGCCGCCACGCTTTTGCTGCTGGCTGCGCTGGTTGTTCTGAGCGTGCTGAGGCTTTTTTGCCACGATCCCTCCCGGTGTTTGTATGCTGCACGTAATTGTAACCAGTCTTTTTGGGATGGGGCTAAAAAGACTGGTGGAGTACATGAGCTGACGGATTGGCGCGTCGATGCGGGTGCCGTTTGTTTCCAGACTGTGTATCCCTGTGTCGAAGGGGTCGTCTCGCGCGCACGCCATGTTGTCAATGGGTTACAGTATGAACGGCGGCTATGTTTCCGCCAACGCACGAGAGAGTCGTCAACAAGGAGGATGCACGACGATGCAGCGTGCCAAACAGATATCGGAGTCTATTGAGCTGGGCATCATCTTGGCGCTCGCCGGTGGCTTTATGGACGTGTATTCGTACATTGGGCGCGACCATGTTTTCGCCAACGCGCAGACAGGCAACATCCTGCTCGTGGGCGTGAGCATCTCGGAGGGCAACTGGGCACTTGCGGAGCGCTACTTCTTCCCTGTGGTGTCGTTTGCCGTGGGTATTATGCTTGCCGATCTGGTACACGAGCGGTTTGGCAGCGTGATCCACTGGCGTCAGGTGACGGTGTTCTTTGAAGCCGTCATCTTGCTGGGCGTGAGCTTTATCCCGGGCGGAAATTTCAACCTGCTCGCCAACTGCCTCACCTCGTTTGCCTGCGGCATGCAGGTCGAGAGCTTCCGCAAGATCCACGGTCACGGCATCGCTACGACCATGTGCATCGGCAACTTGCGCAACGCGCTGCAAAACGTGGACGATTACATCATCACCCACAGGCGCGGCTTTTTGGAAAACGGCCTGCTGTACTTTGGCGTGATCTTTACCTTTGTGTTTGGCGCCGTGTTGGGCAACTGGTGTATTGAGCGCATGGGCCTGCACGCCATCGTCGTGGCGAGCTTGCTGCTGTTTGTCGCATTTGCCATCATGTTCATCGACCGCGAGCGCGACTTGCGCTTACGCTGGAAGGTTGCGGCCGAGGCTTGGAAAGAGGGCTGCCGAAAGTAACCGAATGCGGCAAAGGGGCTGTCCCTTTGCCGCGCTGATCAATATTGGGGAGGGGACGGCCATCTCGGCCGCCCCTTTTTTGGAGTCTTAAGCGCTAAGGTGCATGTTTGTAATGACAAGATTTGACGTCAGCAAAGCGTGTTACTTGAGGCTATAGAATAAAAATGTCATCTTTCCAGCTATGATTATTAGTTAAGGGGATGGACATATGTCAGAGCTTTTTATTCAAAATAAGACGACAGTAATCAAGTTGATAATCAAGGCGGAGAACTGTCCTCTTTATTGCTTTGTAGAGCCTTTCTGAGCAGCTATTCTATTATTAGTCTGGATGAGTCTTGCAACAATTTAGATAGTGTTTCGATATCCTTTTTGAAAGTAGCGTTTACGCAGGAGATGAAAAAGCATGCCGCCATTATTGCGGATCATGGACATGGTTTTGAACAATTTGCAGACTATGTAATACAGTTCCAGGAGCCAGGAAAAAACTATCTAGCTCCTGAATGTTGTTACGAACTGCTTTTTGCGATTTATTCGAGATGCTCTTCAATCCGAGCCCTAAGAAGGGCAATGGCTGTAGGTATTCCAATTGCGGCGGCTAATTCGGCTTTATCCAAAACCTGTATGCTAAAGCACGATTGTTTATCACATTGAAGGACGATAACTGAAGATAGTTTCACTTCCCGTTGGCTGAATATATCGTAATCTCCAAATAGGAAGTTACCTTTTATTGTGTAATTCGGTATGTTCGTTATGCACTTCATCTCAAGTCTGTTTAGGCCATAATCAAACACCGCAACTTCCTCGTGTTCGATGATGAGCGCAACCCTGGGCATGTTGCTAAAACCACCGTCGACGACAGTGAAGAGTTTTTCATTTGCATCGTCATAAACGGTATATTTAAGACTCAATAGCTGTCCTAGTGGACCCGTGAACCCATGTTTTTTGATGTTGAGGCTGTCTCCCGCTGGGTTGATGAGAGCCAGAGTATGCGGATAAGGGTTACCTTCAATTGAGATTCGATATTCGTTTGTAGCCGTCTTGCTCGATTTAGGACCACTAGCCACCATGCGTCATCGCCTCGATCGAATTGGAACCGTCTTCTGCTTCGTGCGGAGAATTACGCTGTACGTTGCAGTAGATGCAGCTGCAATAACCGCATGGGCAATTTCTAACAAAATGAATGACGTTATTTGCTGCATGCATGTTTTTCACTACAAAATATCTTTTTATAAACGTATTGTCAAACATATATTGCTAAAACAGAAGCAATTTATAGACTGAGTCGGTCGCATTCTTTGGGCGATTGCTCCTATAATCTAGCCTTCGCTGCTGTCGGGAGGGAAGAACTAGGGCTCCGTTATTCTGTTGAAACGCTTTAACACTTTTGACGTTCTCACGCGTTTTTTGTTTCAAAAGCGTTAGGATGGGACTCATAGCGTGGGGCGTAATGGATGCCCCGCACACGATGGGAGGCTATCAATGGCTAATCGTTTC
>CAUBQN010000101.1 GCA_958438125.1 uncultured Collinsella sp.
GGCAAGCCCATCAACGAAGCCGTCCACCGCCCCGAGCTCTTCTGCGAGCGCTGCGGCTGCGAGTCCACCGACACTGCCACCCCAGAGCGCGTCGCCCAGGTGCTCAATGCCGAGCTGCGGATGCTGAACCTCAACAATGCCCGCATCATGCTCAACCAAGTCGACACGCTCAGCGATCCCACGATGGCCGACCGCTTCGAAGCAGCTCTCGACCGCCCCATCGTCGCCACCAGCCTCAAGTAGCCGGCCCCATCTCGTCAGTTGCGGTGAAATACGGACTGTTTGGCTGCATGACGGCCGCAAACAGTCCGTATTTCACCGCAACTGCGGAGGGGACACGGCATCTTTGCTGCTAGCGGGGGACGTAGCGGCCGGGCTGGGCTCCGGTGGGCTCGCCGTCGCGTGCCGCCAGCACGCCGTTCACAAACACGGCCTTGGCGCGGCCATGTGCCTCAAAGCCCTCGAGCGGCGTGTAGTCCACGGCCTGATGCTGTGTCGCGGCGCTGATCGTCCAACGCGCGCAAGAATCCCACACGCACACGTCGGCATCGGCACCCTCGGCAAGACAGCCCTTGCGTGGATACATGCCAAAAACGCGCGCCGGGTTCTCGCTCATCAAGCGGCAGAGGTCCTCGGGGCCCAGCTGGCCCTCAAAGCTCGTGGCAATCGCGACGGGACGATGCTCCACGCCGGGCCCGCCGTTGGGAATCGCGCGGAAATCGTCGCGCCCGCGGTCCTTTTGCCCGTGCAGGTTAAAGCTGCAGTGGTCGGTGGCGATAGTATCGATCTCGCCGGCCACAAGCGCCTCACGCAGCGCGGCACGGTCACCGGCATGGCGCAGCGGCGGGCTCATCACATACTTGGCGCCCGCAAAGCCGTCCTCGCCCTGCTCCAGATAACAGGTGTCGTCGAGCATCAGATACTGGGGGCAGGTCTCGACATAGATATTCTTCTGCCCGCGCGCTTTGGCAGCACGGATGGCCTCGAGCCCCAGCTTGGTCGAAAGGTGCACCACGTTGACCGGAGCGTCCCCGGCCAGGTGCGCCAGATACAGCAGGCGGCTCACGGCCTCACCCTCGCACACGTCCGGACGGCTGAGCGCATGCCCCTCGGGCCCATGAATCCCCTGCTCGTACACGCGCTTCTGCAGCTCATTCACCAGCGTACCGTTCTCGCAATGCACGCACAGGATACCGCCAATACGCTTGAGCTCCTCGAGCACCTCGAGCGTCTCGGCATCGTCCAGGCGCAAATGATCGTAGGCAAAGTAGGTCTTAAACGACGATACGCCCGCCTCGCGCATGGCCGAAAGATCGGCGCGGTTGCGCTCATTCCACTCGGCGAGTGCCATATGAAAAGCGTAGTTGGCCGTGCAGGTTCCGTCGGCGCGGCGATGCCACTCGGCAAGGGCATCGGGCATGGTCACGCCGCGATCGGCCGTCGCGTAGTCCACGATGGTCGTCGTACCGCCGCAGGCAGCCGCACGCGTACCGGTCTCAAAGCTATCGGCCGTCCAATCCATGCCAGTCCAGCACTGCATGTGCGTGTGGCCGTCGATAAAGCCGGGGAACACCCAACAGCCCACGGCATCCTCAACGGTATCGCCCTCGCCCGGCTCGATTGCCGCGGCAATCCGCACGATCTTATCGCCATCCATGGCAAGATCGGCGCGGCGAAGCCCCTGGGGCGTCACGAGCGCGCCGTTTTTAATGATGATCATAATTGCTCCTTATTGATTGATGCAGTTGGCCACGCGATCAAAATACGAGCAAGCGGCGATATGCTCCGTTATGCGTTGCTGTCCCTTGGCGGTATCGACGTCCCACAGCTCGTAGGCACGCGCCTCGACCAGCACCACGTCGGTACGGTCCTTGAGGATCGAACCGCCGCCGTCCTTGCCCTCAAGACACATAAGTGCATCGAACAGTTCCGCCGGAAAGAGCACCGGGCTCGAAGGCTCACCGTTGCACGCAAGACGCACCGGATGCTCGCGACCACGCTCGTCAAATGCACGAACCATAGCCTCAAAAGAATCCGAACTCACGAGCGGCTGGTCGCCCGGCAAAAAGAGGCAACCTTTCCAGTTGCGTTCGACTCCCCACGAAAGGCCCGCACGGACGCTTTCGCTGCGCAGCTCGCCATCGTGCAGCACGCACGGGCAATGCTTTTCCTCGCAAATCTGAGCGACCTCGGGCCAACGCGTCGAAACCACAACGTCAAAGCCCTGGGGAACCGAATCGATGGTCCGGGCAATCAGCGGCTCGCCATAGATATCGGCAAGCATCTTGTTGGAGCCAAACCGCTTGCCCTCGCCCGAAGCCATAATGACGCATCCAAGTTTCATGGTGATACCTCCCCTGAAACCATCGTACCCATAACTCGCGCCGCGGGCATCCACATCGAAAGCGCTTATCCCGCACGCCCGCGATGCAAAAAAGGGGCACCCCGCCGGTTGGCAGAGCGCCCCCTTTACATGGCTTACCTCAACCCGGCTTTAGGCCTGGAGCCAACGGGCGGTGTTGCGCTCGTCGAGGGCCTTGAGGGTAGCGGCGGGATCGGCAACCTTCTGCAGGAACATCATGGCAGCGATGGCGTACGGCTTGTAGCTAGCCTCCTTGTACATGCCCACGCGGTGCATGTCGAAGACGTCGGCGTTAACCTCGCCGTGCTCGCAGGAGACACCGGAGATGTCGGCGGGCAGCGGGTGCATAAAGATGGTGTCCTGGCCGTTGGCAGTCTTCTCCATGAGCTCGGTCGTGGAGCACCAGTCCTGATGGGTGGCGTTCTGGGCGAGCAGCTCCTTCTCGAGCGCTGCGATGCCGGCGTCGTCGCCCTCGGCGTACAGGTTGGTACGCTTCTCCATGGCGGCAAACGGAGCCCAGCTCTTGGGGATCACGATGTCGGCGCCCTCGAAGGCCTCGGCCATGGTGTTGACCTGCTTAAAGGTGGTACCGGACTCGGCGGCATAGCCCTTGGCGCGCTCGACGACCTCGGGCATGAGGTCGTAGCCCTCGGGGTGAGCAAGGGTGACGTCCATGCCAAAGCGGGGCAGCAGGCTGATCAGCGACTGCGGGCAGGACAGCGGCTTGCCGTAAGAGGGCGAATAGGCCCAGGTGACGGCAACCTTCTTGCCCTTGAGGTTCTCGAGGCCGCCAAACTCGTTGATGAGGTAGAGCATGTCGGCAGAGGACTGCGTGGGGTGATCGGAGTCGGACTGCAGGGAAATAAGCGTGGGACGGTGATCCAGAACGCCGTCCTCGTAGGCCTGCTGCACGGACTCGGAGACCTCGGCCATGTAGGCATCGCCCTTGCCGATGTACATGTCATCGCGGATGCCGATGACGTCGGCCATGAAGGAGATCATGGTAGCGGTCTCGCGGACGGTCTCGCCGTGGGCGATCTGGGACTTCTTCTCGTCCAGGTCCTGCAGCTCAAGGCCGAGCAGGTTGGCGGCCTTAGAGAAAGAGAAGCGCGTACGGGTGGAGTTGTCGCGGAACAGGGAGACGGCCAGGCCCGAGTCGAAGATCTTGGACGAAACGTTGTTCTCACGCAACTCGCGCAGGGCGTCGGCGACGATGTAGAGCGCCTTGAGCTCGTCGGTGGTCTTGTCCCAAGTGTGCAGGAAGTCGCTACCGTACATACCCTTAAAATCGAGGCCGTTCAGCTGCTCGACGAGCTCGGTAAACTTAGCGTCCATGGAAATGTCCTTTCTAAAGATGAAACGATCGCAATGAGTAGATGTGCTCCGGCATGCGCGTGTGGCAGAACATGCAGAGCACCATGACGAGGACCCGCCACCGTTGAGGAAGCATGGGAGATAACGACCGCGGGCCCCAAGTCAACAGGGGGTGCCGGGGACACGAGCGGCCCCCGGCTCAACAAAATCGAGGAATGGGACTAATCGATCTTGTTGTTGGTCAGACCGGCGCGGAACACGGTGGCGTCGCCATCGGCCTGGCTCGGATCGTAGAGGTTCAGGGCAGCCACGTACATGGCGGCAGCGGTGACCAGGTCGTCCTTGTAGGTGACCTCGTTGGGAGCGTGAGCCTGAGACTCGGCACCCGGGCCAAAGCCGACGCAGGGGATGCCGTAGCGGCCCTGGATGGAAACGCAGTTCGTGGAGAAGGTCCACTTGTCGCACAGCGGACGACCGGTGCGCTTGTCCATGCTGGGCTCGCAGCCGATGCGCTCGTCACCGAACATGGCCTTGTGGGCGTCGACGAGAGCCTTGACGTGCGGAGCGGTCTCCTTGTTGATCCACGTGGGGAAGTAAGCCTCGGTCTCGTAGACCTCGCCGGTCCAGGACGGACGGTCGTACATGTACATGGAGACCTTCACGTCGTCGCCGTACTTCTTGGCGGCCGGCAGGTTGCGGATCTCGTCCAGGCAGGACTCCCAGGTCTCGCCGGCGGTCATGCGACGGTCGATGGAGATGGCGCAGGAATCGGCCACGGCGCAGCGACTGGGGCTGGTGTAGAAGATCTGGCTGACGGTGCAGGTGCCGCGGCCCAGGAAGCGGGCATCCTCGTAGTGCTCGGGGTTGTATTTGGGGTCGAGCATCTTGACGAGGCCCTTGATGTCGGTCGACTCGTCGCAGCCGTTGTTGTTGAGGGCGCGGACGTCGGCGATGATGTCGGCCATCTTGTAGATGGCGTTGTCGCCGCGGTCGGGAGCAGAGCCGTGGCAGGAGGTGCCGTGAACGTCGACGCGGATCTCCATGCGGCCCCGGTGACCGCGATAGATGCCGCCGTCGGTGGGCTCGGTGGAAATGACGAACTCGGGCTTAATGCCGTCCTTGTTGTAGATGTACTGCCAGCACATGCCGTCGCAGTCCTCTTCCTGGACGGTGCCGACGACCATGATCTTGTAGCCCTCGGGGATGAGGCCCATGTCCTTCATCATCTTGGCAGCATAGGTAGCAGAAGCCATGCCACCCTCCTGGTCGGAGCCGCCGCGGCCGTAGATGATCTCATCGGTCTCGTAGCCCTCATAGGGGTCGGCATCCCAGTTCTCGATGTTGCCGATGCCGACGGTGTCGATGTGGGAGTCGATGGCGATGATCTTGTCGCCCTCGCCCATAAAGCCCATGACGTTGCCCAGGCCGTCGACCTTGACCTCGTCATAGCCAAGGTTCTCCATCTCGGCCTTGATGCAAGCAACAACCTCACCCTCCTCGCAGGACTCAGAGGGATGGGAGATCATAGCGCGCAGGAAGCGAGTCATGTCGGCGCGGTGAGACTCAGCAGCAGCCTTGATAGCGTCGAAATCGAGTTCTTTAGCCATTGTTCATAACCTTTCAAACGAAGGAATCTACCTGTGAGGTGGCGGAGCGATACCTATTTACTCCGCCCCAACGATTAACAAGTGGGATATTCGCCTTCCCAAACAATGCGGCGATACTGGTCGGGATCGGTGTCGCCCTCGGTGGAGAAGCAGAGCACGGAGCTCGTCTTGTCCAGGCCGATGAGTTCCTTGAGCTCGGCGTACTCGGGATCGAGCATGAGAGTCTCGACCAGGCCGGTGGTCACAGCGCCGGACTCGCCGGAGATGACGCGCGGGTCGCCCTTCTCGGGAGCGCCCAGGG
>CAUBQN010000102.1 GCA_958438125.1 uncultured Collinsella sp.
CTTGCCGGAACCGGCGGGGCCGTCGATGGCGACGATCATGCAATGCTTCCTTTCGATGGGTGACGTGCTGGTATGGTTCGCGGGCGTTGGGGCGCGGCGGGTTGCCTAGCCCGTGTAGCGCTCACGGTAGGTGTTACGCTTGGGTGCGGAGCCGTGGCTGCCGTGATGACGCGTGCGGCTGGCGAGGGTTTCCTGAGGCTTGCCACCGCGTTTGGCGCTCGCCTGCTTGGGTGGGATACCGCCGGCCTTGAGGATCTGCACCTCGCGGTCGGTGAGCTCGCGCCACGAGCCCTTGGCCACATCCTTGAGCTCCAGGCCGGCAAAGTTGCAGCGATGCAGACGAATTACCGGGTGGTGAATCTTGCTCAACATGCGCTTAACCTGATTCTTGCGACCCTCGCGGATGATGACCTCCACGGCGGTGGTACCGGGCTTAACCCCCTGGGGAGCTACGGCCTCGGCCTCGCGTGCGGTGATGACGCGGCAGATTGCCGGCTGGCAGACGCCATCGTCGAGCTCGATGCCGCGGCGGAGCGGTTCTAAGTCGCGATCGGTCAGGTGGCCGTCCACGAGCGCCTGATAGGTCTTGTAGACGTGCTTGCTGGGGTGCAGCAGGTCCTGCGACAGATCACCGTCGGTGGTAAAGAGCAAAAGGCCCGTGGTGTCGCGGTCCAGGCGGCCCACCGGGAAGAGCCCCGGAAAGCGGTTGCGCGGTACCAGGTCGGCCACGCAGGGGCGCTCCTGCGGGTCGCTCATGGTGGTGAGGTAGCCGGTCGGCTTGTAGAGCATCAAGTACACGGCGCCCTGGTTGAGCTTGACGGGCATGCCGTCGACCTCGATATGGTCGCGGTCGACGTCGACCTTGGTGCCCAGCTCGGTCGCGACCTGACCGTTGACGGTCACGCGTCCGGCGGTCATCAGGTCCTCCGACCCGCGGCGGCTCGCAACGCCCGCGCGCGCCAAAAAGCGCTGCAGGCGCATGGTGTGCGGGTAGACAGGCTGGGCGTCGGTTGCGGGCACTGCGTTGCCCATGGCGCGCGTCTCCCCTACTTCGTTAGTCCTCGTCATGCATATCCTCCGAGGTCTCGTCGACGACCAGGGTCTCAAAGTCCTCGACTGCCTCAACATCTTCAACATCGGTATCGAGCAGTTCGCGCTCTTCGTCCAGATCTTCGGCCTGCTCCTCGAGCGTGGACTGAATGCTGCGGCCGCTTAGACGCTCGCGGATAAACTGGCGCGACTGCTCGTCGGGGGCAAACTGTTCCAGATCGGGCAGGTCGCGGGTGGAGCGCAGGCCGAACTTTTCCAAGAAGGCGTTGGTCGTGCCGTAAATGATGGCCTGACCGCGCTGGGGGTCACGGCCGAGCTCGCGCACCAGACCTTTGTCCACGAGCGACGCGATGACGCCGTCTGAGTTGACGCCGCGGATGCCCTTGACCACCTCGCGCGTTACGGGCTGGTGGTATGCGATGACGGCCAGGGTTTCGAGCGCCGCCTGGGACAGCTTTTGCGTGTCCCAGCTCAACACATAGGCCTCGACCACGTCGTGGTAGGCGGGGTGCGTGAACAGGCGCCAGCCGCCGGCGACCTCGCGCAGCTGAAAGCCGCGGTTGGCCTCCTCGTACTCAACCTTGAGCTCGGCGAGCAGCGACGCGCATTCGCCGGGGGCGATATCGAGCGCACCGGCCAGCGCGGGCGCACTCACCGGGTCGCTCGACACCAGCAGTAGCGCCTCGAGGGCGCCTTTGAGGCTGTTTGCCTCCAGCGTGGAAAGGGTTGACATGGTTGCGGCTCCTATTCGGTGAGCTCGGGGCCCTCGCCGGGCACATAGGCCTCGGCGTCCTCGACGCGGTTGATGCGGATGGTTCCAAAGATCTCGTCCTGGCTCAGCGTGAGCGAGCCGCGCTTGGCGAGCTCAAGAATAGCTAGGAAGGTGACGACGAGCTGCTCGGTGGTGGCATCGCCGTCCAGTAGCTCGCGGAAGGTGCAGGTTTGGTGCGCCATGGTAAAGCGGTCGACTGAGGCCACGGTCAGGTCGAGCGGCACGCGATGCGGCGCCACATGCTCGGCCTCCAGCAGGAAGGTCTGGCGCTTGCCGTCCAGGTCGGCACAGATGACGGCGAGACCGCGCAGCGTGATGCCGGCAAGGTAGTCGGGCATAAGGCCTAGGAACTCGGGGTCGGGGCCGGCCACGCGCGGATGCATGCGGCTTTCGGCCTGCATGCGCGCACCGAGGGCCGCAGCCGCGCCTTTAAACTGCTTGTAGGCAATCAGGCGCTGAATCAGGACCTCACGCAGCGCGTCGCCGTCAAGCGTGCTGAGCTCCTCAAGGTCTTCGTCGAACTCGTCATCGTCGTCATCGACTTTGCGCGGGGCCTCCTGCGGCACCAGAGAGGCAGCCTTGATGTCCAAAAGGGTTGCCGCGACCAGCAAAAAGTCGCTTGCTACGTCCAGGTCCAGCGCCTCGATGCGCTCGGCCTCGGCAAGGTACTGCTCGGCCACCTCGCTGATGGAGATGGCGCCGATATCTACTTTTTGTCGGGTTACCAGCTGCAGCAGCAGGTCGAACGGTCCGCTGTAGACCTGCGTCGACACGCGATACGACATCTTCGACCTCCTTTGACGGCGCCTTCGCGGCGCGGTTTGGGTGCATGCTGCGACCGTTTTACACGGACGACCTGTAAGTTTACCTTAGATGCCGGCGATTGCGAAGTTGAGCAGCTGCTCAGCAAGCGGATACACGGTAATGTCGAAATAGCGGCCGATTACATCGATGCCGGTCCACATAGGCAGCAGGTATAGAACCAGGATGAGTATGGGCATAGCGTATTGCTGCAGGCGGTAATAGTTGTTGAGCGCCTTGCCCTTGAGGAAGGGCACGATGATCGACGAGCCATCAAGCGGCGGAATCGGAATGAGGTTAAAGAACGCGAGCGACAGGTTGACCACGATAAACGTGGCGCCGAAGTTCATAATTTGGGACGCCACGGCAAAGGACATGCTGGCGTAGAGATTGCCGTACGTTACGTGCATGAGGGCGGCCGCGAGGCACGCGAGTGCGATATTCGATGTGGGGCCGGCTACGCTCACCAGGACCTCGTCGCGCTTGGGGTGCTTGAGGTTGTTGAGATAGACGGGCACGGGCTTGGCGAAGGCGAACACGGGACCGCCTGCGGCGAGCATGAGCAGCGGCAAGATGATGGTGCCAAACGGGTCGATATGGTTGAGCGGGTTGAGCGATACGCGTCCGCGCGAGCGCGCCGTTTTGTCGCCGAGAGCCCAGGCCGCGGCGGCGTGCGCGCTCTCGTGAATGACGATGCCAACGATGACGGCGACGGCGCTGGCGAGCAGGTTCATGATGTAGCTGCTGGACATGGCGCTCTCCTAGCGGACGCGGCGCGAGGCGCGCGTGAGCAGGTAGTCAATTACAAACAGGATGACGGCGACGATAGCGTAATCCAGGCGGAAGACGCCGCCAAAGGGAGAGGTGATGACGCCGTAGCCGGCGATGGCGCTCGGCAGCGCGCGCGAAAGCTCAACGACAAAGCCCACGATCTGCAGCTTGGCGGTGAGGCCGCTAAAGCACAGCAGCACGGTCATTGCGCTCATAAAAATGCCGCAGATGCGACAGGCGATGGCGATGATACTCATCGCCACGGCGGTGGCCTTACGAGAGTTCACGCGCGGTCTCCTCTTCGATCTGGGTGGAAAGCTCCAACCATTCGTCCTCGAGCTTAGGTAGCTCTTGCTTAAGGCCGTTATATTCCCCCAGCGCGGCGTTGAACTTATCCTGATCGGCATAAAGCTCTTCGCTTGCCATCAATTCCATAAGCTCGTCATAGCGGGCGCGCTTTTTGTCGAGCTCCGTCTCGATCTTCTTAAGCTGGTTGCGCACGCCCTTGAGCTTTTTGTTGAGCGCAGCGCGGGCCTGGGCCTCGGCGCGCTTTTGCTCCTTGGTCTTTTTGCCCTCGGCAGGTTTAGGCGCCGCGGCGGGGGTGTCGGCCTGGGCGGCGCTGGCTTTGGTGGACTTGGCCGCGGCAGGCGCGCTCTCCCCTGCGGCCTCGGCGGCGGCGCGGGCTGCGAGATCCTCGCGCTTGTAGAGGTAGTAGTCGTAGTCGCCGTCGTAGACCGTGACCTTGCCATCGCGTATGTCGATCACGCGGTTGGCAACGGCGCGTACCAGGTGCTCGTCGTGGCTGATCAGCACGATGGTACCAGGGAAGTTTTGCAGGGCATTCTCGAGCATGTCCACCGAGTCGATGTCCAGGTGGTTGGTGGGCTCGTCCAGGCACAGGAGCGCCTCGGGGGCCACGAGCATCTTAGCGAGCGCCAGACGCGCCTTTTCGCCGCCGGAGAGGACGCGAACCTGCTTCTCGATGGAATCGTTGTCACTAAACAGGAAGGCGCCCAGCAGGCTGCGCTGCTGCGGCACGGTCCACTTGGGCGTAACGGTGTCGATCTCTTGCAGGACGGTGTTGGATTCGGTCATGCCTTCGAGCGCGTGCTGGGCGTAATAGGCCACGCCCACGTTGGTGCCCAGGTCGCGGGCGCCGGTAGTGGGCGGCTCCAGGCCGGCGAGGATCTTCATGAGGGTGGACTTGCCGGCGCCGTTGGGTCCGACAAGTGCCACGTGCTCGCCGCGGTAGAGCTTGAGGTCGATATCGCTGTAGATGTGCTTGTTGCCGTAGGACTTGGACACGCCCTCCAGGCCCACGACCATGTCGCCTGAGCGCGGCGGGTCGGGGAACTTAAAGTCGATGTGCTTGTGGCCCTCGGGCAGGATGACGAGCTCCTTTTTGATCTGCTCGATCTTGCGGATGCGCTCCTGCGCCTGGGCGGCCTTGGTGGGCTTGTAGCGGAACTTGTCGACGAAGACCTGCATGTGGGCGATGTCGCGCTCCTGGGCGGCTCGCTTGGCGCGCATCTGCTCCAGGTTGTCCTCGCGCTGCTTGAGGTAGCTGCTGTAGTTGCCGGTATAGGTGGTCACGCGACGGTTTTCGAGAGCGGCGACGTGGTCGACGCAGGCGTCCATGAAGGCGCGGTCGTGGCTGACGATGAGGACGGCGCCGTCGTAGTTGGCAATAAAGCCGCGCAGCCACTGGACGCTTTCGAGGTCCAGGTGGTTGGTGGGCTCGTCTAGAAGCAACAGGTCGGGGTGGCGCAGGAAGAGCTTGGCCAGCGCGATGCGCATCTGCCAGCCGCCCGAGAACTCGGAGCACGGGCGCTCAAAGTCGGTGACCTTAAAGCCCAGGCCGGACAGGATTTTGCGGGCGTTGCTCTCGAGCTCGTAGCCGCCCAGGTGCTCAAAGCGGTCCTGGACCTGGCCGTATTCATTTAGGAGTGCGTCGACGTCCTTGCCTTGTTCGGAGAGCTCGGTGATCTGGGCCTGCAGCTCGTTGGCGCGCTCGCCCATGCGGCGGATTTCCTTGGCAGCGGCCATGACCTCAGCGAGGATGGTGGTGTCCTTGTGCTCAAGGTTGGTTTCCTGCTCTAGATAGCCTACCTGGCAGTCCTTGGCGTACTGGACCTGGCCGGCGTCGGGGCTGTCGA
>CAUBQN010000103.1 GCA_958438125.1 uncultured Collinsella sp.
TCCTGGGCCTCATCGTTGCCGTCAACTGCCTCAAGGAGTTCTTCGGCAAGGAGGCTGGCTCCATGCCTGATGAGGAGCCCGAGTGGTCCGATATGGGCAAGGCCGAGTACGGTCGCGCCGCTGCCGCTGAGGCTCCTGCCGACGCCGAGGCCGCCAAGGCCTAGTCGGTCGGACGGGTTGAATCTCCCATCCATTTGACTCGGAAAGACCGGGTCCGCGACTTCGCGGGCTCGGTCTTTTTTCATGCAAAAGCGGGTGACGCTCGAGTGTTCTCGCAGATGTTTTGCGTGGATAAGGGCGCGCGTTGTACCATATAGACGTATATGTGTACATATGAAAGGGGCCCCGTGGCCAAGACGGTATATTCCGATAACCAAAATAATGTCGATGCCCTGGCTGAGCGTCTGAGCAGCCAGACATCGCTTTCTGCTGAGCGTGCCAAGCTGGTTGCCTACGACCTGCTTTGCCGCAAGGCGCTCAAGATCAAGTCGAGCGCGCTGGCGCAAATTTTCCGCTCCGTCGATAAGGAATGTGACACCAAGGCGATGCGCGATGAGCTTATCGCGGCAAATATCGTGACCAAGATCGAGGGTAGCGGCATTAACGGGCGCCCGGCGTTCTATACCATCAATGCCGAGATCCGCGATGCCCAGGAGCAGCCTGCCGAGTCCGTCGAGGATTTTGTCGTCGAGGATCCCGCTGACGTGCCTGCTGTGGAAGAAGTTGCCCCGCGTGAGCATGTCGATACCGATGAGTTGCTCGATGAGAACGTCGTGCGTGCCTTTACGGCCAAGGCAGGACGCGGCGGTTTTGGCGGGGGTGGCAAGCGCGATGCGCAGCGCCGCGCCCAGCAGGAGCGCTTCCGTCGCGCCGTTGCTCGAAAGGGTGAGACGGATGCTGAGGCTGTTGAGATCGAGGTTGCCGCTGAGTCGCAGAAGCCCGCGAAGGAACAAAAGCCCGTGGAGGCCCAAGAGCCCAAGCGTCGTCGCGGTGCTCACTTCAAGGCTGCGCAGCAGGATGTCGCGCGTGAGGTTGAAGAGCCTTCCGAGGTTGCAGACGATGTTGAGGAGTCTGCCAAGAGGGCTCCGGGTTCGTGTCGTCCCGGCCGCGGTTTTGCAGGGCGCGCGTATCCCGTAAAGCGTCAGGAGAAGGGCGAGCCGGCTTCGACCGCTCAGGCCGATAAGGCCGAACAAACCGAGAAAACCGTTGAGCCGGCGGCTCGCGAGCAGCAACCTTCCGAGTCGCAGCCTGCGGCTGACACCGAGGTCAAAGTTCAACAGTCCGCTGATAAACAGGCGGGGGAGAGCGCTTCGAGCAAGCCCCGCCGTCGTCGTCACCGTGGCGGACGTGGCTCAAATGCCGAAACCGTGGCCGAGAAGGCGACAACGCAAAACAAGGATGTGAAGGCTGAGACCCCGGTGGAGCAGCCCAAGCGCCAGCCGGCGAAGGGGGACAAGCCTGAACGTTCGCAAAAGAGCTCGTCCGCGCCAAAGCAAGAGCGCAAAGCTCAGGCAGATTCCAAGCACAAATCCCAGGCGCAGCCCAAACCGACTGCAAACGATGCGGCCGCCCAGCAGCCTGAGCAGCCCGCTCATGGCGAGGTTTCGGCGTTTGCTCTGGCCCGTGTCCTGGGCAGGCAGCTGCTCAAGGTCGTTCCCACGCCAATGGCGCTCTCCAAGATTAAGGAGCAACAGACTCAAATCGTTAAGGTCGAGGGCAAGGACGGCAAAAAGGCTCCGCAGCGCACTCAGCACAACGAGATGTCCAACCGCAAGATTGCCGAGGAAATCGCAATCATCCAGGCTTGGATCGAGCAGAACCGAGGTGCCGATACGCCGGTTGCCTCGCGCCGCCAGCGTGCCTACCAGATCTTTAACGACGAGAAGGCTTTTGACGGCAAGCACGGTGAGCGCTTGATCAGGCGTATGACCGAAAAGGGCATCAGCATGCAGGCGATCAAGGTCGCCCCCAATCGCCCCGTGCACTTTACGGGCTTCTTTACGCTGGGCGCCGACAAGCCGTTCATTATGGTCGAGAACCTGGACACCTACGACGAGATCGTCAAGCTGCTGCGTGGCCGCAAGCACGCCAAGCTCTTTGGCATCAAGGTGGGCGGCGTGATTTTTGGCGGCGGATGCAAGGCGAGCGTCTCGCATGCCCTGGACGATTATCTGGCTGAGATTGGCTATCGCTTTAACTACGTCTACTACGTAGGCGATATCGATCGCGAGGGCGCGCGCATCGTCGAGCAGACTCGCAATGCCAATGTGGTTGAGATTCGCCTGCATGCCGGCATGTACCGTGCCATGCTCGCCGAGCATAAGCGTCGCGTGAAGGCCGGCGGCGAGTGCGAGCCCGCGGCTGCCAACCAGGGCGTGCCGCAGAACCTGGCGGCGACGATCAAGGATCTGCCCATGGTCACGCGCGTGCAGTTCCGCAACGTGCTGCGCGAGGGCGGGCGCATTCCGCAGGAGATCCTGATGACCGCCGACTATCGGGATGGCGACTCGGGAAGCTTCGACCGCATGCTGAACAACTAGGGCGTTCGGCCCCGGGAGAGTGGGGACACCGGCTTAGGTTTCCTGCTCTACAGTCCTGCTCACGACGGAGGCCACATTAAGTGGCCTCCTGTTCGTGCGGAACTCGCGATAAACCTAAGCCGGTGTCCCCACTCTCCCGGGGCCTGCGGCTACTTGGTTGTTGCATACGGCTCGCTTTTCGGAATTGGGCTGATATTTCAAGATGTAAGACGCTCTTGGTCCTTATGGGCCTGGGGCGCCTGTCTTTTAAAGGTAGATTTTTGGGAGGCCGGCACTTGGAGACGTTCCTTTAGTGCCGGCACTTTAGGAACGTCCCCAAGTGCCGGCTGTGGGACGGAGGGATTCCGCGTCCGCCTGGTCGGCGGCCGCGTTCCGCTGCGTCGCTTCGCTTCTTGCGTGCTGCGCTGGAAAACGCTTCGCGTTTCCTCAGCTCTGCACCCTTGCGGGTTCGAATCCCTCCGCTTGCCCACAAGAAAGCGCCCTGGGCCGTTATGGGTTCAGGGCGCTCAATTGTAATGGCTGGGACGGAGGGATTCGAACCCCCAACAGCCGGCACCAAAAACCGGAGTTCTACCGTTGAACTACGTCCCAATGTGTGGCGTTGCCCAAAAGCAACTCGTTTAGTTTACCTAATCTGCGAGGGCATCGCAAACGCCATCGAGCAGGCGTACGGCGAGTGTCTGCGCGTCGCTGGCCGTGAAGGTGCCGTTGTAGCGCGTCATGCCCGTGAGCTCAATGCGAATGCGAGCCGGCTTCTGCTGTGCGGCGACATTGGCGGTGCGGATGCGCTGGGCCAGGTTGTGGCACTCGGCGAGGGCAATCGTGGCACGCGGTGCGGCGTCGGCGGGCAGCTCGTCGCTTGCGATCTCGAGCACCAGGTCAACGTCGGTTGGGACCTCGGAGTCGCAGAGCATCATGCCGCTGTTGTCGGTCGTTGCCGTGGCGATATTCCACATGCGCGACGCAACACTGCGCGCGATGGGGTCCTCGCCGATAACGGCAATCTGGAAGCGCTCGAGCACGTTGGCGGCGCGAGCAAAACCGATGCGGGACTCGGCTTCGGTGACCGAGGGCTTGCCCTCCCACACATGGTGCAGGCGGTTGATGTAGGCGTAGGTGTCCTGGAAGGCCATGCCGTCGGCAAACAGGCCGACATTTTCCTGGAACTGCTGCAGGGCGGCCTCGGTATGCGGACCAAAGTAGCCGTCGTCTTCGCCACAGGCAAAGCCCAAAACGTTGAGAGCGCGCTGCAGGGCCTGCACATCGGCGCCATGGAAATTGGGCATGCGCAGATAGAGGGTGCGGTCGCCCAGCTTATACGAAGCGTCTACAAGGGCGCTCCAACAGGGGATATCGACGGCATGACCGGCAGCAAGGCCGCTGTCGAGCCTGAAGGTGCTGACGGCCTGCTCAGTGGTGGCTCCAAAGTACTTGTCGGTGACTTCGGCGGCATCAATCGTGTAGCCGAGCTGCAGGAGACGAGACTGCACGTCCTCGACGGCTGCTCCTTGCATGCCCGTTGTAATAGGTTCCATGAACGAACCCCTTTCGGCGTACCATTCGTACTATTTGAGCGTCTGTCGGATAGACAACGCAAAGGGATGCATAAACATGCACTCAACAGTGTAGCAAGTTGTGCCTAAATACGCTGCTGACAGGTTTTATAACACCCGTTAGTTAAGGCGCTCCACAAAGAAATCTGCCATGGAGAGGAACAGCTCGCGTGCGTGCGGATCAAGCTCAACGTTCTCGATGGCCGCTTTGGCCTTAGCGGTCAGGTCGAGCGCGTAAGTGTGGGCGTAATCGATAGAGCCGGTCTCCTGGAAGATCTCCACGGCGCGTGCGAGCTGCGCGGGATCATCGGTGCCCGAGGAAAGAATCGCCTCGACTTCGTCGTGGTGGCGCTCATCAGAGAGGGCGTGTACGGCGACAAGCGTGCGCTTGCCCTCGGTGATGTCGGTGCGGAAGTCCTTGTTGGCGGCTTCCTTAGTGCCGACAAGGTTGAGCAGGTCGTCCTGAATCTGAAAGGCAAGGCCTGTGTGTAGGCCAAAGGCGCGCAGCGCTTCGATTTGCTCATCGCTGCCGCCGCCGATAATGGCTCCGGCGGCAAGCGGCGTGGCTCCGCTGTAAAACGCGGTCTTGTGCGTCGCCATGTCCAGGTAGTCATCAACCGAGATATCAAAGCGCCCGTCACGGACCCAACCCAGGTCGAGTGCTTGACCCTCAATGGTGCGGACGATCATCTCGGTAAGCTCGTGGAGCACGCGCAGCTTCACGTCGGACTCCAGCGTAGGGTCGTCGAGAACCGTCTTGGTGACCATGGTGAGCGCCAGGTCGCCACAATTGATGGCAAGGCCCGTGCCCTCGGTAAGGTGCATACAGGGCTTGCCTCGACGAAGCTGTCCGTTGTCGGCGATGTCGTCGTGGATCAGCGCGCCCGACTGGAAATGCTCGATAGCTGCCGCGGCGCTGCGGGCGCTCTCAAAGCTGCCGCCCACTGCGGTTGCGGCGAGCATGCAGATAAGCGGGCGGTGGCGCTTGCCGGCGTTGGCCGTAAAAGCCGAGAGCGGCGCGTACAGGTAGCGCTCGATATCGGCAGAGGTCGCCTGTCCGTCAAAGAACGTGGCCAGATAGTCGTTAATCTGGTCAAAGTGTTGGGCTAAAAAGCTGGTAAACGGACTGGACACGGGTTCTCGCATTCTTTCTGAGGTTGCATTGATGCAATATGCAGACAACATATTGCCACATCAGGGCGTTTGGCGCGGCAGTTTTGGCGATTTGGGACAACGGGCGTGCGTTTGATGGAGCGCGCCTAAATCAGCCCAAAATGCTCGAGCGCCGCAACGACACCGTCGTGATCGACGGTGTCGGTCACGTAATCGGCCTTACCCTTGAGATAGTCCGGCGCATTGCCCATGGCGATACCGACATCGACGGCGTTCATCA
>CAUBQN010000104.1 GCA_958438125.1 uncultured Collinsella sp.
GAGAACCCATGGCACTGACAGGAGCCCAGGTCAAGCAGCTTCGCAGCATGGCCCATCACCTCAACCCCGCCATCATCATCGGCAAGTCCGATGTCAACGAGGGCACCGTCGAGCAGACGGTCGCCTACCTGGAGAAGCACGAGCTCGTTAAGTGCTCCGTGCTCGATGGCTCCAGTCTTTCCGCCCGCGAGGCCGCCGAAGAGCTCGCTGAGCGTTGCCACGCCGAGGTCGTCCAGGTCATCGGCCGCAAGTTTTCACTGTATCGCGAGTCCTCGCGCAAGGACATCGAGAAGATCAAGCTCGTCTAAGAGCCAATAATCCGGCGAGCCAACACATAGCAAGCTTACGGGTGCCCAAGTACTTCGGGCGCCCGTTTTTTATCGCTCGACCAGCACGCGATTGAGCCGCCCCTCCACCAAGCGCTCGTATAGACGCCGCGTCTCGGGCTCGGGCACGCCATTGACCTGCTCCCTCAGGTGGTGCATATGCCCGCTGTACAGCTCGACGATATCGCGCCGCCGCCCCGCCGCACTGTAGACGCGCATGGCGCAGCGCACCATATCCTCACGCGCCGTTTCCTGTCGAAGCCCCGACTCCGCCAGCCAAATCGCCGACTGCAGATCGTTTTCTTCTAGAGCGGCATTTGCTCCCTTAATCATGCAATCGATGTACTTTGACTGCATAATGCGCCGCATGCGCAAAAAGTAGGTGGGATTACAGCCATTGGGAACATACAGCGGTCCGGCATAAAGCTGCTCAATCTTAAGGCACAGCTCAACTAAATGGGGTCCGCGCGCACCCGTGCGATTTCCCAAAACCTCGCGGCTTATCTGGTCAAACAGCCGTACATCGGTCTTGACGTAGTCGCCGTTGAGTCCGATGCATTCATTTTGGATGAGCACACACGACTTGCCATCCGGCGTCGGTCCCAAAGCCGACCGCAAGCGCGATATCGTCGAGTACAGATTGTTGCGGGCGCTATTGAACTCGGCATGGGGCCACAGCTCCATGGCCAGCGTCTCACGATCGACGAGCGCATCCATGCCCAGTGCAAGCCGCTCGGCAAGTGTCGCCGCCTTCTTGCGGCGCCACATTTTATCCGTGATGGGAAACCCGTCGCGCTCGGCGCGAAACGCACCAAACATGCGAATCTCGATATGGTCGATGGTATCAACGGCTTCAACCTCGCCGGCCTGGAACAGGTGCTCGCCCTCCCCTTCCAAATCGTCGCGCAGCGAGTACCGCGACAGCTCGCGCACGGGAAGCTTCTTGCGTATCCTGCCCGCCGGCTCGCCCAGACAATGCATGGCAAGGCGCGCAAAGAGACGATACGATGGCTCTAGAATCCCCGCACGATTCATGGACATCCAGGCCGCAAGATCGCTGTCTCGGCCCGCACAGGCCAAATGCAGCGCCACCATCCAGGCTTCTGCGCCACCAACCTGCGTCTGGCTTATATCGAGTAGCTCCGCTTCCTCGCGTACCGAAACCATCGACGTGTTGCGCAGATACGCTGCGCGCTCCAGCAGCAATGCGTTATCGCGCATGTACGCAATCGACTCCTCGGCAAGTTTAAGCACTTGGACCGCACGGAACTTTGCATTAACCGGCCGTCCCTCTGCCAGCGACTGCCAACCTTCTAGCAACAGGCCAAACAGCTGAATCTGGTTGTCGCGCATGCGCACAGCAAAACGGTCGAGCTCGTTGAACGCCGCGTCGTCGGTTACCGGCAAGCCGGAAAGGAGCCGCCGTGCCGCCAACACCATGCGCACCCAGATAGCCATCGCCTTAAGCCCGCGTACGTCGAGCGCCTCCCGCACCACCGTTATCTCGTCGTCGCGCTCGTCGGTTCCCGCAAACGACCCGTCAAAGAGCTCCACCAGCATACTATCGGCCCGTATAACAATCCCCGCGATGTCGAGCTCGCAGTCGTAGGCCTTGCTCGTTTTGAGCTGCTGTAGAACGCCGCCGTCATCTCCCCGCTCGGTCAGGCACCGCTTGACCTCGATATGCGCAGACAACATATCGAGTGCGGTATGGGATGTCTCGATTTCTGGCACGGCCAGGTTCGTAGGAAGCCCAAGCCCGTTGTCCCCATAGCAAACAGCCGTCAGCGTCTGGGCCACCCTCCATGAAACAGGGTCTATTTCGCAGGCCGCCCGTTCGCCCCCGCGCTGGATGACCGATGCCATATAGCGAGCGAGCTTTGTATTGGACACGCTGACCGCTGCCAGATATACGCCGAGTGCCTCGGCAGGCGTTGGCTCTGGAGCCGGATCGTCGGCATCGATCGTGCCCAGCGCTGCTCGGCAGATATCGGCCCCGTGCCCCGTCAGAGCCAGATCGACCCCATACTGCCCAGCAAGTTCAAGGACCGCTTCACGGTCCAAAAAGGCGTCCGCCAGGCCCATCGCCGCATCGCATCGGCCCGCCTTAAGCAAAATCCGGGCCGCCCTCGGAACAAGTTCGGGGCGAACCTCGGCCACCAACTTACGCAAGCGCAAGCGTCCGTTATCCTCCGTGCCCAGACACGTAAAACTCCGCTCGGCGGGATCCAAGCCAAAGATCGGGTAGTCGCGTACAAAATAGGACTGGTCGACCATCGACAGCCTCACCCCGCAAGCCTCGAGTTCTGCGATATTGCCCTCGCCCATCAAAACCATGAGACATGCCACGCAAAACAGCGCATTATTGTCGAGCGAAGCCAGATCGGCAAGTGCCGCGCCATATACGTTGACAATCTCGTTTTCGAGCAGACCGGCTACGTCGCCTTGGCCATACAGACCCGTCTGCAATGCCGAAACGAGCTCGGGCACGCCCTGCGTGAGCTGATAGAAGTCGAGCGATGTGCTGATCGAAAACGCCGATGCCCACGCCGAATACTCATAGGCATGCACCTTGAGCATCTGCGCATTGATCTTAACCGAATCGCCCAGCCCATGAATCAGCTGACGATTTGAAGGACGGCAGGAGATAAAGACCCCTACCCCCATAGCGCGCAGGCCGCGAATCCTGTCGATGAGGTCTTCGGTATCGTGCTGATCGAGGTTTGGCACATTATCAATCGCGATAAGGGAGTGCGGTTTGTCTTTGAGTTCTTCGGTAACCACCTCGAGCTGCATAAACACCTCGCGCCCTGTGGCGCGATCGGCCTCGATAATCCGCACGGGGCCTCGCGTCGGGTCGCATTTAACCTCATGGGTGTACTGTAGCAGCACCGAGGTCTTCCCAAACCCGTCGGGCGCATAAAGAACCACGATGCCGGCCTTTCGGCCCTTGGCGATAAGCTCATTCATCAAGCGTTCGCGTCGCACCATATAGCCTCCGCCCAGCGGCATCAGCTCGAGGTCGTCTATACCGCTCAAATCGTTTACCATGCCCGCTCCTCAACTCGACCGTATGGACACTGTAGCCGCAAGACCATACAAGCCGCGCTATGAATAGAGCGACCTTGTGTTTTAGGTTGTCTTTTGGTACGCAAGCGGCAAGTTTTTGTACAGCGAGGGCCGATTGTTATTAATCCCCCGACTAATCGGTCTTTAAGCAGGTAAATGAGCTTGTCAGCTTGTCCCATCTAAGCGGCAGTGTAACGCAGATGAACAAGGTTCAGCCATGTCATTCAACTCGCCTAGCACCCGCTACCGTCTACGGCCTTCTAGTGGCATTTTTGCATAGAATCTGGTATAGAATGAATCAAGCTGTTGGACATCCAGCATTCGTCAAGCTTGCGGCAAGTTTTTGGTCAAGTGGGCGGACAGGGATAGCAAAAAGGCCCCCGCAAAGCGGAGGCCTTAGGCAAGGCTATGTCGAGCTGCAGGATTCGCGCTACTCGCAGAGCGAAAGGGCGGCCTCGTCGGCAACGACAACGCAGTTGGTGTGCAGCTGCAGGATCGAAGCCGGGCACTCGGGCGTAACCGGACCATAGCACATGTCGTGCACGGCCTGAGCCTTGGCCTCGCCGTTGGCGACGACCAGGATCATGCGGGCATACATGATGGTCTGGGTACCCATGGTGTAGGCCTGACGGGGAACATCGTCGATGCTGTCGAACAGGCGGCTGTTGGCCTGAATGGTGCTCTCGGTGAGGTCGACGCAGTGCGTACCCTTGGAGAAGTGGTCATCGGGCTCGTTGAAGCCGATGTGGCCGTTGTTGCCAATGCCGAGCAGCTGCAGATCCGGGTAACCGGCGTCAGCGACGATCTTGTCGTACTCAGAGCACGCAGCGGCGGCGTCGGGGTTGGAACCGTCGGGCACATGCGTGTTGTTCAGGTCGATGTTGATGTGATCGAAGAAGTTCTCACGCATGAAGTAGTGATAGCTCTGGGGATCGTCGTGCGAAAGGCCACGATACTCGTCCAGGTTGTAGGTGCTGACCTCGGCAAAGTCGACGTCGCCCTTCTTGTACCAAGCGGCGAGCTGCTTGTAGGCGCCGATCGGGGTGGAGCCGGTGGCAAGGCCCAGCACACAGTCGGGCTTGAGGATAACCTGGGCCGAGATGATATTAGCGGCCTTGCGGCTCATATCCTCGTAGTCTTTAGCTTTAATGATCTTCATTACGCGTCCTTTCTCGTACAAGAGAGGCAAGGCTCCCTTACAAGCACTTGCCCGCGGCCCGCGTCGGCCGCAACCAACGTGTGCGGCCACCAGGGCGAGGTCGCGTAATGTATATGTCTCGTGTCTAACCGCGTCGAGGCCCCTGCCCGTCCACGGTGACCCAAAGCTGTTTAGCCTCGGACAAAACACATCTTGCCACGGAGGGCGTCCTCTTTCAAGGGCGCCCTCCGTAAACGTGTTTGAATTGTAGGCTAATGGCCACGTGCACTTGCTAGCGCTCACGAGCAACGATGAGTTGGTCCATCTCTTCGACATGCACGCCAACGGAGCCCTTGATGCTCGAGAACTCAACGGAGTTGCACACCAAGATGGGAACCGTCACATCGTAGCCCTCGGCAGCAATTGCCTCGCGATCGAACTCAATGAGTACATCGCCCTTATGGACGATGTCACCCACTTGCGCATGTACGGTAAAGTGCTTGCCCTCGAGCTGAACAGTGTCCAAACCAACGTGGATGAGCACGTCCAAGCCATCGACCGTGTTAAGCGCAACAGCGTGTCCCGTGGGAAAAATGGCCTCGACCTTGGCATCAGCCGGTGCAATCACACGCGTTCCGGTGGGCTGAATCGCCACGCCCTGGCCCAAAAGGCCGGTAGCAAACGTCTGATCGTTTACCTCGGAGAGCGGAATGACGTCACCCGAGATGGGAGCATCCAACGTAAGGACTCGACCACGCATACCCAAAGACCTTAGGACTTTAGTGAACATGCTCCCCCTCGGACATACCAATCAATCAA
>CAUBQN010000105.1 GCA_958438125.1 uncultured Collinsella sp.
TGAACTTCGTGCCCGCCGCCCGGGAGGGCGCCCCTTTATTGATGGAAGGCCTAATAAGCGGATATTCCATACCCGGATGTATTCAGAGCGGGATGGGCTTTCCGAATACAAAGAAGGCCACTTAATGTGGCCTTCAACTTACATATATTGCGGATGCTCTCATGACAAGCCGCGCCTCAACACCGAGGCGTCTGCTCGGTGGCGCGGAACGTAAGGTTCATCGCGAGTTCCGCACGAGCCGGAGAGCACTTAATGTGCTCTCCGTGCGAGCAGGACTGTCCGAGCAGGGAACCTTACATTCCGCGTCGCCGGGCAGACGAACCAGTTAAGACGCGCCGCTACTTGATCTTGGTCGTACCCGGTGCCAAGTTGGGGTCGGTCTCGTTGGCCTCGGTCTGGAAGTGCTCCGTATAGACGTTCTTGCCGTCGCGGAACATCTCGTAGTATTGCATCTTGGCGTAATCCTCGCGCGCCTTGGTGGCGGCTGCTGCGGCGGCGTCGTCGCCGGTGACGTTGGAGGAGAGCGCCCAGCGCAGGCTGGCGTCCTCGTAGCCCACCGAGTTGATGGCGGGCAGCGACTCACGCAGCGTCATGTGCGCCTTCTGGTAGTCGGAAAGCGGGGCGCCGATCAGCTGCATAAGCTGCGTGGACAGGTAGTTGGTGGACAGGTCGTCGGTCTCGCTCGTCTGGTCGCAGCCGGCAACGTCGTAGTTGGCCCAGATGATGTAATCGGTCTGCCACAGACGTTCCTGGTGCGTGGCGTCGTCCTCGCCGGTAAACCACTTGTCGTTGAACTTGGACGGGAAGAACGGCTGGTGATCGCCCCAGAACACCACGACCACCTTGCGGTCGAGCTTACTCAAGGCGTTGAGGAAGTAGCGCAGCGCCTGATCGGACTGCTCGATGCACGAGACGTACTCGTCGACATCGGAGAGCGTGCCGTCCTCGACGGTCTTGGCGTCCAGATCGGTCGTGTCGATATTCAGGTGCATCTGCTTGTCGACCGGCAGCAGGCCCGTGTCGTAGCCCGAGTGGTTCTGCATGGTCACGTCGAAGATAAACTGCGGATCGGCGTTCTGGTCGAGCAGCTCAAGAATCTTGTCATAGGTAGCCTGGTCGGTCACCATGCCGCGCAGGGTATCGGCACCCTGGAAATCGTTGATGGACAGGAACCGGGCAAAGCCAAAATCCTTGTAGACGTTCTCGCGGTTCCAGTTGGTGGCGTGGTTGGGGTGCATGGCCGTGGTGGAATATCCGAGCGACTTGAACTGCTCTGCCAGGTTCCCGGTCGTTTCCATGTTGTAGATGGTGTAGGGGTACACGCCCGAGCCCAGGTTGGCCATGGAGTTGCCGGTCATAAACTCAAACTCGGTATTGGCGGTGCCGCCGCCGTAGGCGCTCACGTAGAGCTTGCCGCGGCTGAGGCAGTTGGACAGGTTCTTAAAGTACTGCGGGCCCTCGTAGCCGGCGCGCATGTTCTGGTAGATCGAAAGATCCGAGAAGGTCTCGTTCATGATGGCGATGACCGTGGGCTTCTCGCTGTCGAACTGCTCCTTTGCGGCGGCGCGCTCGTCGCTCTTGGCCGCGTCGGACTTGTCGTAGGCCTTGGCGTACTTTTTGAGCGTGGCCTTGGCATCGTCGACGGAGTAGTCGGCGGGTTTGGGCGGCTTGATGGACTGCGCTGCGCTAATGAAAGCGGGCAGGTAGCCCTCGCGCCAGTAGCTCTCGAGCGGGCGCCAGGTGTAGACGGTGATGCCGAGGGTGTTGTAGTAGTCGATGAGCGTGACGTGTGCGGTCACACCGCCCAGGCACAGCACGGCGACGAGCAGGTTGGTGAGTAGGATGCGCTTGGCGTTGGCGGCACCCTTCTGGCGATGCGGTGCCACCAGGCCGGCGTACTCGCACAGCAGCATGGCGATGGCGGTAAAGCCCATGGACAGCACGCAGAACAGTGAGATCGAGAAGGTGTAGCCGGTGCCGGCGACCGCGGCGGCGGTGGAGATGGCCGAAAGGTCGCCCGGCTGGATGGGCATGGATTTAAACGTGATGACGAAGAACTCGGCAATGCCCAGGACAAAGAGGGCAAAGGCCAGGACCGCGGGAGCTGCGCCGTGGCGCTGGAACAGGAAGAACAGGCCGACCATGAGCGTGGTGATGATGGCCCACTCGAGCAGGATGCACAGGGGGTAGACCCAGGTAAAGTCGTGGTTGGACGAGACCTCCATGCCCAGCAACGCAAAGACGCCGGCGAGCAGCAGGCACAAGACGGCGGCGACCAGCGGTTTGCCCACAAAGGCGCCGCGCAGGCGGGCGAGCTTGCCGGTGGGGGCGGGGGCGTCGGGCCCGGCGAACGCAAAGACGCGCGGGGCGATGCGGTCGCGGGCGATGCTGGCCCAAGCGCAGCCGGTGAGGATGGCGTTGGTCAGGATGAGCATCACGAAGGCGAGCGGCTCGTTCTGCGCGACGAGGCCAATAGCGCCCCAGACGGTCAAAAAGAGCTGGAACAGGCCAAAGGCGACGCTCCAGGCGAAGGCGCCCTTGGTGACGGTGCCCGACTGAGCGCGAATGGCCTTGGCCTCGCGCAAAACAAGGTAGACGGTCGCCGCAAGACCGACGAGCGAGATGGCGGCAGCGAACATGCTGAGACTCCTCACAAACTTAAAACCTACGAAAGCGGGGGTTTACCCGATTGTTACCTAAATATGCACTGCATTTGCGGGCTGCGCACAACAACCAGCCATATTAACGCGCATGTGCGGCGGCGTGGCGCAATGTAGTGGCGACCTGCGCGATAATGGACGGGAATTACACGGAAACGTAAAGGCTTCTTAAAGAATTGGCGAGGATAGAGCTATGGGCGAGCAGGTTTGTATGACGGGCGCCGAGTACTGCGACGGAGCTGCGGGCGTGGATACGTTCGGCTATCCAGTCGAGACTACGGGCAACGCGGTGCTGGACACGTTGGAGCACCGTTCCTCCACGCGTGCCTTCGCGCGTGATGACGACGACCGCCCCGTGGCGGTGACCGACGAGCAGCGCGCAGCGATTTTGCATGCGGCGAGTCGCGCGCCGTCGGCGGGCGCCATGATGATGTATTCCATCGTGAGCATCCGCGAGCAAGCTACGCTCGACCGCCTGGCCGACCTGTGCGACCATCAGCCCATGATTGCCAAGGCGCCCTGGGCACTCATATTTGTGGTCGATTATGCAAAGTGGATCGATCTGTTTGAGCACGTGGGCTGCTTTGAGCCCGAGTTTGTCGAGCGCACGGGCAAGGCGCCCCGCCGCGCGCCGGGTTTGGGCGACTTTGCCATCGCGGCCCAGGACGCCGTGATCGCCGCGCAAAACGCCGTGGTTGCCGCCGAGGCCCTGGGGCTGGGGAGCTGCTACATCGGTGATATCGTCGAGAATGCCGAGGAAGTTGCCGAGCTGCTCGATCTGCCACCCTATACCATGCCGCTGTCGATGCTCATCATCGGCACGCCCCGTAAGGAGCGTCCGGCCATTGCGCATCCCGTGGTGAACCTGGTGCACGAGGAGCGCTACTGCCGCGCGGACGCTGCGACTATGGACGCGCAGGTGGCCGAGATGGACGCGATGTTCCGTCCGCATGCCCGCGAGGTGGGGGAGCGCGTCGTGGACATCTATACCCGCAAGCACACGAGTCCCTTTATGGCCGAGATGAGCCGATCCATGGAATGGTGGTTCAAAAACTGGCTTGGAAAATGACGAATGTGACAAGGGGACAGTCCCTTTGTCACATTCCATATAGCCGCGGTGGCCTAAAGGCCGTATAAATGTTTATCTAGCTGGGAAAACAGTACCATTCAAACATAGGCCGATTACCTATAATTCCTTCGAACATTATAGTTGGGAGGAAACCGGCTTATGGAACAGAAGGCCAAGGAGGCAGCCTCGCACGCTGCGATTCCTGTGAGCATCTCGGCGATGCTCGTCACGCTGGGCGTGGTGTACGGCGATATCGGCACCAGCCCTATGTATGTAACCAAGGCGCTCGTTGCCGGCAACGGCGGCATCGGAAGCGTGACGGAGGAGTTCGTGCTCGGCGCGCTCTCCCTTGTCGTGTGGACGGTCACGCTGCTGACCACCATCAAGTACGTGCTCATCTCGCTGCGCGCCGATAACCATGGTGAGGGCGGCATCTTTGCCCTGTACAGCCTGGTCAAGCGCTGCGGCAAGTGGCTTATCATCCCCGCCATGCTGGGTGGCGCCGCGCTGCTCGCCGACGGCATCCTGACGCCGGCCGTTACCGTTACCACGGCCATCGAGGGCCTGCGCACCATCCCGGCGGTCCATGCCGTGCTGGGCGATGACCAGGGCCGCGTCGTCGCCATTACGCTCGCCATCATCATCGCGCTCTTTTTGGTGCAACGCATCGGTACGGCCAAGATCGGTCACGCCTTTGGCCCCATCATGACGCTGTGGTTCCTGTTCCTGGGCGGCACGGGTCTGTTTTTTGTCTTCCAGCACCCCGCCGTGCTGCTGTGCCTCAACCCGGTGCGCGGCATCGCCTTTTTGCTGAGCCCCAACAACCACGCGGGTATCATGATTCTGGGCAGCTGCTTCCTCGCCACCACCGGTGCCGAGGCGCTCTACTCCGACATGGGCCACGTCGGCCGCGGCAACATCTACGCCACCTGGCCGTTCGTTAAGTGCTGCCTGCTGCTTTCCTATATGGGCCAGGGCGCTTGGCTTATGAACAACGCTGCCAACCCCGAGCTCATGGGCATTGCCGACCTCAACCCGTTCTACCAGATGCTCGCCCCGGGCCTGCGCCCGTTTGCCGTAGGCCTTTCCACCGTTGCGGCCATCATCGCCTCGCAGGCGCTCATCACCGGCGCATTCTCGCTGGTGTCCGAGGCCAGCCGTCTGGACCTTATGCCGCACATGCAGGTCTTCTACCCTGCCGAGACCAAGGGCCAGCTCTACATCCCCATGGTCAACAACGTCATGCTCGTGGGCTGCGTCATTGTGGTGCTGCTGTTCCAGAACTCGGCGCATATGGAAGCCGCCTACGGCCTTGCCATTACGCTGACTATGATGTGCACCACGCTGCTGCTCTTCTTCTACCTGCACGAGGAGCGCAAGCTCAAGGTTGCTCCGTGGATCTTCGCGGCCTTCTTCCTTTTGCTCGAAGGCTTCTTCTTCGTGAGCTCGCTCACCAAGTTCTTCCACGGCGGCTACTTCACCATCCTTATGGCTGCACTCATCATGGGCATTATGGTGTGCTGGTACAACGGCACGGCGGTCG
>CAUBQN010000106.1 GCA_958438125.1 uncultured Collinsella sp.
TACCGATTGCATCATGTATTTGGGGCGTTCCATTGTCGATTCGTCGACGATGGGGGCCGTTGATGCGCTCAACGATGCGCGCCGGCGTGGGGCGAAGATTATCGTGGTCGACCCCCGGCGCAGCGGTTCGGCTGCGCTTGCCGACCGCTGGCTGCGCGTGCGCCCGGGCTGCGACCTGGCCTTGCTGCTGGGCATTGCGCATGTGCTCATTGCCGAGGACCTGTACGATCACGAGTTCGTTGCCCGCCATACCACGGGGTTTGACGAGCTGGCGCAGGCGGCCCGTGCTTGGACGCCCGAGTGGGCCGAGTCGATGTGCGATGTGCCGGCCGCAGAGATTGTCGCCACGGCGCGCGATCTGGCTGCCGCCGCGCCTGCCGCTGTGGTGGATGCGGGCTTTCATGGTGGCATCGGTATCGCGTATGCCAATAGCACCCAGACCGCACGCGCTATCTGCTTGGTCGATGTGCTGCTGGGCTGTATTGGACATGCGGGTGGCGCGCTCAATCCGCCCACACCGCTTTCACTGGGCGACCTCGATCCCACGCGCTTTGCGGCGCCGCCGGTGCCGCGCGAGCCCAAGCTGGGGTCCGAGCGCTATCCACTGGTCGATCCGGTGCGCGGGCTGTGCACGACCATCGGTCAGTCGATTCTTGCCGGCGATTTGCGTGGGCTCATCGTCTATGCCAGTAACCCCGGTGCGAGCTATGGCAATGCACAGGCTTGGTTGGGTATTTTGCAGCAGCTCGACTTGCTCGTGACGATTGATATTCGCTGGTCCGAGACGGCGCGTGCTTCTGACTTCGTGCTGCCCGACGTGACGTATCTGGAGGCTGACCGCGGTGTGGGCACGGTGATAGGCACCAACGATGCGCGCGTGTTCTACCGTAATGCCGTGCTGCCCGTGCAGCATGACGACACGCGTCCCGGCCGGGAGATTTTTGCCGGTCTGGCGCAGGCGTGTGGCGTGGGCGAGTACTTCCAGTTTACGTCTGACGATCTGGCGGCTGCCCAGGTGGCGCCTTTTGGGATCGATCTGGACGAGCTCAAGGAGCGCGGCTGGGCCGATACGGGAGTGGCACTGCCGCCGCGCACGGGTGAGCCGGTGATTCCGCTTGCCGGCGGCAAGATTGCGCTGGCAAGTGACGTATGGGAGCGTGCCGGCTTGGGACGCGTGCCCAACTGGATCGCTCCCATGGTGGAGCCCGGCCCGGGAATGTTCCGCCTCATTAGCGGCAACCGTCCCTTTGAGTCGCATACCTCGCGCAGGCTCGCGGCCCAAGGTGCCGCTGAGGCTGGATCGGACCTGGATGCCGTGCAGATGAATGCCGATGCCGCTGCGCACATGGGCATCGCCGATGGCGAGGTCGTCGAACTCGTGAGCGATTTGGGCCGCGACCGCGTGCGCGTGGAGACGACGCTGTATCTGCATCCGGCGTGCATCTTCACCTCGGCCGCCCCCGGCGGGCGTTCGTTTGGCGCCGATGCCGGTGGCGCTCAAGCCCTGGGCGTCGGGCCGCTCGACCACACGCCGCTGCGCTGGGACCCGTTGACGGGTGCCGCGCTCACCCAGGAAAACGCCGTTCGCGTGGAAAAGATCGCGGCGCGCGAGGATAATAACGAGTAATTGACTCAGCCGATCGAATTGGCTGATAGTTTGACGTTCGAATGATTGATTCACCTTTGGTTTTGAAAGGCCGCACATGAGCGATAGCCAGAACATGTCCGATGAGGTGCGTGCCCGCCTGCGCGCCATTCCCTCCGTCAACGAACTGCTTGCCGAGTGGCCGGTAGTGAAGGCGGCGGGGGAGACCTGCGACGCGGTGGTGCATGCCGCCGTCACGGCCGAGCTCGACGAGGAGCGCGCCGCCATTCGCGCCGGTGCCGCCCCGCGCTCTAAGCGCGACCTGGCCTCGGCTATCGAGTGGCGTGCACATCGATCCGCACTGCCGAGCCTGCGTCCTGCCGTCAACGCCACGGGTGTGGTCATCCATACCAACTTGGGTCGCGCCCCGCTCGCGGATTCGGCGGCAAAGGCCGTGGCCGAGGTCGCGCGTGGGTACAGCACGCTCGAGTACAGTGTGGACACCTGCTCACGTGGGTCGCGCAAGGAGCACGCCGCGCAGCTGATCCGCTCACTTACCGGTGCCGAGGACGCGCTCGTGGTCAACAACAACGCCGCCGCGGTGCTGCTGGTGCTGGCGACTCATGCCGCGGGCAAAGAGGTCATCGTCAGCCGCGGCGAGCTCGTCGAGATCGGTGGCAGCTTCCGTATTCCCGATGTCATGGCGGCTTCGGGCGCCAAGCTTGTCGAGGTCGGCGCCACCAACCGCACGCACCTTGCCGATTACGAGCGCGCCATCACGCCCGATACGGCCATGATTCTCAAGGTCCATCCTTCCAACTATCGCATCGAGGGTTTCCACGAGGAGGTGAGCTCAAGGGAGCTCGCCTCGCTGGCCCATAGGCACGGCCTGCTGTTCTACGAGGACCAGGGCTCAGGGGCGCTGTTGCCTGACGACATCCTGGTCCGCGGTGGCGAGGAGACTACGCCGGCTTCGGTGGCGTCGGGGCTCGATATCGTGTCGTGCTCGGGCGATAAGCTGCTGGGCGCCGCACAGGCGGGCATTATCATGGGCCGTCGCGATCTGGTCCAGGCTTGCGGCGCACATCCGCTCATGCGTGCTCTGCGCCCGGGCAAACTGGCTCTGTCGGCGCTCGAGGCCACGCTGCGCATCTACATGGACGGTGCCGATGTGGCCCATCGCGACATTCCGGTCCTCAGCATGCTCACGCTTCCGCAGGCTCATTTGGAGCGACGTGCCCGCAAGCTGCGCGATCGTATGGTTGCCGGGCTCGATAAAGCCGGTTGCCCGTGCGCCGTGCAGGTGGAGATTGTCGAGGAGTCCTCGACGCCCGGTGGCGGCTCGCTGCCTACCGTGGAACTGCCCACGATGTGCGTTGCTATCTGCCCTGTCGACGGGCGCCTGTCCGTCGACGCGCTCAAGCGCTCGCTTGTCCAGGACTTCGACACGCCGGTTGTCACGCGAACTTCGCACGATCGCATCTTGTTTGACGTCCGTACACTTGTGGGCGACCGCGATATCGAGACGGCGGCGTCGACGCTTGCCGCATGCGTTGAGAAGGCGGTGCGCCGATGAGTGAGGCCGAAGCGTTGGTGGAATGCCCCGTTATCGTAGGTACGGCGGGACATGTCGACCACGGTAAGTCGGCGCTCATCGAGGCGCTGACGGGTAAAAACCCCGACCGCCTGGAAGTTGAGCGTCGTCGCGGCATGACCGTTGAGCTTGGCTTTGGCGAGCTGGCGCTGCCGAGTGGCAAGATCGTTGGCCTGGTCGACGTGCCGGGCCACGCGCATTATCTGCGCGCCATGGTGCAGGGTGCCACGGGCATCGACGTTGCTGTGCTGGTGGTATCGGCCGTCGAAGGCGTGATGCCGCAGACCCGCGAGCACGTGCATGTGCTGGAGCTGCTGGGCGTCACACACATGGTGGTCGCGCTGACGATGTGCGACCTGGCCGACGCCGAGATGACCGAGCTTGCCGAGCTCGACGTCGATGACTTTTTGTCGGGTACCGTGTTTGCGGGCGCGCCGATGGTCCCCGTGTCGTCCAAGACCGGCGAGGGGATTGACGCGCTGCTGGCCGCGCTTGACGATCAGGTTGGTACCTGCTGGGATTCCTGCCGCGACCGTGCCGAGCGTACCGATGCCGCGCCGCGCTTGCCGATTGACCGCTGCTTTACGATCAAGGGCGCCGGCACCGTCGTGACGGGAACGCTGCACGATGCGCCGGTTGCGGTGGGCGATGTGCTCGTCGCGCTGCCGTCGCGCACGGCCTGCCGCGTACGTGGGATCCAAGTGCATGGCGACACGCAGCAGGCGCTGCCCGGTCAGCGTGTGGCGCTCAACCTGGTTGGCGATGGCGTCGCTGCGCTCGATCGTGGTGAGATGCTCGGCGTGGAGGGTCGCTTTGGCCAGACGCTGCGCTTTATGATGGCGTTTACGTATTTGGGTCGCGAGGGAGCCAAGCCGCGTGTGCTCGAGTCGGGTGCGCGCGTGCATGTGATGGCGGGTACGGCCGAAGTCGTCGGCCGCATCATGTTCATGGAGGGCGAGGCCCTCATGGCGGTGGGCGAGACGCGAGTGGTGCAGGTACGCTTGGAGGAACCACTTCCGCTGCGTGCCGGCGACCATGCCGTGGTGCTGTCCTATTCGCCGGTCATGCTTATTGGTGGAGGGCGTGTGCTGTTGTCGCGTTGCCGCCGTTCGCGCGAACTTACTGAGGGGGAGCGCGTGCTGTACGCGGCGCTCGAGTCCGGAGATATTGCGGGCGCGGTGGATGCATGGCTGGCGCTGCAGGCGCTGCCGGTTGCGGCTGCCGATGTTACCGCGGCGCTCGATCTTGTTGCCGGTGAGGCTGAGGCGGCGTTGCGCGAGTTGGTGGCGAAGGGCGCTACTTGCGTGCTTGCTGGCTCGGATGGCTCGCTGTACGCAGATGCTTCCGCGCTCGATGCCGCGATGGGCACGCTGGCGGCGACCCTGTCCGCCATGCACACCGCTGCCCCCAAGGAGACGGGCTTTACGCCCGGCGCCGTGGCCCATGCTGCTTGGCCTACCGCTGACGATGCAGTTGCCGCAGCCCTGATTTCCGAGGGCTGCTCGCGTGGCGTGTGCGCCGCCGAGGGCGCCGAGGTGTTCGACCCGCACTCGGCCGCTGCTGCCGCACGCGTGGTGCGAGAGGCTTGCGAGCGGATCGTCGCGCTGCTGGACGAAGCCGGCCTCGATGCACCGACGTTGCCCGAGGCGGGCGAGCAACTGCAGCTCGATCGCGATACCATGACGCGTGCCCTGCGTGAGCTTTCGCTCAATCGCTCCATCGTAAAGGTCGAGCGTGACGTTGCCCTGTCCGCTGCCGCCGAGGCCCATGCGCGCGAGCTTGTTGCCGCCGCCATTGAGGCATCCGGCGGTGCTGCCACCACGAGCGTACTGCGCGAGGCCCTGGGTGTGTCGCGCAAACGTGCCATCAGCATCTTGGAGCACCTGGATGCCGTGCGCTTTACGGTGCTCGACAAGGACGCCGGCGGCCTG
>CAUBQN010000107.1 GCA_958438125.1 uncultured Collinsella sp.
CATGCGAACCTCCAGTCCGGACCGCCCCGCGGTCCAACTTTCTGTCCGCACCCCCCTATTAGTCAGTTCGGCTGTCAAAAAGGCCTAATAGTTGCCAATAGTGGCTAGTTGGCAACGGATTTGGGCTATTAGTTCTAACAGTGCCTATACTATGACCCCACAAACGGGACACGGTTTTCTGCCCGCACGAGGTTTTAAAGTTTTAGCTGGAACAATCCGGCAGATTGGAGCACAGAACATGAGGTTCGAACGCCTCATGTCGCTCAAAATACGTCTCCTCAATTGCGCAAAGGAGAACGGTATTTAGCGACAAGGAGACAATGGAATGATTTGGTTCACCAGTGACACGCACTTCGGGCACGAGAACGTCCTGAAGTTCACGGACCGGCCGTGGGAGACGATTTGGCAGATGAACGATGCCATCGTCGACAACATCAACGGCAAGGTGGCTGCGGATGACGAGCTCTACATCCTGGGGGATTTCTCATTCAAGATGACCGCCCAGGACGCCTATGAGCTGCGCAAGCGGATCGCCTGCAGACGCATTCACCTCGTCCCGGGAAACCACGACAAGGACTGGACCCAGCCGGCGGTCGCTGGCGCCTTCACCGTGGAGCCGTCGATCTGCGTGCTCAAGATCGACGGGCAGAAGATCGTCCTGTGCCATTACCCCATGGCCGACTGGCAGGGCATGAGCCATGGATCGTGGCACCTCCACGGACACATCCACAGCAGCGGCGGCGCGTACAACGAGTTCAACCGCAAGCAGGGCCTTCTGCGCTACGACGTCGGTTGCGATGCCAACGGGCACTCCCCGGTGAGCCTCGACGAGCTGAGGGAATGGTTCGCCGGAGTCGACGAGCCGTGCGGCCGGGTGAAATGGCCCTGGTGGGTCAACGAGACCGGCGACAGGCAGGTTGAGCGCGAGCTGGCGGCGTACAAGGGGAAGAGGTGATTCGATGACGGTCTATGTGACGGGCGACATCCACGGTGGGCTCGACATGCAAAAGCTCCGCGACTGGGAGCTTGGCGATAGTCTTACCAGCGACGACTATCTCGTCGTTACCGGTGACTTTGGCTTTCCGTGGAACTTTTCTGCCGAGGAATGCGCTGACATCGCCTGGCTGGAGTCGCGCCCCTACACGGTACTGTTCGTCGACGGCAACCACGAGCGCTTCGACCACTGGGAGGAGCGTCCCATGGAACCGTGGCACGGCGGGCTGACGCAACGCCTGTCGGATACTTCGTCTATTCGGCGCCTGACGCGCGGCGAGGTCTTTGAGCTCGACGGTTCGACAATCTTCACCATGGGCGGTGCCACGAGCGTGGACAGGGAATACCGCGTGCCGTATTCCAGCTGGTGGCCTCAGGAGCTCCCGGACAAGCGCGATTTCGATACCGCGCTGGCAAGGCTCGACGAGGTCGGCTGGAAGGTCGACTGCGTCATCACCCATACCTGCGCTACGCGCATGCTCTCGCCGACGCTCTACCCGGACCCAGGCTGGGAACGCCCTGATGTGGACCGGCTGACCGGATTCCTCGACGAGCTCGAGGACCGCCTGGACTACAAGCGCTGGTATTACGGACATTTTCACCGAGACGGCAATCCGGACGAACGGCACACGGTGCTGTATGACCGGATCGTGAGGCTCGTGGACAAACTCCTGCCGTGGGGTGCGTACTGATGGCTATCTATGTGACGGGCGACGTGCACGGCAGGGCCGAGCACGGGTCCAGCCGGTTTGCCTTCAAGAATTGGCCGCTGGGCCGGACTCTGACGCGCGATGACGTGGTGATCGTGGCCGGCGACTTCGGCTTTGTCTGGGATGGATCCAACGCCGAGAAATACTGGCTTGACTGGTTCGAGTCGAAGCCGTGGACCACGTGTTTCGTGGACGGCAATCATGAGAACCACCACGCCCTGGCTGAGCTGCCGGTGCGGGAGTGGAACGGCGGGCTCGTCCATGAGGCGCGACCGCACGTGCTGCACCTGATGCGCGGAGAGGTGTTCGATATCGACGGGCTCACAGTCCTTGCCATGGGCGGCGCCACGAGCAACGACAGACAGTATCGCAAGGAGGGGAGGAGCTGGTGGCCCGAGGAGATGCCGAGCGAGGAAGAGATGTGGCAATGCTGCACCTCGCTCGACCGCGTGGGCTGGAAGGTCGACTACGTGGTGACTCACGAGGCTCCTGCCGACCTGGCAGAGAAGCTGTGCCGGGAGCGCGAACGCGAGTATCTGGACGACAAGCTGCAACGATTCCTTGCCGAGCTCGACGGGCAGCTCGGCTACCACGCCTGGTTCTTCGGCCACTACCACGGCGACGAATGGCGCGACGACAGGCACCGCCTTATCTACCGAGACATCGTGCCGATCGAAAATGCTGCGCCCGGCTCTAGAAACCCTCTAGAAATGCTCTAGAAGGTTTCTAGAAATTAGACGCTTTGCGGCCTACTCCAATTCAAAGGTCTGGTCGAGGGAGTTTGACCCGGCGCCCATTCCGTCGACTTTCACTTCGATGGGAGACATGTCGTTGAGGTCAAAAATCGATACACCGTCGCATTCGCCTCCCGGCGCAAGCCCTTGCGAAGAGAAGCGGTCTTCCTGCAAATCGGCGGCAAACCCGCGAGATAGCATCTGCTTATTTTGATAAGCCGTGATGTAGCTACCAACAGCGCATGAATCTGCCGATCGATTGTTAATGGCGTGCCAGCGAACAACGGCAACCTTCCCGCCATCGCCAGCCGAGGAATCATGCACCTCGACGCCGGTGACTGAATACTCCATCTTGCCGTAAACCCCGTCTTCCTGCGCGTTATCAGAATCAGCGACCTGAACTGCCGTCTGACGATCGTCTGCCTGGCTGCACCCAGAGGTCATAACTAGGGCGGCTGCCAGAACACCAGCAGCCCCAAAGTTCCGAGCTAGGTTGATTGCCTTTTTAACAGAGAGATGTTCCATCGACTACTCCAAACTTAATTGTTTTTGAATGCCATCAGCCAAACAGCCAAGCCCCAATGAGCATGACCACTGAAACTGCTGCAAGCGAAGCTCAGACGGCATTTTGACGGGTGATGACACCGCTGATGGTGAGCGCATTTGCGCCGGCACCATCAATGACAGTCCAGACAAGTGCCGTGACCAAAAAGACGACTAGCCCTGCCGTTATCAACTCACGGCGAGACGGCCTTAGCTTGTCGGACATATCTACTCGCCCCTCGCCTGGGCCATGACCTCGACCTTGGCCTCGGCCACGGCCGCCCGCTGCTCGGAGGCAGCGAGGCGGTCCTTGAGGGCGGCGACCTCGGCCATCAGGTCACGCTGGGCGAGGAGGGAGACGTTGAGATCGGCCTGAGCCTTGGCCGCGGCGTCGACCGCGCCCCTCATGCTTTCAATTCGATCGTCTTTTGCGGCTGATTCTGCCAAGAGCTGATTGTTCTCGGAATCGAGCTTCTTGAGCTGCGAGAGGTAATCGGCGACGGTGGCGTGGAGCTCATCGTTCTCAATCTCCAAGCTCGCAGTATCCAGCTCGAATTTCTCTTTGATGGCGGCGACCTGCTCGACGCAATTAGATTTGATGCTCTGAATCTGTTCCATTGCACTTTTCTTGGCAGCGTCGGCGTCCTCGCGGGCAGCACGAGCCTCCATCGCGGCAGCTTCGGCAGCGCCCACGATGATGCTCTTGACCCGCTCGACCGCCTCATCGAGGACGGCCGATGCGTCGAGCGCAGCCTTCACGCCGGGAGTGGCGTTAGGGTGGTAGCCGTCGACCAAGCGGGCGACGGTATCGGCCTGCGAGAGACCAAGGCTCGTGCTGATGTCCTTTATGGCGTCACGGGTCTCCGATGAGACATTCAGACTGGTCATTTTCTTTTCGGACTGGACTTGGTTTTCGGCCATGATGCGGCACTCCAATCAACAACGGGCATGGCTCCGCCATGCCATATGGCTGGGAACAATGCACGGCCGCTGTTGAGTTGTCTTTTTCCTGCGATCGGTGAGTTCTAAAGGCGTCTCAAGTCATGCGTTCACGCAGGTTTTCGGTTAGAGAAATACCGCACCCTTATATAGTAACGCCGCCGCACTCGGGCCTATTAGGCAAATCGCGAAACGACAGACGGACTTATTTCCTGACGCCCACCAATCCGCGTTCACGAAGGATGCGGTACAGCGTTGATTTGGAGACGCCAGTCACAGCGCAAATATCGGGAATAGGAGTCTCTCCTCCAAGATAGAGCCTTACTGCGGCATCGGCTTTGACGCCGGCAGTGCGAGGCCTGCCACCCACGTTGCCGCCGTGGCTCCGTTTGACGGCGATACCCTCGGCCTGGCGTTGCCTGATCAGATCTCGCTCAAGTTCCGCGGTGCAAGCATGGGTGCCAAGCACGAAGCGCCCGAATGCGGTATCTAGATCCACGGGCTGTTTCAGGGACGTGAGCTTCACGCCGAGGTTTCGAAACATAAGGTCATAGTTGAGCAGCTGCCTGGTCGATCTGGTCAAGCGCTCCCAGGATTCGACCACCACCTCGTCGCCCGCCCGCATCTTCTTGAACAGGCGCTTCTGCTGCGTCCGGTCGCCGTCCTGGGCACCCGTGACCTTGTCCTTGTAAATATGGCCATAGGCCACGCCAGCGTTCACCAGAGCCTCGATCTGGCGGTCCAACCTCTGGTCTTTCGTGCTCACGCGAGCATATCCGTAACGTGTCATTTCAGCCTCCTGCCTCGTATTTGATTTTCCCATGGGAATTGACGTGGAGGTTTTGACACTGGGTTTTGGCACTCGACGTTCACAGCATCGAGGGTTCGATTTTCGAGTGCCCAGAGGCATACGTTTTGGAACTGGCTCCCGCGCAAACGGGTATAATCAACGTACTACAG
>CAUBQN010000108.1 GCA_958438125.1 uncultured Collinsella sp.
TCTCGGGCGTACGAAGCGGCTCGCCCATATACGCCTGAACGCTCACGACGAGCTTGCCCTTCAGGGACTGGATCAAAGGATCAACGGTCATGTTCGACTCAACCTTTCTCAAAACAGCCTTCTGAGACACCGCACCTTGACGTTCAAACCGTCGCTCGCGTACCGAAGTACGCTTCGCTCCTCTTTCACGTCAATCTGCGGCACCTCAGAAGGCGCACTTGGTAGTTATGTTTACTTCAACGATGCAAGAAGGTGTTCGGCGGCACCGATGAGCGGAGCATCGCCCTCCAGAGAACCGATGAGGATCGGCGTGTCCTGAAGCGGATCGAGTGCCTGGCTGGCATAGCCCTCGTGCACCGAATCCTTCCACGTCTGTGAACGCCAATCGGGACCTTGGTGAATCACGCCACCCGAAAGCACGATGACCTCAGGGTCCAGGATGTTAGCGAGCGAGCCCAAGCTGGCACCCAGCGCAAAACCGGCGTCATGGATGACCTCGGTCGCCTTTGCGTCGCCCGCACGGCACAGGTCGTTCACATCGCGACCGACCGAAGGACGGCTGGGGTCGACGCGACCAAAGCGCTCATCGTACATACGACCAATGGAAGTGCCCGAAGCAACCGACTCAAGATGACCGGAACGCCCGCAGGCGCAGGGAATGCCGGCGGCAGCCGAGCACTCGATGTGGCCCATATGACCGGCAGCACCATGGAAGCCCTGCATCACGCGGCCGTTCTCGACATATGCGCCGCCGATGCCCGTGCCGATGCCCAGGCACAAGACGGAGAACTTGCCCTTGCCGACGCCCCAGTGGGCCTCGCCCAGAGCATGAGCCTGCACGTCGCCCACAACGGCAACGGGGAGACCAAGGTCCTCGCGCAGACGCGGCCCCAACTGAACGCCGGACCAGCCGGGCATAATCTCGTTGGCATACGCGATGGCGCCCGTCTTGGGATCGACGACGCCTGCGGCACCGATACCGACACCGAGGACCTCGACATCGGGATTCGCCTCAAGGGCAGCCTTGATGGACGCCTCGATACGTTGGAAGACGGCCTCGCCGCCCTCCTGGGCCTCGGTAGGAACCTCGGCCTCAAAAACGGGATGGGGCACGCTGCCGTCAGCCGGGTACTCCATAATGGCGGTCGCGATCTTAGTTCCGCCGATATCGACAGAGCAGACGTACTTGTTCTCCATGTCGTTCTCCTTAGGAGATAAAAACAACTACAGGAAATGAAGGCGGTGTTATCGCCGCAGCATGATAAAGGTTTCCCAGGTGCCCGAGGTTGGGGTGAAAGTGGTCGGGCGTTGACCTAATGGGTCACGCCCGGCCACTTGAGCCCCAAGATCGGGTGCCTGGGGAAGCTTTACAGGAGACCGTTGTCCTGGAGGACCTTCTTAATAGCCTCGACGTTCTCGCCGGTCATGGCCTTCACCGGGCGCGGCATGGTCGGGCTGTCGAAGATGCCCATGAGGTTCATAGCGGTCTTGAAGGCGCCGACACCACCGGCATAGCCCTGGACGCCCGAGGTGACATCCCAAATGTGGGAGATCTCGTTGAGGCGATCCTGCTCGGCCTTGACGGTAGCCCAGTCGCCGGCCTGAGCGGCCTTCCACTGGCGCACGTAGCCCTCGGGCTCAACGTTGGCGAGGCCCGGAACGGAGCCGTCGGCGCCGCCAAGGTAAGCACCGTCGACGACGACCTCGTGACCGGTGAGGATGCTCATCGGATGGCCATTCTTCTCGTTCTCCTGAACGAGGTAGCGGAACGAGATGTCATCGCCCGAGGAATCCTTGACGCCGGCAAGGACGCCCTCGGCGCCGAGCTTGGCAAGGAGCTTCCAGGGGAGCTTGGTGTGGACGCACACGGGGATGTCGTAGGCGAAGATGGGAAGGTCGAGTTCCTCGTGCAGGATGCGGAAGTGCTCCTCGACCTCGGTCATGCCCTGCAGGGCATAGAACGGGCAGGTGGCGACAAGCGCATCGGCGCCCAGCTCCTGGGCGACCTTACCATGCTCGATCATGCGCTCGGTCTCGGTGTCGATGATGCCAACCAGAACGGGAACGCGGTGGTCGACGATGCGCACGGCCTCGGCGACAATCTGGCGACGGCGCTCGTCGGTGGAGAAGACGACCTCGCCCGAGGAGCCCAGGAAGAACAGGCCATCGACGCCGGCATCGATCATGCGGTTGATGCTGCGCTCAAAGGAGGCAACGTCGAGCTGGTGGTCTTCGGTATCGGGAACAACGACGGGAGGGATAACGCCGGTGAATTTCTGAGTTGCCACAAGAATCTCCTTAGTTGTCTGGCGGGCGGCCCTATGCCACCCACTCTTGTTGGCAGTGTCCAAGCCGTCTAGGCCAAAGAACACGGGTAGAACGTTTGGTTAAAGAAGTCGACGACTTCGTTTTCGAACGCATTGATGCGCTCGTGAGCGTATTTGGCATAAATGATATGCCTTCGGTCACACTCAAGACCGTTGAATACAGCAAACTGACCCTTGGGATCGCTCACGGCGTCCATAAGCGATGTGCCCATGAGCACCGATCCGCGCACCCGAGACGACAGCGCCTCGAGGCCACCGGGAATTGGATTGGCAACCGCCGTGCAGGCAAGACCCTGCTCGTCCAGAGCAGAAACCGCCAGCGCGACTCCGCCGCCAAGGCCCTCGCCCCATGCAAAGATGCGGTCGGGGTCCATGCCATCAAGATTGCGCGCGACCTTCGCCAACGCGCAGCCCCAACGGACGCGCTCGACAAAAGCGGGCGAAGCAATTCCCCGCTGCAGGTCGTCCGCACCAGCAACATCGTCATCCAGTGCAAGCACGGCATATCCCATGGCGGCAAATCTCGTCATGTGATGCCAGCCGCGCACAGGCCGATCGATGTCGTGGAACATCAGGCACAGCGGCACGCGCTCAGATACTCGGGCACGACCAACAGGCTCAATCAAACGAGCGTGGACCGCATGGTCACCGAGCTCAAAGGAAACCTCCGAGTAACGGGCGCAGGGGTTAACAAAGTCAATCGCCGTAATGGCCAGGCCTTGAATCTCAAGATTCGAAGCGCATGTCTCTAAATCAGAAACATCTGCTTGGACATCACCGCGCCAGTCCCGATATTCTGCGAGCCTTGACGAAACCGTTCCAGGAATTCCCACGAGCCCGGGGACAATCAGCTCGTCAACATTGCTCTCGCACTTAGACATGAGCCTCCCCTCCCTTGCAGAAAAACGGAATGATCAGATCGTCAAAATCCTGAATCTCCTCGTGGCCAAAGCCTTCAAAGAACTCATGACGCTTTTCGCATGTCAGGTTGTTATAGACCGCAAACTGCGTCGCTGGCGGACAGACGATATCGGCTGTGCCGGTGCCAAACAGCACGGGGCATTTGACCATAGGGGCAAAGTTCTTGGAATCGAAGTACGCCAGCTTGGCATAGGCTTCGTCAATACGAGTCGAGTCCTCGTCAAACCAGCGAGACCAATAGCGCAGGCCCTCGTAGGCAATGTCGTCGGCATCCAAATCCCAGACCAGGCGGAAATCTGACAGGAAGGGATAGAGGATGGCAGCGCGATTGATAAGCTCGCTGTTAAGCGCACAGGTCGCAATGCCCAAACCGCCGCCCTGCGACGCGCCGTTCACAAACACACGCGCAAGATCGATGCCCTCGAGCTCGCGAACGATGCGGCACAGGATGCGAATATCTTGGTGCAAGCGGACATAGTAGAGGTTGGCAGGGTCGCCGTCGATACCGGCGACGATATGCCCGGCAACCGTTGTGCCCTCAAATCCACCAATGTCCTCGGAGGGACCTCCTTGGCCGGGGCAGTCGAGGGCGATGAGTGCCATGCCCATGCCCGCAAACGACGCCTGCTCAAACCAGCTGCGGCTTGCACCCGGATACCCATGGAACTGAAGTACCAATGGCACGGGCTCGTCCGAGACGGGTTTAAGGTACTTGGCATGCAGGCGCGCGCCACACATGCCGGTATACCAGAGGTCGAAAAGCTGGCAGGTCGCGGCATCGGTGACCGATGCCGTCTCGATCGCATAGTCAAGCCCGACGGCGTCGGCCTCGGCCATGCGATCCTTCCAAAAGAGATCGAAATCTGATGGACGGGGCATGGCGCCTCGATATTCACCAAATTGATGTTGTAGCTCCTGAGCACTTGGCATGGCTCGTGAACCCAACCTTTCGAAATCGCAACGGAGGTGCGCCCGGCAAGGGAACCGGGCGCACGGGAGGGAAAGCGAGGCTACTCGCCGAGCTTGGGATGCAGCAGCGACGGCGCAGCGCCGAGCAGCATCTTGGTGTAGGGGTCCTGGGGGTGCTGGAAGACCTGCTTGGCCTCGCCCTGCTCGACGATCCTGCCGCCATTCATAACGATGATGTCGTCAGAGATATAGCGGACCGTCTGGATGTCATGGCTGATGAACACCATGGCCAGGCCGAGCTCCTTCTTAAGGTCGGTCAACAGGTTCAGAATCTGTGCGCGGACCGAAACGTCCAGAGCCGAGGTGGGCTCGTCGGCGATGATGGCATCGGGGTTCAGCGACAGGGCACGGGCAATTGCGACGCGCTGACGCTGGCCGCCCGAAAGCTGACCGGGAAGAACCTCGGCGGCGGAGCTGGGCAGACCGGTGAGCTCCAGGAGCTCCTTGACGCGCTTCTCCTGCTCGGCCTCGGTACCCAGGTTGTGGACGCGCATGGGGTCGAGCAGCTGCTCGCGAACGACCATGCGGGGATTGAGCGCCGTGGCCGGGTTCTGGAACACGACCGAGATGACGCGACCCATGTGGCGACGGTCCTCGGCGGTACGTTTGGTAACGTCCTTGCCCT
>CAUBQN010000109.1 GCA_958438125.1 uncultured Collinsella sp.
GCAGCCGTCGTCTTGCCCTTGCCGTCGCCCGTATAGATTTGAACCTTGCCGACTTCCAGTGATGCCATCTCTGTCTTTTCGTGCCCAGCGTCGGTTTATCGCCGTTCGGGTTGGGTATTCTAGAAAGCATTATCAACCCCAGTAGATGGAGTTCAAACAGATGGAGATGGATGACAACAAACGTAGACGGAATATGATCCTCTACGTGCTCATCGCCTTCGTCGTCTACCTCGTGCTCTCGACCGTTCTGTTCCCCAACATCGGTCACACGCAGCAGATTACGAAGACCGATTATTCGACGTTTGTCAAAGCGCTCGATAAGAAGAGTGTCGACAAGGTCGAGTACAACACGGACGATTACACGATTTATTACACCAAGAAGGGCGAGGACGAGAACATCGCCTACAAGACGACCGGTGTTCCGAATGACGCGGGCTTTACCGATCGCGTGCTTGAGTCCGGTGCTTCACTGGAGTCGGTCGTTCCCGATAAGAACTCGGGTCTGATGACCTACTACCTGCTCACCCTTATCCTTCCCATGGCGATTTTCTTCCTGATCGGCTGGTGGCTCAACCGCCGCATGAAGAAGGCCATGGGCGATGACGGTCCGTCGATGAACTTTGGCGGCGGCGGTTTTGGCGGCGGACTGGGTAAGTCCGGCGCGCGCGTGATCGCCTCCAAGGACGTGGGCGTGACCTTTAAGGACGTCGCCGGCCAGGAAGAGGCCAAGGAGTCCCTCAAGGAGGTCGTCGACTTTCTGGAGAAGCCGCAGCGCTACGAGGAGATTGGCGCCAAGCTGCCGCGCGGTGCTCTCCTTGTCGGCCCTCCGGGTACCGGTAAGACCCTGCTAGCCAAGGCTGTTGCCGGCGAGGCTGGTGTTCCGTTCTTTAGCATTTCGGGTTCTGAGTTCGTCGAGATGTTCGTCGGCCGTGGCGCCGCCAAGGTGCGCGACCTGTTTAAGCAGGCCAAGGAAAAGGCCCCGTGCATCGTCTTTATCGACGAGATCGATACTATTGGTAAGAAGCGCGATGGCGGCGGCTTTAGCGGCAACGACGAGCGCGAGCAGACGCTCAATCAGTTGCTGACCGAGATGGATGGCTTCGATAACCACAAGGGTATCGTTGTCCTCGCTGCCACCAACCGTCCCGACAGCCTCGATCCGGCCCTGCTGCGCCCCGGTCGATTTGACCGCCGCATCCCCGTTGAGCTGCCCGATCTGACCGGCCGCAAGAACATCCTCGAGCTGCATGCCAAGAGCGTGAAGACGCAGCCGCCGATCGACCTGACCGCGATTGCCCGCGCCACGCCCGGTGCCTCGGGCGCCGACCTGGCCAATATCATCAACGAGGGCGCTCTGCGCGCCGTTCGCGAGGGTCGCAAGCGTGCAACCCAGGATGACTTTGAGGAGTCGGTGGAGGTCGTCATCGCCGGTCAGCAGCGCAAGTCCACGGTGCTGTCCGACCACGAGAAGCAGGTCGTTTCTTATCACGAGATCGGCCATGCTATTGTTGCCGCCCGCCAGAAGGGCTCTGCGTCGGTCACGAAGATCACCATCGTGCCGCGCACGAGCGGTGCTCTGGGCTACACCATGCAGGTGGAGGAGGACGAGCGCTTCCTGACCACACGCCAGGAGGTCCTGGACAAGCTCGCCGTCTATTGCGGTGGCCGTGCGGCCGAGGAGCTCATTTTTGGTGAGATGACGACCGGCGCCGCCAACGATATCGAGCAGGCCACCAAGCTCGCCCGCAACATGGTGACGCGCTTTGGTATGTCCGACGAGTTTGGCATGATGGCGCTCGGTACCGTGCAGAACGCGTACCTCAATCAGGATACGTCGCTCACCTGCGCCCCCGGTACGGCCGAGCGCGTGGACGCGATTGTCGCCAAGCTGATCGAGGATGCGCACGACCGCGCCCTGCAGATCCTGAAGGAGAACAAGTTCAAGCTCCATGAGCTGGCTCGTTATCTGTACAAGAAGGAGACGATCACGGGCGAGGAGTTTATGAATCTCCTCACGCGCGAGAATCCGCTGATGCCAAAGCAGCAGTAATACTGGTTGCGCAGTGTCAATCGCCCCATTTGAGTGTTTATCTCAAATGGGGCGTTTTGCGTGGGGAGAGTTGTATATGAAGATCGTGGTAAGTGCCTGCTTGATGGGCGAGAGCTGCAAGTATAACGGGCTCGACAACTACCACCGCGCGTTGGTCGAGGCCTGCGAACGTACGGGGACCGAGGTCCTCTTGGTGTGCCCTGAGGTCTTTGGCGGCCTGCCCACACCGCGCAAGCCGTCCGAGATCGTGGACGGCGAGGTCCGTACCTGCGAGGGCATCTCGGTCGATCGCGAGTTTCGCCTAGGCGCTCAACGTGCGCTCGATATGTGCGAGCAAGCGGGCGGTCCGGAAGAGATCGCCGCGTGCATCCTGCAGGACCGCAGCCCCTCGTGTGGCGTAGGTCGCATCTACGACGGAACGTTCAGCGGTACGCTCACCGTGGGCAACGGTGTTTTCGTCGACCTGCTCCTGCGCCACGGCTACCGTGTGATCCCGGCAAGCGAGTTCGACTCGAGCATGTTACGGCAATAAAAAACCGCCACAAAGGTGCCTGTCCCCTTTGTGGCGGTTTTGGTCGGTTAGGCCAGGATAGATTGGCCGTAGGCGTTTGCGGCCTTGATGGCGGCGGCGAACTTTTCGTCGGTGAAGGGCTCGGGGTTGCCCTGCTTCCACTCGTTGGTGGCGTGCGCGTACTCGCACAGGGCCGGGATATCGGACTCGGAAAGCCCGACCTGCTCAAGCGTCACGGGCAGGCCCATCTGCTTGTTAAAGGCCGCGTAGCGCTCAAGGTTCTCGGTATCGCCCGTATAGGCGAACAGCACGAGCACGCCCAGGCTCACGACTTCGCCGTGCAGGTAGGTGCCCTCGCGCGGAATGCTGCATGTGGCGTTGTAGAATGCGTGCGCCACGCTCGAGTTGTAGTAGTAATCGTTCTGGTTCGTCAGGTTGGAGACGTAGCCCGTGTTGACCACGATATCGAGTGCGATTTGCTTGACGGCCTCGCTCGACAGGTCCTGGCGCACGTCCTCAAGACCCTGGACGCCATAGGTAAACAGCGGCTCGGAGCAGGTGTGGGCAAGCGCCAGGCCAAGACCGGCGGTGTGCTCCAAATTACCGGCGCTCGTTGCGTACTCGACCTCGGGCTGCTTGGACAGGGCATCGCCCACGCCGGCCCAGAAGTACTCCGCCGGTGCCTCGGCGATGATCTTGGGGTTGATGAAGATGTGCGCCGGTCGGTTGGGGTACGAATAACCCTCGAGCGAGCCGTCGTCGTTGTACACGACGGCAATGGCGGTCGCGGCGGAGCAGTTGGAACAGATCGTCGGGACAGTGAAGACGATCTTCTTGAGCTCGATGGCCGCCGTCTTGACGGTGTCGAGCGCCTTGCCGCCGCCGCAGGCGATAAGAACATCAGCCTCCTGGCAGGCAGGGGAGTTCACGACCTTGGCGATATTGGCACGCGTACTGTTGGTGCCATAGACGCGCGTCTCCAGGACCTCGACATCGGTACCTTCAAGTGCCGCCTCGATTCCCGGCAGCGCCGCAGCCAGGGCTCGCTTGCCGCCAATGATGGCGACTTTCTTCGCGCCGTACTCCGCCAGTGCAGTTGGCAGCTCGGTAAAGCAATCCTCGCCAACGGTGTAGTCGCTCATTCCAATCGTGCGCATAGCAACCTTCTTTCGTTCGATAAAGTGCTTTCAGGTATTTTGCTCCTAGAGAAGGGCTGTAATAGCGAGAAATTTCGAACGTATAAAACCAGTGTTGAGGGTTTTTCGCCGGCGCGGAACGTGCTAGCATACTCCGCATAAGCGTTGATGGGGACGAGTAGTCGGCCGTCCGCATGCTACAGAGAGCGGGGAGCGCTGAGAACCCGTGCATGCGACCGATGAAAATCACCCCGGAGCTGCGGTCCCAACGGACGTGCCGCGCAGGTTCGTCTTAGTAGACATCGCCGAGATGGTCGTCGATACAGGCCAGCCGAGTAACGGATGCGAGCGCGCGAATACGCGGGCGAGGGCATCTAAGCTGGGTGGTTAAGCGAAGAGCTTTTGCGGGCGTGCAGCCCGTTTTGTGGCGCTTCGTCCCAGCTTGCAGGGACGGGCGCTTTTTTTGGTGCCCATCGGGCGTGCGCGCCCACGACATGAAAGGGGTACCGTGGCAAACGAGTACAAGCAGACGATGAATCTGCCCAAGACCGGTTTTCCCATGCGTGCCGGTCTTTCCAAGTCCGAGCCCAAGCGACTCAAGGACTGGCAGGACAACAAGGTCTACGAGCAGGTTCTGAAGAAGAACGAGGGTCACAAGAAGTTCGTGCTGCACGACGGTCCTCCGTACGCCAACGGTCCGATCCACATCGGCCATGCCATGAACAAGATCTCCAAGGACATGATCAACCGTTACTGGATGATGCAGGGCTGCGAAGTTCCCTATGTCCCCGGTTGGGACTGCCACGGTCAGCCGATCGAGCACAAGGTCGAGGAAAAGCTCGGCACCGAGAAGTTCAACCAGACCTCCACGGCCAAGATCCGCGAGCTTTGCAACGAGTTCGCTGTCGAGAACATCGAGCTCCAGAAGGCCGGCTTCCGTCGCTTGGGCGTGCTTGGCGACTGGGACAACCCGTATCTGACGCTCTATCACCAGCACGACGCCGCCGACATCGAGGTCTTCAAGGCCATGTTCGATAAGGGCATGATCTATCGCGGTCACAAGCCGGTTCACTGGTGCAAGCACTGCCACACCGCGCTGGCCGAGGCCGAGAT
>CAUBQN010000110.1 GCA_958438125.1 uncultured Collinsella sp.
TGCACGGCGCCCATCAACTGCAAATGAATCTGCTCAAGATGCGTATTCCAGCTTACGCCGAGCATGGGATCTTCATCCGCCAGCTCAGCCAACGCTTTGAACACCGTATGGACGTCGTGTTCGCCCGGCAGCACCGTATAGGTGAGGACCGGCGCAATGACGGGCGCATCGCCCGCGGGCTCCGCGCCCAGGGCGTCCCCCGGGCGAACGTGTGCAAGACCCGTCACGGCACAAATACCGCCAGCAGCAACTTCTTGGGCAAGCTCATACTTATCGCCGTTATAGATGCGTACCTGATCGACCTTCTGCTCCCATGTCTCGACACCGGAACGTCCGCCAATCACCTGCTTGGCATGCAGCGTGCCGCCGGTCACTTTAACCCAAGCCAAGCGCTCGCCGCGGTCCCCGCGGCTGACGCGATAGACGCGGGCGGCAAACTCCGGGAGCCACGCCTGTTCGCGCATCAGCACGCATATACCATCCAACAGCTCGTCCACGCCCTGGTCCTTGAGCGCCGAGCCGGCAAAGCAGGGAAAGAGCTTGCGCTCGGCAACCATGCGCGACAGCGTTGCGACGGAAAGCTCACCCGCTTCAAGAAACTCCTCGAGCGCCGCCTCGTCCAACGCAGCAGCGTCCTCCTGAACGGCACCGCCCGCCAACAGTTCGTTGGCATCCAGGCAGCCTTCGGAAAGACGCTGCCCAAGCTGTGCCAGCAAAACATCGCGGCCGGGATTCTCCAAATCGATTTTGTTGATATAGATGAACGTCGGAATGTCATAGCGCTCAAGCAGGCGCCACAGGGTTTCGGTATGTCCCTGCACGCCATCGTTGGCACCCACAACCAAAATCGCGTAGTCCAGCGCGCGCAACGTGCGCTCCGCCTCGGCAGAAAAATCGACATGCCCCGGCGCATCCACGAGCATGACGTGGGTATCGCCATGGTCGAGCACGGCTTGCGACGAGAAAATCGTAATGCCGCGCTCGCGCTCGATCGTATTAGTGTCCAGATGCGAATCGCCATCGTCCACGCGACCGCACTTGCGAATGCGACCCGCGTTGAACAGCATGGCCTCGGCCAACGTGGTCTTGCCGGCATCGACATGCGCCAAGATTCCAACGGCCGCTTGCTTCGACATGGCCCTCCTCTTATTACAAGCCCATCGCACGCAGCAACGGGCGTTCACGCTCCACACTGGATGATACAATTTACGGGCCGGCGGGCGAAGCGGGCCCTATCCCCCGACCGAGCTCATCGCCCCGCGTTGCCGCGCGGCGATTTTCGTAGGTTCGCGCCTTGCAAAAGCCGGCTTTAAATCAGCGCAGCGAACGAAAATAGCCCCACCCGGGGCCATTTTCGTTCGCACGAATTGTTGATACGCGTCCTCGATCTTATGCCTCGCGCAGCCAGTCAAACGCAACACGCGGCGTGCCGTCCGACACATACACGACGCCGGCACGCTCGAATCCCGCCTTAATACTCGCACTCTGCATGGGCAGGTTATCCTGATGCGTGTCGATACGCAGGTGGTTGGCGCGCTCCTTGGCAAAGGCAAACATCGCAGCCGCGACACCATGCGTGGTGCCGTCGGATGCCACGCGGTGCAGCACAGCGTACGGAGTGTCGCTACGCCACTGGCCACCCTCGACCACATCGTAGGAACTGTCCGGCCCCGGCAGGAAGGCAAACGTCGCCACCACGCGACCGTCGACTTCGCACACATAGCTGCCACCGGCGGCGATATCGGCAGCCAGCTGCTCGGCCGAAGGCGTGCCCTCGGGCCACTGCGTGGCGTTGCCATGCGCGCGCATAAAGGCGCGGGCCGCGTCATAGATAGCCATGACAGCGGGAATGTCGGTATCGAGGGTTTTTCTGATCATCACGCGGCGACCTCACGTTTATTGGTATCACTTTGATTGAGCAATGATACCAACGTTTGGAGAGGGGCGCGATGCAGATGGGAAGCAAAAAGCGAGCCGCCTGGTCAAAGGCCAAAAGCGAGTTTTTGGGCGCTGCCACCGGCGGCGATATGAGCGACCTGTTTGCGCGCGAGGACGAGCGCCGCGACGCCCTGAACGCCGAACGCGATGAAGCCTGGCGCTACAAGTCGTGCGAGCGAAAAAACCGTTACGACACGCGCGCCGAGGCCGAGGCAGTTATGGCCGACTGCGAAAACCGCGGGCGGCGTGGTTTGGCCTGCTACAAATGCGAATACTGCGGTGGATGGCACCTGACGTCGCACCCATGGAAATAGACGCCGCATCGGCACGGCGCTAGCGAAGCGCCGGTAATCGCACGCAAGTTACGGGCGCGGCGGCACTAACACATCGTAGCGAACGGCCTTGCCCGCAAGCTGATAGCTCGGCTTAACGCCGGCAAGCAGTGGCCCCTTCACCGGTCGCTTGATAACGACCTTGCGCGGGTGCGCCGCAAGCGCAGCTTCGACCAGCGTCTCCTCATCGGCACACGGCTGTTCCAGATGATGCAAAAGTTGGAACTTCTTTTTCACCGCCGCGCTCTTGGTGCGCTCGGGAAACATGGGGTCCAGATACACCACGTCGGGGGCGGCAAGCTCGCCCCGCCCGATCAGCTCAGCCGTATGGCGAAGGCCGGTAATACTGTCCTCGCCCGCATGTAAGCGCATGCGCGCCACGGCTGTCGCAAGCGCCGGATCATCTGCCGCGCGATCCAAAGCATCCTTGAGGAGTGCCGCGATCACGCAATCCTGCTCATACAGATCGACGGTAAAGCCCGCGGCCGCCAACAGCAGCGAATCCTCGCCAAAGCCTGCCGTGGCATCAATCGCCCATGGGCACTCGACGCCTTTTGCGCGCGCAGCCTTTACCAGCAGCTCTTGCTGCAAACGGCCCTGCTTGAGCCGCGGATGCATGCGGGTGAAATCGGCGCGCAGCTCCATCGTGCCGTCGGTGAGCGTGAGTCCCTCGGACTTCCCGGCCAGCTCAAGCCCCGCGGCCCGAGCAACAGAAAAGGGATCGACTACGCCCATGGGTACTCCTTAGCAAGCAAAACGAATACGTGAGCGCCGTTTGTGTCGGCACCCCACCGTCCGCTATTGTCCCACATGCGACATGGCCCACAGCATCCCAATGCAAAGCACCGCCATCAATCCCGTGCACACGGCAGCGATCACGGAATCACCCATGCGCCTTCCCAACGACCGCGGCTCACACACTTGCCCTGCTCCGTACATCATGGCTTCTCCTTCGGTCCAGCTCTTACCATGGCCCCATCATCGCAGCGCCGCGCATACGCTGCCATCGATTTGACTTACGCCCAGCTTTCTTTTTTGAAAGGTTGGACCGTGCGGGCAAGAGACGCTTTCAAACGCATGCATCGCCCCGTTGAACTACAATGTGCTTCACGATATGTGCCGCAACCTGGGTGCGACAGATTCTCCGCGCCCGCATCGAAAGGACCAGCTATGAGCGCCGCTCGCAAGACACTCAAAATCCTCGCCCTGATTTATTTTGTTCTGGGCATCGCCAGTCTCGTCATTGGAATCGCCGGCATCGCGACCGGCAAGCTCGAGTCCACGTACGGGCCGAACGCCATGCTCGCCACGGTCGTGCTGGTCGCCAAGGGCGTTGTCGATCTTGCCGCAGGTGTTGCGGGCATCAAGGGTGCCAACAAGCCTTCGCAGGTGGATGGCGCGTTTAAGCTCGGTATTGTTGCCGCAATCGCCACGATTGCGCAGGCCGTGCTCACGCTTCCCGCGTTTGGCGGCGACGCCATCAACTATGGCGCCTTTGTCATCGTGGTGTACGACCTGTTCTTTGTTCAGCAGGCACATGAGGTTAAGGCCGAGAACAAGGACCGCCTGTAAGCGCTCGCTTCTCATAACCTCTGCAGCCAAGCAACTAAAAAGGGCCGATCGCGCATCTCCGCGGTCGGCCCTTTACGTTTGCCCAGATAAAACCTGCCAAAATAAATCTGTCCCTTTTTGGTAGGTTAGTGGCGGTACTCGGCGATGATGAAGTCGATGTCGGTCTGGAGCGTGTCCAAGTTTGCCAGGCGCTCTTTGTCGGCAGGGCGCGTGCGGTAGTAGTACGGCGTCATCTGGAACACCGCTTCGATGTCGGCCTGGGTCTGAAGCGTAATATTCGCAGACACCCGCTGCGCTCCGACCAACTCGAGCTCGGTGGTCTTCGGCAGCTTCTCATCGTTAAGGTACGGCGTGTCGTAGAGCACCTCCTTGAGCCCAAAGAGATGACGGGCACCTGGCACCACGGTGTAGAGCGAGCCCTCCTGCGCCAGCACGCGGGCAAATTCGCGCTCGTTAAAGGGAGCAAAGAGCTCGGTCACCATATCGAAGGCGCCATCGGCCACGGGGATATCCTTCATATTGGCCACAAAATAGGTCGCATCGCCGCGCTTGGCGGCCAGGCGCACCATCTCTTTGCCCAAGTCGAACCCGTAAGCGTCCACGCCCGGCACCGCGCCCATGGCGCTGGTGTAGTAGCCCTCGCCGCAGCAAATATCGAGCAAGGCCAGCGGCTTGTCCGACGTAGCCGCGCACCGCTGAGCTCGTTCGCGCACGAGCTCGACCATTGCATCGCGCAACGGCGCATAGTAGCCACGGTTTAGAAAGTCGCGACGACTGCGCGCCTGCGACTTGGGATCGCCCATGGAGTCGCCGCTCTTGGACGAGCGCAGTAGGTACAGATAACCCTCGCGCGCACGGTCAAACCGATGCCCGCCCGCGCATGCAGCACCGCGTTCGTCATCCACCAACGGCTCATGGCAAACGGGACACAACAACATGGCAACTCCTTAGCGCGAACAACAC
>CAUBQN010000111.1 GCA_958438125.1 uncultured Collinsella sp.
GCGGGGGCCTTACGAAAGGAGACACAATGGCAGTAAAGGTTGCTATTAACGGCTTCGGTCGCATCGGTCGTCTGGCTTTCCGTCAGATGTTCGGTCATGAGGGCTCCGAGATCGTCGCTATCAACGACCTCACCTCTCCCGATATGCTCGCTTACCTGCTGAAGTACGACTCCACGCAGGGCAACTACGCTCGCGATCACGAGGTCGTTGCTGGCGAGGATTCCATCACCGTTGACGGCAAGGAGATCAAGATCTACAAGGAGGCCGACGCTAACAACCTGCCTTGGGGCGACCTTGACGTCGACGTCGTTCTCGAGTGCACCGGCTTCTACACCAGCAAGGCTAAGGCTCAGGCCCACATCAACGCTGGCGCCAAGAAGGTCGTCATCTCCGCTCCGGCCGGCAGCGATCTGCCCACCATCGTGTACAACGTCAACCATGAGACGCTGACCGCTGAGGACAACATCATCTCCGCTGCTTCCTGCACCACCAACTGCCTCGCCCCGATGGCCAAGGGTCTGAACGACTTCGCTCCCATCGTGTCCGGCATCATGACCACCATCCACGCCTTCACCGGCGACCAGATGCCGCTCGACGGCCCGCAGCGCAAGGGCAACTTCCGTCGCTCCCGCGCCTGCTCCGAGAACATCGTCCCGAACACCACGGGCGCTGCCAAGGCCATCGGCCTGGTTCTCCCCGAGCTCAACGGCAAGCTCATCGGTGCCGCCCAGCGCGTCCCGACGCCGACCGGCTCGCTGACCAACCTTTACGCCGTCGTTGACAAGAAGGTCACCGTCGACGAGGTCAACGCTGCCATGAAGGCCTACGCCGAGACCATCCCCGAGACCTTCGCCTACAACGAGGACCAGATCGTCTCCCGCGACATCGTCGGCGAGACCCACGGCTCCATCTTCGACGCCACTCAGACCATGTGCTCTGACCTCGGCAACGGCCAGACCCTCGTTCAGGTCACCTCTTGGTACGACAACGAGAACTCCTACACCTCTCAGATGGTCCGCACCATCAAGTACTTCGAGAAGTTCGTTGCTTAATTTAGCTTTTAGCGAATAGCTCGTTGAGCGTCTAAAGAAGGGCGCGGCCTTATAGGGCTTACACCCTAGGGTCGCGCCCTTTTTATAAGAAATCGTCTGCCGTAATGGGAGGCAGACACGTACGAAAGGTAGAAGCAAACATGGCCTTTACCAAGAAGACCGTCCGCGACATCGATGTCGACGGAAAGCGCGTTCTCGTCCGCGTTGACTTTAACGTGCCTATCAAGGATGGCGTCGTTGGCGACACCACCCGTATCAAGGCTGCCCTGCCCACCATCAACTACCTCGTTGAGCACAACGCTCGTGTCATCCTCATGAGCCACCTCGGCCGTCCCGAGGGCACCGGCTTCCAGCCCGAGCTGTCCCTCGAGCCCGTCGCCAAGAAGCTCGCTGAGCTCTCTGGTCTCGACGTTGCCTTTGTCGCTGACACCTACGGCGAGAAGGCTGCTGAGGCTGTCGCCGCCGTCGAGCCGGGTAAGGTCCTCGTTCTCGAGAACGTCCGTTTTGACAAGCGTGAGAAGAAGAACGATCCCGAGATCGCCAAGAAGCTCGCTTCCTATGGTGACGTCTTCGTTCTCGATGCCTTCGGCACCGCTCACCGCGCCCAGGGTTCCGTCGTGGGCCCCGCCGCTTACCTGCCTGCCGTCGCTGGCTTCCTGCTCGAGAAGGAGGTCGACACGCTGACCGGCATCTTCGCCGAGCCCGAGCGTCCCTTCGTCGCCATCGTCGGCGGTTCCAAGGTTTCCTCCAAGATCGGCGTTCTCGATCACCTCATCGACTCCGCTGACACCCTGATCATCGGTGGCGGCATGGCCTACACCTTCTTCCTGGCTCAGGGCCTGACCGTTGGTCAGTCCCTCAAGGAAGAGGACTGGGTTGAGCGCGCCGGCGAGATGCTCAAGAAGGCCGAGGAGAAGGGCGTCAAGATCCTGCTCCCCATCGACAACCGCGTTGCCGATCACTTTGGCGAGGACGCTGTCCCCGAGGTTGTCGCTTCCGACGCTATCCCCGACGATCGTGAGGGTATGGACATCGGCCCCAAGACCGAGGAGCTTTACGCCGAGGCCGTCAAGGGCGCCAAGACCGTGTTCTGGAACGGCCCCATGGGCGTCTTCGAGTTTGACAACTTCGCTCACGGCACCCAGGCTATCGCCGAGGCTGTCGCCGAGGCCGACTGCACCTCGATCATCGGCGGTGGCGACTCCGTCGCAGCTGTCAACAAGTTCAACCTGGCCGACAAGATGAGCTGGATCTCCACCGGTGGTGGCGCTTCCATGGAGCTCGTCGAGGGTAAGGCCCTGCCCGGAGTGGAGGCGCTTCTCGATGCCTAATCGCACCCTTCTTATCGCTGGTAACTGGAAGATGAACAACGACGTCGCCGAGGCCGCCAAGCTCGCCGACGAGCTGGCTCAGGCTCTGCCCGAGGTTCCGGCCGGCGTCGAGGTGCTCGTCTGCCCTCCGACCATCGACATCACCACGGTTCATGACCGCATTCAGGCTGCCCCCATCGCCCTCGGTGCACAGAACGTGTACTGGGAGGCCAAGGGTGCCTTCACCGGTGAGTCTTCTTGCGACATGCTCAAGTCCGCTGGCTGCACCTACTGCATTATCGGTCACTCCGAGCGTCGCGACTACTTCCACGAGACCGACGAGGACCAGAACAAGAAGGCTAAGGCTCTCGTTGCCGCCGGTCTTGTTCCCGTCTTCTGCTGCGGCGAGTCCCTTGAGGTCCGCGAGGCTGGCACCTATGTCGAGCACGTCGTGAACCAGGTCAAGGCTGGCCTTGCTGGTCTTGAGATCACCTGCCCCAAGCAGGTCGTCGTCGCCTACGAGCCCATCTGGGCCATTGGCACCGGCAAGACCGCTACCGCCGAGGATGCTCAGGAGGTCTGCGGCGCTATCCGTGAGACCCTCAAGGAGATGTTCGGCGAGGAGCTCGCTAACGGCATCCGCGTTCTCTATGGTGGCTCTGCCAAGCCCGGCAACATCGCTGAGCTCGTCGCCAAGCCCGACGTTGACGGCGCCCTCGTGGGCGGCGCTTCGCTCAAGGCTGCCGACTTCGCCTCTATGGTCGTCAAGGCAGGCGAGTAGGACATATGGCACAGCGTCATCTTCCTGCACTCCTGATTATCATGGACGGCTGCGGCCTGGCTCCGGCCGATGGCGAGAACGCCGTCGCCGCTGCCAAGACGCCCTTCCTTGATAGCCTGTACGAGAAGTATCCTCACACCACGCTCGGTGCTTCGGGCGAGGACGTGGGCCTTCCCGACGGCCAGATGGGCAACTCCGAGGTAGGCCACCTCAACATCGGTGCCGGCCGCATCGTGTTCCAGGAGCTTTCGCGCATCAACAATGCCATCAAGGACGGCTCCATCGCCAAGAACGAGGTTTTCGTCAAGGCTATGGACGATGTCAAGGCTGAGGGCAAGACCCTTCACCTTATGGGCCTTATGAGCCCTGGCGGCGTTCACTCCCACATGAACCACGTCGAGGCTCTGGTCAAGATGGCTGCCGAGCACGGTGTCAAGACCGTTCGCGTCCACGCCTTCATGGATGGCCGCGATGTCGACCCGCAGTCTGGTGCCGGCTACATGAGCGAGTTCTGCGCCTTCCTGGCTAAGATCTCCGAGGAGACCGGTTGCGACGCTCGCGTTGCCACCGTGTCGGGCCGTTATTGGGCCATGGACCGCGATAACCGTTGGGAGCGCATCCAGCGCGCCTACGACGTCATGGTCAATGCGTCCGATGCCGATGTCGACCCCGTTGCCGGTATCAAGGCCTACTACGAGAAGGATCCGCGCGGCGACGAGTTCGTCGAGCCCTTCGCTGCCCACAACGAGGGCATCCACGAGGGCGACGCGGCCATCTTCTTCAACTTCCGTCCCGACCGCGCCCGTCAGATGACCCGCGTGTTCACGGACAAGGAGTTTGACGGCTTTGAGCGCGAGCAGATTAAGCTTTCTCACTTTGTGACGATGACCGAGTACGATCCGACGTTTGACGTCGAGGTCGCCTTCCCCAAGACGTTCCCCGAGAACGTCCTGGCCGACGTTATCGCCGCCAATGGCCTGAAGCAGCTGCACACCGCCGAGACCGAGAAGTACGCCCACGTGACGTTCTTCCTCAACGGCGGCATCGAGGAGCCCAAGGAGGGCGAGGAGCGCGTGCTCGTCGCTTCTCCCAAGGTCGCTACCTACGATCTGCAGCCTGAGATGAGCGCTCCCGAGGTTACCGAGAAGCTCGTCGCCGCTATTAACGAGGATCGCGCTGATTTCTACATCGTGAACTTCGCGAACTGCGACATGGTTGGTCACACCGGTGTCTTCGACGCCGCCGTTAAGGCCGTCGAGGCTGTTGACGATGCCTTGTCCAAGGTTGTCCCGGCGATTCTCGCCAAGGGTGGCTTTGCGCTGATCACCGCCGACCACGGCAACGCCGACCACATGTTTGACGTTGCTTCCGACGGTTCCAAGCATCCGTTCACGGCTCACACCACCAACCGTGTGCCGTTCATTATCGTTGATGAGAAGGCCAAGCTCACCGGTATCGAGGACGGCCGTCTTTCCGATATCGCTCCGACCATGCTCACCATGGCTGGTATTGAGCCTTCCGCCGAGATGACGGGTCGCGTGCTCGCCACCGAGGCCTAA
>CAUBQN010000112.1 GCA_958438125.1 uncultured Collinsella sp.
GCTCGGCGACCGATACATACATCCGCTTGAACGGTATTTACTACCGTTCACCGAATTCGTTGACAAACGATTCGCCAGACAGTATGTATCGGCGAGGTGAGATATCAGTCTTCGTCAACCCGCAGGATAGCAGGGTTGTTCACCATGACTAGTCAAACGTTTTAGCGTTAATAAAACCCGAAACCAGCAGGCAATCATGGCGAAATAAATGGTTGAAAATCACGCAATCATGTATATCAGTTGTTTAGAAGCACGTTTAGTTTTCGGAACGGCTGGCCGATGCCTGGGCGCGCTCGGCATTCCATGCAACAAGTGCCTCGTGGACCGCTTTGGCGACATCGGCCGGAACGCCTCGAACTTCCGCAATCTCCTGCTCGCTTGCCGCGCGCAAACGCTTCATCGAGCCAAAATGGCGCATAATGGCACGTTTTCTAGTGGGTCCCACGCCCGGAACGTCGTCAAGCACCGAAACCGTCATAGCCTTATTGCGCAACTCGCGGTGGAACGTAATCGCAAATCGGTGGGATTCATCGCGAACCTGTTTAATTAGATAGAGCGAAGCAGACCCGGTCGGCAGCACGACGGGAGTCTCGTCCCAAGGCACGAAAACTTCCTCATCGGCCTTTGCCAAGCCACAAACTGGTATATCGAGGCCGAGCACCTCAAGTTGCTTAATTGCAGCGGTCAACTGCGGCTTGCCGCCATCGACAACGAGCAAATCGGGGCGCGAGCCAAAGCGCTCGTCCGCCATGCGCTCGGGAGCATAGCGACGCCCCAGAACTTCGGACATCGATACGAAGTCGTTCGCCTCGTCCAATTCGGCCTGAATTTTAAAGCGACGATACTGGCCCTTGTCGGCACGGCCGTTGGTAAATACCACCATCGAAGCGACGGTAAAGGTGCCGTGCAACGTCGAGATATCGAAGCACTCGATGCGCAACGGCGGCGCAGGCAGCGCCAGCGCACTTTCGAGCTCCAGGAGCGCCTGATTGGTGCGATCGTCAGCATACCCCGTGCGCATCATGTAGCGCATGAGGGCATGGCGCGCATTTTTGGAAGCCATATCGAGCAGGCGGTGCTTTTCGCCGCGCTGCGGCCTATGGAGATGGCAAGAGCGTTCGCGCTTGCCCGCAAGCCACTCCCCCAACGCTTCAGCATCCTCAAGCTCGACAGAGAGATTGATCTCGGCTGGAATATCGGCCGTCTCGTCGTAATAGCGCTTAAGAAAGCCCGATTGAAGCTCTTCCTCGTCGACATCCAGGCCTTTATCGAGGATGAACTCACAAGTTCGAACCGTTCGGCCCTCGCGAACGACAAAGACACAGGCGGCAGAGATAGTCTCTTCGCGATAGAAGCCGATGACGTCGATATCGACGCTTGATGGAAAAACGACCTGTTGGCGATCGTCCAGGCCCCTAATGACTTCCAGACGACGCTTGACGCGCGCCGCACGTTCAAAATCGAGCGTCTCGGCTGCCTCCGTCATCTCGGACGTGAGCTCGTCGACGACATCCTTGCGATGGCCCGACAAGAAACGTTCGACACGCTTGACGTTCTTGGCATAGTCGGCAGGCGAAATCGCGCCGACGCATACGCCCGGCCCGCGCCCGACATGGTAGTCAAAGCAGGGGCGCCCGTTTTGCGCGCAAATCATATTGACGATGTCTTCTTCGCCCTTATGAGATTCGACGATGCGGCGGCAGCGGCGCCATTCCGCACAGGATGCCGAACAAATAGGAATAACCTTGCGTAGCGTATCGATGGTCTCACGCGCCGCGCGGCTATCGGTATAGGGGCCAAAATAGCGCGTTCCCGGTTTATGACGCTCTCGCGTGTATTTAATAGCCGGAAACAAGTCGCTCTTGGTAATGGCGATAAAGGGATAGCTTTTATCGTCTTTGAGATCGACGTTAAAGTACGGATGGTACTGGCCGATCAGATTGCGCTCGAGCACCAATGCCTCGTGCTCGGTCTCCACCACGATATAGTCGAAGCTCGCCACCAGCTGCATCATGAGCGGGATCTTTTGACGCTCGTCCTGCAGCGTCACGTATTGACGCATACGGGCACGCAGGTTTTTTGCCTTGCCCACATAGATGACATCGCCCTTGGCATCTTTCCAAAGGTAGCAGCCGGGTTGCGTGGGAACGCGCGAAACCTGCTCGGCAAGTGTTGGAATGTTGTCGTGACCTACCACGCGCACCTACTTGCGACGAAGCAGCGCCGAGACCTCGGGCATCTTAAAGACGAAGGCAAGACCAAAAGTTACAGCGAGCGAGACGACGCCTGCAACACAAACGTAGCCCAGGGTAATGAGGATCGAGCTGCCAAGCATTCCGACAAAGTGCTCAAGTGCCCACATGACGCCGGCGCCCGCGGCAGCGCCCAAGCCACCGAACAGTAGGCCGAAGAAGCCGCCGTGCAGGATAGACTTGACCTGAAGGCCATGCAGACGACGGCGCAGCCACCACAGTGAGCATCCGACCAAGACCACGTAGTCAACGACGTACGAAAGCGCAATTGCCGGCATACCGTAGCCCAGCACCACGCCAAACAGCAGCACCGAACCGGCCTGACCGATAGCGGAGTACAAGCAATAGCGGCTATAAGGTTTCATATCGAGCAGGGCCGAGAAGCTCTTCTGCATCAGCACGACCACGCCGTAGAGCGGCAGGGAAAGTGCCAGATAGATAAGGAACTCCGACACCAGCGCCACACCGGATTCATCGAACTTGCCGGCGCAGTAGATCATGTTGAGTGGACGGGCGAAGACGATCAGATACATGGCAAACGGAATCAGGAAGAAGAGCATCTGGGCGACACCGCGCGAAATGCCCGTGCGGACGCTGTCGTAATCCTTCTCCTGCGCATCGTGTGAGAGTTCGGTATAGAGTGCCGTCGAAAGCGAGGCAGCGATCAGCGCATAGGGCAGCGTATACCACAGGCGCGCATATGCGATGACGGAAGGGCCGGTCTCGGGCTGCACCACCAGCGCGGCGGCATTGGTAATGGAAGTCGAGACAAACATGCACACCGTGGCGAGCAGCGTCGGGATACCAAGCGCAATCGTCTGTCGCAGCGCGGGGTCCTTAAAGTCGATATGGATATGAGGATGCACGCCATGCTTGCCAAGCGCGGGAATCTGACAGGCCATCTGGACAAAGACGCCGAGGGTCGTACCAGCTGCGATCAAGATAATACCGGCCTGCCCGCCAAATTGTGCAGACACAGGAGCAAAGCCCATAAAGCTGGCGATGACGATAACATTGTTGAGAACCGGGGCAAACGTCGACCAGAAGTAGTCGCGGTGTGCGTTGAGAACGCCCGAGAACACCGAGCCCAAGCCATAAAACAGAATTTGAATAGCAAAGAAGCGGAACATGAACGCAGCGGTATCCATGCTGCCGCCATCGCCCGAAAGGAACGACTGCGTCCAAATAAAGCCGGGAGCAAACACGGTGCCCAGCAGCGAGATACCGCCCAGCAGCAGAAGCAGAATACCGAGCAGGTTACCGACATACTCGTTCGATGCCTCGCGGCCCTGCTCGCGCCTCACACCCATATACACCGGCAAAAACGCCGTAACGAGCATGCCGCCCATCACGAGTTCGTAAAGCATGTTGGGCAGGTTGTTGGCAACCTGATAGGAGGACGAGAGCAGCGACATGCCGATGGCGGCCGCCATGGCCCACGTGCGGATAAACCCGGTGACGCGCGACACGATGGTCAGCACGGTCATAAGGCCAGCAGAGCGACCGACCGTGGAGTAGTCCGACGAACCCATATCGTCTACGTCGTCCTGAGAGACCTCATGAACCTCATCTTGTGGCAGTAAATCGTCCACGACGGCAAAGGAGCCGGTCATCGCAAAGGGATCGTCAACCAAAACGGCGTCATCAGCAGGTGCGACGTCATCGCTGTTCGGCATGTTGTTTCCGGATACGGCATCATCATCGAATATGGCATGGTCGCCAAACACCGTGTCAACTTCTTTGGCGGCGACGGTTCGGGCAGAAAACGACAGAGGGTCCCAGTCGTCATCACCGTCGATGGCCACGCCCTCGACGGGATCGGTCGAACCAAGCGGCGACCATTCGTCATCCGAAAGAAGCGGTTCGTCATCATCATGAGCCGTGGGCTTGGCGGAACGAGCGGCAGGAGCGCTCTGCGGCGTGCTCTTTCCCTGAGCTGCCATCAAAAACACCGCCGTCTCATCGGGACGCGGCGCACGAGGAGCCTCGGAGGCGTTCGGCATCACGCTGGCGCTCGATTGAGCGGCGGCCAAAAAGACAGCCGTCTCATCGGGACGAGCCGAAGAAAGAACCGTACGGGGAAGTGCCGTGCCGGCACCGGCGGCACGCAAGTACACGGCCGTCTCGCCCGGGTCAGCGGCAGCGGACCAGGCGTTTCGAATCTCATTATCGAACGAAGCGGCCTCGGGCGCGGGCGCCTGAGGAGCCGACCCTTTTGCAAAGTGAGCTCCGCGCTTTGATTCTTCCTGCGGCATCGCTCAGTCCTCTCTCGTGATCGGGGCAACCGTCGCCCCGCAAAATGCAACTAAGTCATCGGGAGCAAGCTCAAGCTGATAGCCGCGCTTGCCACCCGAGATAAAAATGGTATCCCAAAGGACGCATGTCTCATCGATCAGCGTCCGGA
>CAUBQN010000113.1 GCA_958438125.1 uncultured Collinsella sp.
GCCGTCCGTCAGATGAGGAGTCGCCCATGACCCAGCCCTTGCCCTGGGAAAAGAATGCCGCGGTACCCGTGCCGCCCGCGCCGGAACCCGTGCCGCTCGATGCATATGCCGTCCCTGCTGCGCCGGAGCCCGAGCTCGTCCCGCTCGACATCTACGACGCTCCCGCGCCGGCACCCAAGCCCGCCAAGCCGCTTGTCGACATCGACAGCCTTAATTCCGCCCAGCGCGAGGCAGTTCTGACCACCGAGGGCCCGTTGCTGGTGCTTGCCGGCGCCGGCTCGGGCAAGACCCGCGTCTTGACCTTTCGCATCGCACATATGCTCGGCGACCTGGGTGTTAAGCCCTGGCAGATCCTTGCCATCACGTTTACCAACAAGGCCGCGGCCGAGATGCGCGAGCGTCTGGCGGCACTCATCCCCAGCGGTACCCGCGGCATGTGGGTGTGCACCTTCCATGCTATGTGCGTGCGCATGCTGCGCGAGGACGCTGACCTGCTGGGCTACACCGGTCAGTTCACCATCTACGATGACGACGATTCCAAGCGCATGGTGCGCGATATTATGCAGGCGCTCGGTATCGAGCAAAAGCAATTCCCCATCAATATGATCCGCAGCAAGATCAGTTCGGCCAAAAACGCCATGATCGGCCCCGAGGACATGCTCAAATCCGCCGACAGCCCCAACGACAAAAAGGCCGCGCAGGTCTACTTGGAGCTGGAACGCCGCCTGCGCGCCGCCAACGCGATGGACTTCGACGACCTGCTCGTGCGCACGCTCGAGCTGCTGCGCACCCGCCCCGAGGTGCTCGACAAGTACCAAGAGCGCTTCCGCTACATTAGCGTCGACGAGTATCAGGACACCAATCACGTCCAGTACGAGATCGCCAACCTGCTGGCCGCCAAGTACCAAAACCTCATGGTCGTGGGCGACGATGACCAGTCCATTTATAGCTGGCGTGGCGCCGACATCACCAACATCCTGGACTTTGAGCAGGACTTTAAAAACTGCAAGACCGTTAAGCTGGAGCAGAACTACCGCTCCACGGGCCATATCCTGAGCGCCGCCAACGCCGTGGTGCGCCACAACTCGCAGCGCAAGGACAAGCGCCTGTTTACGGCCGAGGGCGATGGCGAGAAGATCCAGGCCTTCCAGGCAAGCGATGAGCGCGACGAGGGCCGCTGGATTGCCGGCGAGATCGAGAAGCTGCACTCCAAGGGTACGAGTTACGACGACATCGCCGTGTTCTACCGCACCAACGCTCAGTCGCGTATTCTCGAAGATATGTTCCTGCGCGCAGGCGTGCCCTACAAGATCGTGGGTGGCACGCGATTCTTCGACCGTGCCGAGATCCGCGACGTCATGGCCTATCTTAAGATGATTGTGAACCCGGCCGACGAGATGAGCGTCAAGCGCGTCATCAACACGCCGCGCCGCGGCATCGGCTCCACCTCGATCCAAAAGATTGAGCAGCTGGCGCGCGACAACCGTTGCTCGTTCTTCCAGGCTTGCGAGATCGCGTGCGCCGAAACCGGCATGTTTAGCGCCAAGGTGCGCAATGGCCTGTCGAGCTTTGTGTCGCTGGTGCGCGAGGGTCGCCGCATGGACGGCGAGCTCAAGGACGTCGTCGAGATGATTGTCGATAAGACGGGCCTGCTGCAGGCTTTCCGCGCCGAGGGCACCATGGAGTCCGAGAGCCGCGCCGAGAACATCCAGGAATTCCTGGGTGTCGCTGCCGAATTTGAGGAGACGCACGAGGATATCGAAGGCACGCTCGAGAGCTTGGAAGAGCTGCGCGCTGCTGGTGTTGCCGATGTGCCCGCCGACGTTGAGCCCGAGTCCGGCCCGTCTGCGCCCGTGTCTTCGTTTGAGGCGCTCGTTGGTGCGCGTGACGCCGCGGGCTCCAATCCGCTCGATAGCTTGGCCGCTCCGGCGCTGTCTCCGCAGGATGCCCTGGCCGCCGCCATCGCGGGCAACGCGTATGCCGTGCCAACAGAGTTGCCGGCGGGTGCCGTGCATGCCGACGAGATCGAGCGCACCTACGGTCCGCTCACCTGTAAGGCGCTGCCGGCGCTCATGGAGTGGCTGGCCCTGCGCTCCGACTTGGATTCCCTGGCCGGCGAGACGCATGCCATCACCATGATGACCATCCACTCCGCCAAGGGCCTGGAGTTCCCGGCGGTGTTCGTGGCCGGCATGGAGGAGGGTATCTTCCCGCACGTGCACGACTTTGGCGGCGGCGATGACCCGGGCAAGCTCGAGGAGGAGCGTCGCCTGGCCTACGTCGCCATCACGCGCGCCCGTAAGCGCCTGTTCTTGACCTATGCGGCCACGCGTCGCACCTACGGCTCGACCTCTGCCAACCCGCGCTCGCGCTTCCTCAACGAGATTCCGTTTGAGGATATCGAGTTTAGCGGCATCGGTTCTGCCGGTTTTGAGGGCACGGGCTGGGAGAAACGCGGCGACCGTCACGGCACCTTTGGCTCGGGCATGGGCTCGGATATGTACGGCGGCAAGGTGTTTGGTTCGCATACGCGCTCGACCGGCGGTTCCGGTTCGCGTGGTGGATCGAGCTTTGACGATTTCTTTGGCGGCAGCAGTTACGGGACCGAGCGCCATCGTGGGGTCTCGCCCGACGCCGGCCGTGTTGCCTCGACCTTTGGCTCAGGCGCGCCGCGAGCTAAAAAGCCGTCGTCCAAGGTGTCCCCGACGGTGGAGCGCAAGGTCGATCGTGCTAGCGCATCACAGGACTTTGCCGCAGGCGATACTGTAAGCCACAAGACCTTTGGCACGGGTACCGTAATCTCGGTCGCCGGAGACATGATCGAGGTTCAATTCGAAAAGACCGGCCAGACCAAAAAGCTTATGAAGGGATTCGCTCCGATCGTCAAGCTGAATGCCTAACTGCGAGGTTGACCGGGCGCGCCGGGGGCTTTGATCGCCTGCTCGGACAGTCCTGCTCGCACGGAGAGCACATTAAGTGCTCTCCGGCTCGTGCGGAACTCGCGATCGACCAAAGCCCCCGGCGCGCCCTCTTCTTTGTGGCGTTTTGGCCTGCAGCTTGCGAACGTCGCTCTGCTCGTCCGCTTTTTTGATCTGGAGAGCCGGGTGGGCTGATATATATGGACAAGGGGCTCCCCCGTTGGTGGACGGGGGAGCCCCTTGTTTCGTTTTGGTTGTTGTTGTGACCTAGAGGTGGCTGATGATCAGTTCCATCTTGCCTTCGAGGTCGATGGAGCTGACGGTGCTCGGGGCCAGCAGGTGGCTTCCCTTGTGGACGGGGTCGCCGCAGACGGTGCCTTCGCCGTCGATGACCGACAGGCACATGAAGGGCCAGCGCTGGTCGAGGGTCTTGCTGCCGTTGGCGCGCACGCGATCGACGGTGTAGCAGGGGTTGGACTCGAGCTCGGTCACGCCGTCCACCTCGGGCGCGGTCACCGTGCCGTCGGTCGGAGCCTGAGCATCAAAGTCGATGCAGTCGAGGCTCTGCTCAATGTGCAGCGGGCGCAGCTTTCCGTCGGTGCCGGGGCGGTCGTAGTCGTACAGGCGATATGTCACGTCGCTCGACTGCTGCGTCTCCAGAATCAGCGTGCCGGTCTTGATGGCGTGAACGGTGCCGGAGTCGATCTGGAAAAAGTCTCCCTTGTGAATCGGCAGCACGTTGAGCATCTCGTCCCAACGGCCCTCCTCGATCATCTGTGCAGCCTCGGCGCGGTCGTGCGCGCGCTGGCCGACAATGATCGTGGCACCGGGTTCGCAGTCCAGCACATACCAGCACTCGGTTTTGCCCAGGCTGCCGTTCTCGTGCTTGGCGGCGTACTCGTCGTTGGGATGAATCTGGATTGAAAGGTCGTCCTTGGCATCCAGAATCTTAATGAGCAGCGGGAACTCCTTGCCCTCGCAATTGCCAAAGAGCTCGCGGTGCTCGGCCCACAGCCATGAAAGCGTGTGGCCTGCATACGGGCCCTCCGCAATCTGGCAGTCACCGTTGGGATGGGCCGAGATGGCCCAGCACTCACCGATGGGACCCTCGGGAATGTCGTAACCAAATACGGTTTCGAGCTGGCGGCCACCCCAGATCTTCTCGTGGAAGATCGGCGTCAGTTTAATCAAATCGGACATATTCATACCCCCATTATGTTGCGCGGGCGTTGCACAAAACAGCTCAAAACGAGCGCCCGCGTGACTACAAAAACTTATGCCAACGTTACGTTGTGCAACTCAAAGCGGTCGCCAACGTTGCGCGAGACCGAATACTCAAAGGCGGCGCCGCTGTCCAAAAAGCCAATCTGGGTGAGCTCGAGCAGGGGAGAGCCAAGTTTGGTGTCCAGACGCTCGGCTTCTTCCTCGGTTGCTGCCACGGCGCGAATAGTACGGTGGAAGCTCGAAATCTTCAGCCCACATTGCTCGCGGATGAAGCGGTAGACCGATCCGTACAGGTCCTTCTTTTTAAGGCCTGGAATCAGCTCGAGGGGCATGTAGGTGTACTCGATAACGATGGGCTTCTCATCGGCCTGACGCACGCGCACGACGTGATAGCCAAAGTCATCCTCGGCAATTCCCAGCTGGGCTGCGATGTCCGCTGGTGGATTAAC
>CAUBQN010000114.1 GCA_958438125.1 uncultured Collinsella sp.
AACGCCGGCAAGGCCTACCTAACGGGCGCTCTGGCCGCCGGCTTTGACATGGGCAAAGGTTCCGGCCCCGTCAACCACATGTGGCAGTATTAAAGCCCGCAGCCCAAAACCACCGCAAAGGGGACAGGCACCTTTGCGGTGGTTCCCACAAACATCTCGATCTGTAACAGTTAGAGCCCATTTTTCGGCCCACCTGTTACAGATCGAGATATTCAAATTCCGCTGAGAAGATAATCTCGATCTGTAACAGTAACTCGGCAAAATCGAGCCTAGATGTTACAGATCGAGACAAACAAACGAATCAAGCCACCGCAAAGGTACCTTTGTGGTGGTTTGGGGCCGTGCTACTCACCGAGCATGTCCTGGAGCTTGGCTGCCACGGCGTGCCCCAGGCTCTCGTGGCTTTCGGGCATCATATGCAGATAGTCGATATCTCCCGGCTCGGCAAACTCGGCGGCATTCAAAAAGTCGCAGCCAAACTGCTCGGCCACGTGCGCATAGTACTCGCCAAAATGTTCAGATGCCTCAACGGAATGCTCGTCAAAGTCGGTCATATACACATCGGCGATCTGCGGCTTGATCTTGATAGGAGCCATCAGCAGAATGTGCGGACAAGGCGCAGCGTCGGTCCACGGAAACGCGCGGACGGCGCGAATCAGTGCCATGGCGCCACGGGCGATATCGGAAGCTGTCACGTTAAAGACCGTCTTACAGTCGTTGGTGCCCAGCATGATCACAATGGCGTCCAGCGGCTTATGGGCCTCGAGCAGCATCGGAAGCGCGCGAATGCCGTTGAGGCTAGTGTCCAGATGGCACATATCGTCGCGCACCGTCGTGCGGCCGTTAAGCCCCTCCTCAATCACATGCCAGCCCTCGCCCAGGTCACGCTGCGCCACGCCGCACCAGCGCACATCCTGCGCATAGCGCACCGCGGTGCCATCGCGCATACCAGCCGGATCATAGCCATAGGTATTGCTGTCACCAAAGCACAGAACGTTTTTCATCGTAAGCCCTTCCTTTAGTAAAAAGCCGACGGGAGCAGCCCTCCCGCCGGCTCGACCTATCTGTCGGCCCGTACCGATTACAGGTACTTGCGCCAATCGTCATCGTCCTCATCGTCCTCGGCGGCAGCCTGGGCCTGCTCGGCGGCGCGAGCAGCCGCAGCGCGTGCGGCAACCTGGGCATAGGACTCCTCGTTGCGCTCGGGGAAGCTTGCCAGCACGTGCTCGAACTTGGCGAAGTCCTCATCCCAGCGCGTAGAAGGCACGGCAAAGAACACCTGCTTGACCTTAAAGTCGCCCGATGCGAGCTCCTCGCGGAAGAGCTCTGCCACGGCCTCGGCGTCAAAGCCGTTGTTGTCGCAGCCCCAAGCACCCAGTACGAGCTTCTCGCGACCCAGCTCGTCGCAGATGGCAAGCACAAAGCGGATGCGGTCGCGCAGGGCATCCAACAGGGCGTCGTCGCTCACGCGGTACTCCTGGCGGGCACGCTTGACGTTGGGTGCGGCGGCAACGATTACATCGGCGTATGCGTGCACGTGGTTGCGGTCGAAGCGCACGGCGGGCACCACCAGCGCACGATTGCGGTACAGCTCGCAGTTGATGTTGCGGCGACGGTTCTCGCCGTACCACTTGCGCTGCTTGTCGAGCACGCTGTACAGGTACGAATCGGCGCAGAGCGTCGCCTCCTGGCCCAGGTAGCCCTGGATATAGCCGCCGCCCGGATTGGTAAACGAGGCAAAGGCAAGCACGGCCATGTCGCAGAACTGCGCATAGCCGCGGCCGTTATCGAGGATTGCCTGCGTGGCGGAGGCATCAAGCACAGTGACCTCGGGCAGGGCCGGAGCAGCCTCCTCCGCGGGCTCGGACTCAGCCTCGTCGGCCGACTCGGCGGACTCGAGCGCCACCTCGGGCTCGACCGCGGTCTCCACCTCGGCAGCGTCAGCCTCCACAGCCTCGGCGGCCTGCTCCTCAGCAGCCGCCGCCTTCTGGGCCTTGGCCTTCATCGCCGCGACAAAGCCGGCAGGCATACCGTCGAATTCGCGCACGCCGGCAAGCGAACGCTCGATGTCCTTGGCGCAGGCCTCGGACACAGCCGCCACATGGCGCTCGGCGGCCTTGGCACGCGCCTCGCGCTTGGGATTGGGCTGACCCGCTCGGTTAGACCTGCGGTTACGGTTCCTGTTGTCGACATCTGCCATACGTGGCCACCTTTCCTGTCGCTGCCGCTATCGGCTTTTCCCATCCATGATACCCCGCCGCGTACAAAAAAGACGGCCCCGAAGGACCGCCTTTCGCATCGATTTGCACGCACGGCAAGCACCGCCGCAATTCGCCACTAGTCGCGACGACCGAGAATGTTCAGGATGCGCAGGAACACGTTGATAATGTCCACGAACAGGTTGGACGCCATGAGCACCGCATTGGGCAGCGTGGGCGGCACCGTCGTGGCAACATAGGTGTCGTAGCCAATAAACCCGGCGAACACCACGATCACGATCAGATCGGTGATGGACTGCGAGACGCCCATGAACATCAGCACGATCTCGACCAGAATCGTGGCGAGCAGAATGCCAAAGCCGATGCCATATACGCGCTGGAAAAACTTGGGGAACGTCACGCCCAAGGCACCAAAGACAAAGGTGATGGCGGCCGTGGCGATAAAGGCAGTGTTGATAGTGGGCAGGTCATAGTTGGCAAGGCCAAACGACGCGGTCAGGCCAAAGGTGCTCGCAAAGATCACGTAACCCACGAGCGACAGGCCCACGGACTGCTTGCCCGCAGCAGCCGACATCATGACGATACCGACAATAGTCAGGATAAACGAGCCAAAGACCAGCGGCAAAGCGGCGCCGCTCATCATCATGCGGGCAAACGCCATGGTGCTCGTAAAGTAAGCACCGGCGCCCATGGCGCAAAAGCCCAAGAAGATGAGAGCAGACATGGCGAGATTGTACGCGCGCGGCGACATCTCCTTGGCGCGACTTGCGCCGGTCTCGATGGGGCCGTTCTGATAGCCCTGGATATCGTTCATACTTCGTCCTTTCAAAAAGCGCACGACAGCGCCGTAGGTGACAAGATTCCTGCCATTGTACCCGAATGCCGCACGTCCTTACCTACGGCGCTCGCCCTCAAGCGTACGATCAAAGGCCCAGACCCACCAACGCATCACGTGCGCTTGCGAGCCGTCCGCCCGCTCGCGCGTCTGGTCCTCCAGATACAACTCGGTCGCGTGCCCGCCAAAACGCACCTTATATGTTGCCGTACGGATGCCGTGGACCATCAGGCCAAACCCAGTGGTCGAGATAATTTCGTCGATCGTAAAACAACGGCCGTCGACCCAGCAGACGGTGACCGGCACGACCTGTCCGCCCGCGAGGATGCGAGCCACGACGTCCACATACTGCTTGTGCACGCGCCGAGTTTTGCCGTCTGTCTGTCGATATTCCATGCCCTCTATTATCGAACGCATGTTTGCATGTTGTAAAGCGAACAGACTGTGGTTTTGGGGTGTTGGGGCGCGCACGCGTGTCCTCATGGCGTGTTAGCAAAAAGAATACCCGCGGTCAACAGGGCTTATATTCAATTTTAGTGCCAAAAAATTCACTTCTCCCATCAGAACTCGGTAAGGAAACCAGCAGGAGGTGATACGATTTATCATGTTTTTGTAACATGTCTGCAAACTTCGAGAAAGCCCATATATGGACGTAACGTTCTCAACCTTCCTCGGCCAACTTGTGTCGAACCCAGTCCTTGCCGTCACCGTGATCCTCGCGCTCGGCGCCATCTTCGTCAATGGATGGACCGACGCACCCAACGCCATCGCGACCTGCGTCACCACGCGTTGCATGCCCGCCCGCGCCGCCATTCTCATGAGCGCCGCATTCAACTTCTTGGGCGTGCTCATCATGACGCACTTTAACGCGAGCGTCGCCAACACCATTTCACATATCGTCGACTTTGGCGGAAACAGCACCATGGCGCTCGCCTGCCTGTGCGCGGCGCTGTTCTCCATCGTCGTCTACGGCGCCACCGCGTCGCGTTTTGGCATCCCCACCTCGCAAAGCCACAGCCTTATCGCCGGCCTGACCGGCGCCGCCATCGCCCTCGGCGGCGCGAACAGCGTCAACGTCCACGAATGGATGAAGGTCATCTACGGCCTGGCGCTCTCCATCGGTCTGGGCTTTGTCATGGGCTGGATCCTGTGCAAACTCGTCTCGATTCTGTTTGCCGCCGCCAACAGGCGACGTGCCAACGTCTTCTTTAAATACGCTCAAATCGCGAGCGCTGCGGCCATGAGCTTTATGCACGGCGCGCAGGATGGACAGAAGTTCATCGGCGTGCTCTTTTTAGGTGTCGCCTTCGCCAACGGCCAGACGAGCGTCGGCGATGCCGGCATCCCCATCTGGATCATGCTGCTGTGCTCGGCCACCATGGGTGTCGGCACCAGCGTGGGCGGCGAGCGCATCATCAAGTCCGTCGGCCAGAGCATGGT
>CAUBQN010000115.1 GCA_958438125.1 uncultured Collinsella sp.
ATGCCATGTAACCGGCCACGACAAACACCGCACGCAGAGGCGTCGGCAAGAACCAACGACGTGCGTAGTGGGCGCCGATAAGTGTGGCCAGGTCCATAACGAGTTTATGCTTGCGCGGCTCGAGTTGCATCACGTAGCCCGACTTGGCATCGGCGATAGCTTGAGCATCGAGTGCGCCCAAGGCGTCGAGCACGCTCGCGCGGCGCGGCTCGTCGTACTCCAGCGCCATCTGGCCAATGCGGCCATACACGCGCACCTTGTGCACGCCATCGATGTCGCCGCCAAGCTTAAGAAGTGCATCGAGATCGCTCTCTGGCACAGGACCCGCCAATTGAAGACGGGTCCTGCCGGGGATCTCGCTAATAATCGAGAATCTCATAGTTTGTGCCTGGGAGCGTTACTCGGCTGCCTCGTCAGCGGCGGCCTCGCTCTGGGTGATGTAGGCAGCCTCGGCAACCATGTCATCGACATTGGCCTTGGCCTGCTCGACCATATCCTGGTAGCAGTTCTTGACGCGCATACCGCACGCGATACCCTGCACGCAGGCATTCTTGACCGGAGCGCTGGTAAGCAGCTTGATGCCGGCCGTGCCAAGCAGAAAACCGCCACCGACAAGCAGGGTGTTAAACGTCGACTTCTTCATGTTGCTTCTCCCTTTTGCCGCACTGGACGCGGCACGGTGCCTCAGCACCCGAGTAAACAAGTTTGCTCGAGCACACTTTTGGAAAATAGTTTAGTTTATCTAACTATTGAGGTCAACAAAGGTTAACTTTTTGGAAATCTTGGGGCGCGATGTGACCAAGGGGACCGTCCCTGCGCCCCGTCCACAAAAAATGAGGGCAGCAACGGCGCCCTCATTCACCAAATTCTATTCAGCCCCACCTGACCCGAACGGCCGAGTCGTCACGGAACCGAGGGGCCGGGCACAGGGCCTTGCCTCTCGGTTCCCGCTTACGAGAGCGACGTTCTCAGCAACTCGTTGAAGAGCTTCGGGTTGCCCTTGCCGCGGCTCGCCTTCATGCACTGGCCCACCAAAAAGCCGATGACCTTCTGGTTGCCGTCACGATACTGCTGCGCCTGATCGGCACAGTTTGCCAGCACCTCGTCCACGATCGGCTGCAGCGCGCCGGCATCGCTCACCTGACGCATGCCGCGCTCGTCGACGATCTTGTTGGGGTCGTCGCCGGTCTGGGCCATGGCCTCAAAGACCTCGTGCGCCTGGTTGGAGCTGATGGCATCGGTCGCCAGCAGCTTGGCAAGGGCTGCCACCTGAGCCGGCGCAATACCGGACTCGGCGAGCGACACACCCGCACCCTTAAGGTAGGCAATCATCTCGTTCACCAGCAGGTTTGCAACCGTCTGGGCCTCCTTGCCGGCCATACCGGCAGCAGCGGCCTCAAAGAACTCGGCAAACTCCGGGTCGCCGGCAATCTGCTCGGCGTCGGCCGCCTTAATGCCAAAGTCAGCCTCAAAACGGGCACGCTTGGCATCGGGCAGCTCGGGAATCTCGCCACGGCAGCGGTCGATGAACTCATCGTCCAGATCGAACGGCGCCAGGTCGGGATCGGGGAACAGGCGGTAGTCGTCGGCCGTCTCCTTCACGCGCATGACCACGGTGCGCTTGCGGCTGGGCTCCCAGTGGCGGGTCTCCTGATAGATGATGCCGCCCTCCTCGAGCACCTCGGCCTGACGGCAAATCTCGTAGGCAAGGCCGTCATGCAGGCTCTTAAACGAGTTGAGGTTCTTGAGCTCGGTCTTGGTTCCCAGCTTGGTCTCGCCGCGGCGGCGCAGCGACACGTTGCCGTCGCAGCGCATGGAGCCCTTCTCCATGGAGCAGTCGGAAATGCCCAGCGTCACAAAGATGCGACGGAGCTTCTCCATAAACAGGCGGGCCTCCTCGGGCGTGCGCAAGTCGGGCTCAGTCACGAGCTCAATCAAAGGCGTGCCGCAGCGGTTGTAGTCGACGAGCGACTCGGCCGCGGCGGTAATGCGGCCCTCGGCACCGCCCACGTGCACCATCTTGGCGGCGTCCTCCTCCATATGGATGCGCAGGATGCGGATGGGCACCGTGTAGGAACCGTCCTCGCGACGCTCGGGCATCTGCAGGTTGGACGCGTCATAGCTGGCCAGGTGGCCGGCGCGCTGGTTACCCTCGCGCATGGTCGACGTCATGGACGTGGACAGGCCCTCGGCGTTGGCCGAAGCGCTCGCCAAGCTCTGGGCCTCGGCCTCGCCAAACGCGCAGTCGGGGCGTTCGGCGGCACCGCGACCGGTCACGTCCAGATCCAGGTGGCCGTACATGGCAAAGGCGACCGGACCCTGCGTGGTCTGGAAGTTCTTGGCCATATCGGGATAGAAGTAGTGCTTGCGGTAGAACATCGAGTGGCGCTGGATCTCGCAGTTGGTGGCGAGGCCAGCCTTGACGATGCTCTCGATGGCGCGCTTGTTGGGCACCGGCAGGGCGCCGGGCAGGCCCAGGCACACCGGGCACACGTTGGCGTTGGGCTCGTCATCGTGGCTGAGCTTGCAGTTGCAGAACATCTTGGTATCGAGTGCGGTGAGCTCGGTGTGGATCTCCAGGCCGATCACGGCCTCCCAATCCTGCAGGACCTCGGAAAGCTCCTTCATTACAGCTCGCCTCCCTTCCCGGCAAAATCGGGCGCGACGGAAAGCGCGGGCGCACCCGTGGCGGCATCGGCAAAGCCGCGCTCCAGGGCGCGGGCAAACGTGAGCAGCTGACGGTCCCTAAAGGCCGGACCCACCAGCTGGGCAGAAACGGGCAGCTGAGTATCCTCGCCCAGGCCCAGCGGCACCGAGATACCGCCGTTGCCGCAAATGTTGAGCGAGATGGTGTACAGGTCGGAGAGGTACATCTGCGTGGGGTCGCTAATCTCGCCAAACTTAAAGGCCGTGCGCGGCGAAGCGGGCATGAGGATTGTGTCCACCTTGGCATACGCGGCGTCGTAGTCCTGCGTGATGAGCGTGCGGGCCTTTTGCGCAGCGTAGTAGTACTTGTCGTACACGCCCGAGCTCAGCAGGTAGGCGCCAAGCATCTGGCGGCGCTTGGCCTCGGCGCCAAAGCCGTGGGCACGCGAAAGCGAGCTCTGGTCGGACAGGTTGGCGCAGCCCTCCTCCTGATAGCCGTAGCGAATGCCATCGAAGCGGGCCAGGTTGGAGAACGCCTCGGCCGGGCCGATGACGTAGTAGGCGGCGATGGCGGCGTCCAGGTGCGGCAGGTCGACCTCGACCAGCTCGGCACCCTGGTTCTGCAGCTCCTGGGCGGCGCGCTGAACAGCGGCCTTGACCTCGGGCGTCAGGCCCTCGGCCTCCATAAACGCGGGGATGATGCCCACGCGCTTGCCCTCGATACTGTCGTTGAGGTGCTCGGTAAAGTCGACGGCGCAATCCTGGCTGGTGCAGTCGTACGGATCGTGGCCCGCGCCGGTAAGCGCGTTCATGGCCAGCGCGACATCCTCGACCGTGCGGCCAAAGGGGCCCACCTGGTCGAGCGACGAGCCAAAGGCAACCACGCCGTAACGGCTCACGGCGCCATACGTGGGCTTAAAGCCCACCACGCCGCACAGCGACGCCGGCTGGCGAATGGAGCCGCCGGTGTCCGAGCCCAGCGAGAGCGCGACCTCGCCCGCAGCGACGGCGGCAGCGGAGCCGCCCGAGGAGCCGCCGGGCACGCGCTCGGTATCCCAAGGGTTGTTGGTGCGGTGGAAGGCAGAACTCTCGGTAGAGCTGCCAAAGGCAAACTCGTCCATGTTGGCCTTGCCCATGGGCAGGCAGCCGGCGTCGAGCATGCGTTGGACGCAGGTGGCGGTGTAGACGCTCTGGTAGTTCTCGAGCATGCGGGAAGCGCAGGTGGTGCGCGTGCCCACGAGGTTCATGTTGTCCTTGATGGCCAGCGGCACGCCCGCGAGCGGGGGCAGCGGCTTGCCTGCGGCACGGTCGGCATCCACGCGCGCAGCGGCCTCGAGCGCAAGCTCGGGCGCCACCTGCAGGAATGCCTGGACCCCGCCCTCGCGCGCCTCGATGGCGGCAAGGGAGGCCTGAGCCACCTCGGTAGCGGTAAAGTCGCCGGCGGCAACGCCCGCGGCAATCTGGGCGGCGGTAAGGGAATCGAAGCTTAGCGCCATTACTCGCTCTCCCCCTCTCCCAAAATGGACGGCACGCGGAAGTAGCGGTTGCGCGCGCTGCCGGCGTTTTCGAGCGCGACGTCGAGCGGCAGGTCGCGCTCGGGCTCGCGCAGGTCATCGCCCATCACGTTGGACAGGCTTCCGATGGGATGGAACGTGGGCTCCACGTCGGGCAAGTCATATTGCAAGACGGGCTCGAGCATCTGGACGGCGTCGTTCATGTAGGACGTCATCTGGGCGAGCTCGTCATCGGTCAGTGCGATCTTTGCGTACTCGGCGATGCCGCGCACGTCTTTCTCGCTGAGTGCCATAGGCGCTCCCTTCCGCATAACAG
>CAUBQN010000116.1 GCA_958438125.1 uncultured Collinsella sp.
CGACCATCTTGCGCTCGGGGTAGTCGGTGCCAAAGTAGTTGACCATCATGCGGAAGGCGCCCATGCTGGCCACGATCTGCGCCTGGGGATAGCGCTCCATAAAGGCAGCGATGCCGGCGGAGTGATCGGGCTCCATGTGATGGACGACCAGGTAGTCGGGCGTACGGCCATCGAGCGCGGCCTCGAGGTTGCCGAGCCACTCGTCGACAAAGCCAGCGTCAACCGAATCGGCGACAGCGATCTTGTCGCCCAAGATAACGTAGCTGTTGTATGCCATACCGTTCTCGGACACATCGTACTGGCCCTCGAACAGGTCAATGTCGTGATCGTCGACACCGATGTAGCGGATATCCTTGGTGATCTCCATCAGGCAAAGCCTCCTAGATAGACAAAAGAACCCGTCTATCATAACACTCACCTTCATAGCCACGGCTATCCGTCAGCATCCTTACCGATTGTTATTGAGGCAGAATATACCGCCGTTTACCTGCGCAAACTATGAGCGTGGTATCGCCGTGCTATGTCGAATAATGAGTTGGCCGGGAATACGAATGGCAACGGTTTTACCCGCCGTACCCGCCTCGGGAACCGCATGCTCAAACACCTCGCGTCCGCGCTGATGTAGATCGAATCGCACGGTCGTGAGCTCGTTGTGTGCCACAAAATCATCGAGCGAATCGTCGACGCCCACCACGCTCACGTCCTCGGGCACACGCAGGCCGCTATCGCGCAGCGCCGCAATTGCGCCGTTTGCCATCTGGTCGTTTGCCGCGTAAATCGCCGTCATGGTGTGATCGTGCTCGGCCAGGTGCCTGCCGGCCTCGTAGCCGCTGTTGGCAGACCAGTCGCCCTCGAGCGGCTCTGCCGGCTCGATGTGTTTACGCTCGAGCGCATCCTGCCAACCAGCGCGACGAAATTGTTCGTCGACCGAGAACGACGGGCCGCCAATATAGCGAATCTGCTCGTGCCCCAGCTCAAACAGGTGATCCATGAGCAGCAGCGAGCAGCCGTAATGATCGGAGTCGACCGTGGTCACCCGCGGGTGCGCGTACATGGTAACGATGACCGTGCCAATGCCCGGCAGTGGAACAAACGCCTCAAAATCGGGCGCCATGCGGCTCATGCCGATGATGATGCCGTCCACGGGCAGCGCGGCCATACGACGCGTGGCCTCGGCAAGCGAAAACTCCTCGGTCTTGGACATCTCGACCAGCGTGATGGCACAATTATGCTCGCGAGCAGCGCTGGCGATGCCGTCGATCATTGAGAGGTTGCCAAACTTGGTGACATCGTTGACGCACAGGCCGACCGAATGGTAGCGGCCGTCGCGCAGCGAGCGACCGGCATAACTCGGACGAAAGCCGAGCTCTTGCATAGCGGACTGCACGCGCTGGCGCGTCTGCTCGTTAACGTTGGGCAAGCCGTTGGCGACGCGCGAAACCGTCTGCTGCGAAACGCCAGCAGCGCGGGCGACGTCGGCCATGGAGACCGGACGCGTACCTGTATCGTTGGACGGGCGCCTTGCCACAGGATCACCTTCACCCTTGCGAGATCTGAATAGCGTGAATGCCGGCCCAGGCAGAGATGCACCCCGCGCCGAGGCCCGCTATCGTCGGACGCATGTTAACGTACTCTACTTTTTCTATCTGCATCTCTTCTGCTTTATAAGTCCATACGGCACTACCGTTCACGGCCAAATATCGACCGATTACCAGATTCTCAAAAAGTGACAAGCGTTGTGTTATGAGTACGTTAACATAGCCCGTAACGTGCGATATCGTGAACACCTGGTTCATGCCGCTTCAAGTTGTTAACGTACTCATAACGACGCAAAACTCACCCGTGCGCGCCAAGGAAAGGACTCCCATGACCACTCCCGACGAAAAGACACTCGCCACGCTCACCAAGCTGTTTGAGGAGGAGTTTGGGCCCATCGGCGATCGCCAGGTGCTCTATGTGCACGCGCCCGGCCGCTCCGAGATCAGTGGCAACCACACCGACCACGAGGGCGGCCACGTCATCGCCGGCTCGCTCGATGTCGCCGTTGACGGCATTGCCGTAGCGACCGACACCAACAAGATTCGCGTCGCCGACGAGGGCTACCCCACCTTTGAGATCACGCTCGACACGCTGGATATTCAAGCGTCCGAGAAGGGCACGTCCGCGAGCCTCGTCCGCGGCATGGCCCACGAAATCGCAGCGCTTGGTGTTGAGCCCCACGGCTTCGACTTCGCCTTCACTTGCTCCGTCCCCTCGGGTGGCGGCCTTTCCAGCTCTGCCGCCGTCGAGGCCGCGTACGGTCGTGCCATGGAGACGCTCTGGGGCGCGCCCGCCATCGAGCCCGTCGCCCTCGCCCAGATGAGCCAGCGCACCGAGAACAACTATTACGGCAAGCCCTGCGGTCTGATGGACCAGGCCGCTGTGTGCCTGGGCGGCCTCGCCTACATGGACTTTGAGGACCAGGCTCAGCCTAAAACCCAGAAGCTCGAGCTCAATTTTGAGGATCACGGTTATGCGCTCGTGCTCGTTAAGGTTGGCGCCGACCATGTGGCAGCTACCGACGACTACGCCGCCGTTCCGCGCGAGATGCAGGACGTCGCTGCCGAGTTTGGCAAGGCACGCCTGTGCGAGGTAAACGTGGCGGACTTTGACGCCAAGCTCCCCGAGCTACGCGCCAAGCTGGGCGACCGTGCCTGCCTGCGCGCCGTTCACTACTGGTACGAGAACGGCCTGGTCGATAAGCGCTGGGCGGCCCTGAACGCCGGCGACATTGACCAGTTCCTGGTCCTGACGCGCGAGTCCGGCGCCAGCTCCGCCATGTACCTGCAGAATGTTGTTGCCAAACTGGGTGCCGAGCAGCCTTCCATGTACGCACTTGCTCTTGCCGAGCATGTGCTCGACGGCCGTGGCGCCGTTCGTATTCACGGCGGCGGCTTTGGCGGTACCATCCAGGCCTTCGTGCCGCTCGATCTGGTCGACACCTTCATTGCCAAGATGAACGGCTGGCTGGGCGAGGGCTCTGCCCGTCACTACGCCATCTCTGACAAGGGGGCTTACGCGGCATGGCTGTAATGACTGATGTGCGCGAGGCCGCGCAGGGCCTCATCGAATATGCCATCCATCGATCGATGATCGGCCAGGACGATCGCATCTGGGCGTATAACACCATTCTCGAGTGCATCGGTGCTACGGGCCCGGCGCTCGACATGGCCTGGGCGCTCAAGACCGAGAAGATTTCGCTCTTGCACCCCGATACCCTGCCCGACTTTGACCTGGAGGGCACGCTCGCCGCGCTTGCCGAGGCCGCCGTTGCCAACGGCGCCGCCGAGGACACGGCGTCGGGCCGCGACCGCATCGCCATGCGCATCATGGGCGCGCTGATGCCGAGGCCTTCGGTTGTAAACGAGGAGTTCAACGGCCGCATGGGCGTCAACGAGCCCCGCGCCGCGACCGACTGGTTCTACGGTCTGTGCTGCGACGCCGGCTACGTGCGCCGCGCCGCCATCGCGCGCAATATCAAATGGAACACCCCCACCAACTGGGGTGACCTGGAGATCACTATCAACCTGTCAAAGCCCGAAAAGGACCCGCGCGATATCGCCGCGGCAGGTGCAGCCAAGAACACGGGCGAGAAGTATCCCGCCTGTCAGCTGTGCATCGAAAACGAGGGCTATCCCGGACGCTCCGCTGCAGCCGACGGCGGCGCCCATCCCGCCCGCCAGAATCTGCGCGTTATCCCAATTAAGCTCGACGGCGAGCGCTGGGGCTTCCAGTACAGCCCGTACGCGTACTTTAACGAGCACTGCATTGCCATGAGCTCCGAGCATCGTCCGATGCACGTCGACCGCAAGGGTCTGACCTGCCTGCTCGACTTTGTCGACCTGTTCCCGCACTACTTCATTGGCTCCAACGCCGACCTGCCCATCGTGGGCGGCTCGATCCTGTCGCACGACCACTTCCAGGGCGGCGCGCACGAGTTCCCCATGATGCATGCCGCCGAGGTCTCGCAGTTTAGCGTGCCCGGCTTTGACCAGGTCAGCGGTACCGTGTTGCAGTGGCCGCTTTCGGTGCTGCGACTGCGCTCGCACGACCGCGCCCAGCTGCTCGACGCCGCCGAGAAGATTATCCTTGCCTGGCGCGAGTGGACCGATGAGTCGGTGGGCGTCATCGCGCACACAGCCGACGGCGTGGCGCACAACACCGTGACGCCCGTCATCCGCCGCGTCGACTCCCGCGGCAATGCCGGCGGCGAAATCTACGAGGCCTACCTGGCGCTTCGCTGCAACATCACGACCGACGAGCATCCGC
>CAUBQN010000117.1 GCA_958438125.1 uncultured Collinsella sp.
TCCAAGCCACCAAGGTTCAGGCCACCTACCTGGCAGGTAACTTAATCTACGAGCGTTAACCCCACATCCCACCCCTCAGTTGCGGTGAAATAGTCCCTAAAATCGGCCTTCAAGCCCAAAAACAGGAACTATTCCACCGCAACTTAAAAGAGCGCGTCCCAACAACGTGCCCCTATCTTGTGCATTCCATCCGCATCGCCATTTTGCTGCACTGACTTTTCTGAATGCCGGGCCCGAATTAGTTAACCTGGCTCCCGGGGCGGACCGGAGGGCATGAAGTTTGTCGCGAGTTCCGCACGCAAAGGAAAGCACTTAATGTGCTTTCCGTCTTGCGCAGGACTGTAGAGCAGCAAACTTCATGCCCTCCGGTCCGCCCCGGGAGCCACCTCTAAGTTATCCCCCGGCATTCAGAAAATCTAAGTGCCAAAAAATAAGATTTTTTGACTCTGTGTTGTATAACCCGCCATTCGTGGGTACCATTCAACGCGTACGCAAACAAAAAGGGTTAACCCGCGCGGCATGACCGCGCGGCCCAAAAAGGAGGAAACAAGCATGTCGTCTTTGAAGCCGCTTGCAGATCGCGTCCTGGTCAAGCCCGACGAGGCCGAGCAGAAGACCGCTTCTGGCCTGTACATCGCCAGCAACGCTCAGGAGAAGCCGCAGCGCGGCACCATCGTTGCCGTTGGCGCCGGTAAGGTCAACGACAAGGGTGAGCGCATCCCCATGGACGTTCAGGTCGGCGACGTTGTCATCTACGGTAAGTTTGGTGGCAACGAGGTCAAGGTCGACGGCGAGAAGTATCTGCTCATGCGCGCCGACGACATCTACGCCGTCGTCGAGGCCTAGTCTCGTCAGAATCTCTGATTCGTCTTTGAACGCGTCCGCCGCATAGGACTCGGAAGCGGCGACGCGAGTCACATTTCTTTTGGAGGATTACCTACCATGGCAAAGAACATTACGTTCAACACCGATGCCCGCGCCAAGCTCGCCAAGGGCGTCAACACTCTGGCCGACGCCGTTACCGTCACCATGGGCCCCAAGGGCCGTTACGTCGCTCTGCAGCGCACGTTCGGTGCCCCGACCATCACCAACGACGGCGTTTCCGTCGCTAAGGAGATCGAGCTCGAGGACAACATCGAGAACATGGGCGCTCAGCTGGTGAAGGAGGTCGCCACCAAGACCAACGACACCGTGGGTGACGGCACCACCACCGCAACCCTGCTCGCCCAGGCTATCGTCAACGACGGTCTGCGTAACGTCGCCGCCGGCGCCAACCCGCTGGCCATCCGTCGCGGCATCGACAAGGCTGTAAACGCTGCCGTCGCCGAGATGAAGAAGCAGGCCAAGCCGGTCGAGACCAAGGAGCAGATCGCTTCCGTCGGTACCATCTCCGCCGGTGACCCCGAGGTCGGCGAGAAGATCGCCGAGGCCATGGAGGTCGTGGGTAAGGACGGCGTCATCACCGTCGAGGATTCCCAGACGTTCGACATTACCATCGACACCGTCGAGGGCATGCAGTTCGACAAGGGCTATGTCTCCGCTTACTTCGTCACGGACAACGACCGCATGGAGGCCGTGATGAAGGATCCGTACATCCTCATCACCGACCAGAAGATCTCCAGCGTTCAGGACATCATGCCTGTTCTCGAGGCTGTCCAGCGCGCCGGCCGTGGCCTGCTCATCATCGCTGAGGACATCGACGGCGAGGCTCTGCCGACCCTGGTCCTCAACAAGATCCGTGGCGCTCTCAACGTCTGCGCCGTCAAGGCCCCGGGCTATGGCGATCGCCGCAAGCGCATCCTCGAGGACATCGCCGTCCTCACCGGTGGCCAGGCCGCTCTGGACGAGCTGGGCGTGAAGGTCGCTGACATCACCGCCGATATGCTCGGTACTGCTAAGTCCGTCACCATCTCTAAGGACAACACCGTCGTCGTCGGCGGCGCTGGCTCCAAGGAGGCCATCGACGCCCGTATCGCTCAGATTAAGGGCGAGATGGAGAACACCACCTCTGACTTCGACCGTGAGAAGCTCCAGGAGCGCCTGGCCAAGCTCTCCGGTGGCGTTGCCGTCATCAAGGTCGGCGCTGCTACCGAGTCCGAGCTCAAGGAGATCAAACATCGCGTCGAGGACGCCCTGCAGGCCACCCGCGCTGCTGTCGAGGAGGGCATTGTCGCTGGCGGCGGCGTCGCCTTCATGGACGCTGCTCCTGCGCTCGATGCCGTCGAGATCGATGACCCCGAGGAGAAGATCGGCGTCGACATCGTCAAGAAGGCTCTGACCGCTCCGGTCGCCACCATCGCCAAGAACGCTGGCTTTGAGGGCGCTGTCGTGGTCGACAAGGTTGCCGAGCTGCCCGCCGGCCAGGGTCTCAACTCTGCCAACGGCGAGTGGGGCGACATGATCGAGATGGGCGTCCTCGACCCCGTCAAGGTCAGCCGCGTCACCCTGCAGAACGCTGCTTCTGTCGCCAGCCTGATCCTCATCACCGAGGCCACCGTCTCCGATGTGCCCAAGAACACTCAGCTTGAGGACGCAATCGCTGCTGCTACCGCTGGTCAGCAGGGCGGCGGTATGTACTAAGGCCGACAAGGTCTAGAACTCCCACCGGGAATCCGGGGGCGTGACGGGGGTTTCTCTCCGGAACGTCCTCGGACATGCAAAGAGGCTCCGCATCGCGCTTCGCGCTGCGGAGCCTCTTTGCGTCCTGCGGAATATTCCGGAGAGAAGTCCCCGTCCCGCCCCCGGATTCCCTGCGTTTACGGCCTTGAGGCCGGCGGGCGGAGAAGGATGTGGTCGATAGGGATACGTGTCCCCTTCGCTGTTTCGCGCTTTGCGCGAAAGGCGCGTTGCTTTGGGATGGGTGGGGGACGTGGTTGCTTTGGCAACTGATCTCCGCCACAAATTACCCTTGGCATACTTGCGCGAGAACCTGCTCGTGCTACACTTGCAATTGCTGTTTCAGGGCGGGGTGGAATTCCCCACTGGCGGTAAATCGGGCGGTGTCAAAGGGACGCCGTGGCGCAGGCGAGGTGTCTGCGACCGAGCCGATGAGTCCGCGACCCGTGCGTGTGTTGGTTCGCATGCCGGCTGAACTGGTGAGATCCCAGTACCAACGGTTAGAGTCCGGATGAAAGAGGCAGGTGATCTTATGTCTGAACAGTCGCAGCATATCCATTTTGAGAACACGAATAGGTGGAGCACCAAACAGCTCGTTACCATGGCGTTGATGTGCGCCTTGGGCGCCCTGTTTATGTACGTGCAGCTGCCTATCCTTCCTTCGGCGCCGTTTTTGACGTATGACCCGTCGCTGGTACCGGCGATGGTGTGCGGGTTTGCGTATGGTCCTGGCGCCGGCACTGCTGTTGCCGCTATGGCTATCGTTATCCATGCGCTCACCACGGGTGACTGGGTCGGCGCGCTTATGAACCTGGTTGCCACGCTGGGCTACATTCTGCCTGCGGCTATCGTCTATCAGAAGATGCATACCTATAAGGGTGCCGTGATTGGCCTGGTGCTCGGCGTTATTGCCGCTACGGCGTTGTCTATGGTCGCAAACCTTACCATTGGCGTATGGTTCTGGTATGGCTCGGTCGATGTGATCGCCCCGCTCATGATTCCTGCCGTGCTGCCGTTCAACCTTATCAAGACCGTGCTTAACTCGGTGTTGACACTGGCGGTGTATAAAGCGGTCTCCAACCTCATCACGCCTAAAAAGGACCAGGTCAAAGGCCGCGCATGATTGAGTGTCGGGGCGTTTCCTTTAGCTATGACGGTGCCGTACCGGCGCTCGACGGCGTCGATCTGAATATCGAGGACGGCGAGTTTTTCTGCATCCTCGGTGGCAATGGGTCGGGCAAGTCGACGTTTGCCAAGCATCTGAATGCGCTGTTGCAGCCCGATGCGGGCACGGTACGCATCAACGGCATGGATGCGTCCGACCCCGAGCTGGTCTACGACATTCGTTCGACCGCGGGCATGGTATTCCAGAATCCCGACGACCAGCTGGTGGCAACGCTTGTCGAAGATGACGTTGCGTTTGGTCCCGAAAACCTTGGCGTGCCATCGGCGCAAATTGCGCAGCGCGTACGCGAGGCGCTGAAGGGTGTGGGCCTGGTGGGCTTTGAGCGCCACGAGACCCATGCGCTTTCGGGCGGCCAAAAGCAGCGCGTGGCGCTTGCCGGCGTGCTCGCCATGGAACCGCGCGTGCTCATATTGGACGAGGCTTCCTCGATGCTCGATCCGCGTGGACGCAAGGGCCTCATGAAGGCTTGCCGCGCGTTGCACG
>CAUBQN010000118.1 GCA_958438125.1 uncultured Collinsella sp.
CATCGCCGGTCACTCCTCTACAACTCAAGTTGTCTAAACAAATAATAGCCGATTAGCGAGCTCATGCGCCGGACAACGCCGCTAGACTGCACCGTCCGGGCCACGTAACCCCACTCAACCAATCAAGCCATATGTTGCTTTCATCGTCTCGAGCAACTGCGCCGTCGTTACGCCCGCAACCCCAATCTGTTTCAGATTGACGTCGCCCACCTCACAATCTTTGACAAACGCAAGCATATCGTCCTTCAGTTCTCCGCGCAGATCGACACCTTCCGACTCTCCAAGCAGCTGAGCAAGTCTCAGCGCATCGCGTTTATGCTTTTTTACCTTCCTCGAATCAACGTTCTCCCCCGCTTCCCTTCTAGCTTTTAGGTCGAGATACGCCTTCGCTTTGAACGGGACAATGTATTCCGTCCCCAGGACCGAAACGCCGCCTACGGTTCGAATTCCCTGAAGGAACAAGCTGTAGTAAGCATCGTCCAACAAAATTGCCGAAAGACTGCTTATGTTTTCATCAACGTGAATTGGCGCCACATTAATCCCCTCACGACCCTTTAGAAAGTCGGGGCACTTCGCGAAGAGTTCAATCATATGGGGGTAACCCGGCATCTTAGGCTCTGTAAACCGATAAAAACATGAGCCTTTGCCTTCGCCCCAGCCGCAGCGGTAACCGCCATCACGCACCAAAGTCCATATAGCTTCTGCCGTCTGAGGCAACCGGTCATCGGCGACAATTACCACATCAAAATCGTGAGTCGCCCTAAACGGAAGTCCCGCCTCCGCGAGCAAAATGTCGCATGCCCTGCCGCCGATAAGGGCATACGATCCTGCGGCTTCTTGCATATGCTGCTGAAATTCTTGGAGACCTTCTACAGCGCTTCTTGCCATGGATATTCCTTTCCAAACATGCGATCGACTTCGAGCTGAATTCGCTCATCGTCGATTGCCGCCAAAGATAGCGCAAGCGAAATGTCGTCGACACGGGAGGAGCCGGCAAACACGGGCGCATAGCGCCACACTTGGATCATCGCCGTCTCGTTATCCGGCAACTCCCCGTCTGCGACTTCGAGGTCGCTCAGTTGACGCCATGTACTTCTTAAGACGGCCTTTTGTTCCATGCCCGGTGCAGCGAGCATCGAACGCGCGGCGAGCGCCGTCTCCCCGGCGTCAACAAGATAGTCGATCTTCGGCGTCTTCCTTGCAAAAAAGACCTTCGAGACAGGCGAGGAGAGCTCTGACATGTGCTCACTGAGCAGAAGATCAACGGCAACAGGGAACACGACGACACGTCGCTCGCGACGCTCGCGCCTCGCGAGCCCCCTGTCGACAAGCTCGGTTATGGCCTCACTCGCACGGCTTGCCGAGATCCCAAGCGCACGACAAAGGTCATAGGGACGATATGGCTCCTGGGTTGCTCCCCAGATTGCGGCAGCCTGCGCGTTGGGCGACATCTTGGTCGCGTGATTGTGAAACCAGGAACCGCCCCTCTCCGTGCAAGCTGTGCCCATAAATGGAAGAAAAGCCTGTCTACCTGGGCAGACAAAGGGAATCCCTTGTGCGACCAATGCTTTGCGCTGACGTGCATCGGCATCAGGAAACGAAACGACAACAGGAGTCTCCGCGCGCAAGGCTAGCTGACTATAGACTCTCTTAGCCTCGGGAAGTCCGACGCCAGTAGGCAAACTTGCAAGCAAAAACGAAAAACCGTTTGCGTCAACAGCGCGGACCTCAATCGCCCGCAGATGCAGCGGCAAACGTGCGAACCCAGGCCAAGTTTTGGCCTTGGCGGAGAGGCCTAGTGCTTCTTGTAAGTAGATTAGCGCTTCGTTCATTTCCATCGTTTTCGTTTGATTCCAGTTTATATTGGAATTATACATAATTTTCGGAATTGACGAGATTCCGTTCGTGCCTAGGCCCATATTTGAGTTTTCAGAATATCCCGGATCGGCTGGGCGATTCGGGATACAATGTCAATAGAAAACGACGCACCCCGCGTAAATGTTTGGGAGCGCGGGCGGCCTAGTTTTCTGGTTTTGTTAAATGCCCGGGCTCCGAACCCCGGGCATTCTTATTTGCGCTTGTTGCGGCGCAAATGCCTTCTACCGTCCGCACCGCGCGTGCGCCTACGGACCTTAAACCGAACCTCATACGAGTCAAGAAACGCGATGATGAACGAGCCCGCATCGGACGATGGAGGCTGGCCGCGTTATCCCAAAAAACGGGGCAGACTCCAATGCGGAGTCTGCCCCGAAAAGAGAATGGCAAAGCAAGAACGTGGATGGACGAGAAGAGTGTCCGCAAGTCTCATGGCCATCACATCCCACCTGCCAAAGGGATGGGTGAGCGAGCGTTACTCCTGCTCGGACTCCTCAGCCTGCTTACGGCTGCGGATGAGGTGCGCCACGCCAATGCACAGCACCGCGCCACCAGCGATCCAAGTGAAGGTCACGCCGTTAAGACCGGTGAGCGGGAGGCCGGAGCCCTTCTGGTCGACAATGGTGAAGCTGAGCTTACCGGTAGCTGCAGTGGCTTTATTGTCCAGCACGACGCCATCTGCCGCCTTGATTACGGATTCCGTGCTAGGCGTAACGTCATCGCCGGTCTGATTAAGGCTGCGCCCGATAGTAAAGATAACGCCACCTGCTGCGGAGTTGTTGTAGCCAGGCTTCGGGGTGACCTCTGTAAGGGTGTAGGTGCCCTCATCGAGACCGACAACGTTTATCTTACCGTTTGCGTCGGTCTTCAGCTTGGCCTGCTCGCTATCAGTCGTCTTGGTACCGTCCGCTTTGATAAAGTTGCTCGTATCACCGTTCTCCTGCAGCGTGAACTCAACGCCCTCGAGCCCCTTAGTTTTGTCATCAGAGCCCACCTTGGTGACATCGATGCCGTAGGTGTAGTCATAAGCAAGTTGCTCGACCGTGGTGCCGACACCCTCAGCATGCGGATTGTTGGAATAAGTCAGCGTAACCATATTCTTCTGGGCTTTACCAACCAAGCCATCGAATTCTTTTTTGATCTCGCCATTATCGAAGATCTTGGTGGAGTCGAGCTTGGCCTTGTACTCGACAGTCACCTTCGAGTCACTGCTCAACGAAATGGCAGCGCCTTCCACGCCCGTGCAATTCTTGAGATTGGTGAAGTCGACAGTTATCGTATCGTTCTCGTACTTGGCGGTGTAGCAGTTTGTCTTGACCTCGGTATCACCGATCTTGACCGTGACGTCTGGCGTCGTGCTATTATCCTTAAACTTCGGCGTCATGGATTTGGGAAGATTATCCGTGAAAGTGTACTTGTAGGTGCTGTAAGTGTTGATGTTACCCGCAACGGTACCGGTAAGCAGGTAGTCGACATAGTCGTCCATCTGAGAGTCCGCAGCCTTATTGGGCTCCTCGGGTGCGCCGAACGTGCTGCCCTTTGCGTCGTCCTTTACGGCCTTGGTCACAGTTGGGACCTGCTTCTTGGGAGCAATGGTCTCATCGGAACCGCCGACAACGGCGAAAATCGGCGAAGTGAAGGTATCCTTGTTGCGTTTGGGTGGATTAGCGCTAGTGTTGACGTCTTTAGTCACGAAGAGCCAGTAGCCGGTATTCAGACCAGTGAAGGTGCTACCGGTGCTCGTTTTGCACTCATCCGTCCCTTCAGTGATATTGGCGTCCTCCAGTGCCTTGGCAATCTTGTCGAGGGTTGTTCCGGCATCGAGCTTAGTAGTCTTGTCTGTACCTGACTCGTACTCACCTTCGGTTTTTGATTTAAGCCAGTCGGCCCACTTCTGAGCATCATTGTCGGAGGGCTTTGTAGTGTCGCTAGTATCGACAAATGCCCCGGTCACAGCACCCCTAACGGCATTTGACGCCCACTCAATGTCGGAAAGCGTCTTAGCGCCATTCCAGTTGTTAGCGTCTTTCAAATCCTGCGTGACCTTAGCCTTGAAAATCTGGATGCCCTTAAATGTCGTATCCGTGTAGGTCTGTTCGTTAATCGTCACGTTGCCGCTCTGGGCCACCGTTGGCGTACCATCAGCAAATACCATGGTCACCGGGGCCATCACACCGCCGAAGCTCAGCGCTGCTGTGAGGCCTGCGGTTACTGCCAGGCGTGCGATGTTCTTGCTCATGCTCATCTTCTTTTCCTCTGCTTTCTGCTCGAATTCCATTTGATCTAAATCTGTCTGTCTGTGTCTTAGCATCTGCTTCGCTACGTCTCGCCCCGCTCTCTGCGGGGCTGCCAGCTACTCTTTATGGCTGCCACCTCCCCGCTTGACCAGGAGCGCGA
>CAUBQN010000119.1 GCA_958438125.1 uncultured Collinsella sp.
TTCTAACGAAGCCGTAACGGCCGTTGGGCTCTTTTGGCGCCAGCCCTTCTCGACCCGCACGCCTCTCATGGTATTTTTTCGTGATAATAAGGACGGAGGTGCCCGTGGCACGCAATAAGTACCCGGAGGAGGCGGTCGAGAAGATTCTCGATGTTGCCGAGCGGCTCCTCGTGGAGCGCGGCTACGAGCACACCATGATGATCTGAAGAGCAATACGCTAAATCGAAAAAGGCAAACCCTGGAGACGTGATTTTCGCCATAACGAGCGAGAATATCGAAGATGTCTGCACGCCATTGGCGTAGGAAGGGGAACGGCCGGCTGCAATCAGCGGACACTCTTGCGCGTATGCGACCGAAAGCATTATCCCGAGATACCTGGCATATTTAGCTACTGCTCAGGACTTTCAGATATCCAAACGAAAGGTAGCGAAAGGGACAAAGGTAATCGAAGCCGCGCCTGTGGACTTATCGAGGGTCGAGATTCCCGCCCCATCCATCGGCACCCAGCAGAAGGTCGTCGACATCCTCAACCGCTTCGACACCCTAACGAAATCGCTCACCGACGGTATCCCCGCCGAAATCGAGGCACGACGTCAGCAATACGAATATTACAGCGACCGCCTACTCGACTTCCCGCGCAAGGCAGGCGCCATGCGCAGCATGCTCTGGATCTTGGGCATCGGCTCGATGTCGGAGTAGATGTTGAGCGTGGCCATGGCGTTTCCCTCCATGCCGAGAGGCTGTATAAGCCGCCGTGGCGGGCGACGACTCATGCCCTCCCAAAAAAAACATGCGTAAGATCGAGCGGAGGCTGAGCACGCCGAAACGGCCCAGCGAGTGTTATTTTGCGAGCTAGGCGCATCGAAAGCGACCTTTCGTGGTATAAACTACTTGCCGGAAGCCGCGGCTTTCAGAGTACGGCTTACGTGTACGTTTAACCTCCGTGGGCGACGGGGTGCCGCAAGGCGTAGAATATCGCCCACCTGTAGGGGCCTGCAGCGATGCGGGCCCTGCTTCGTATGAAGGGGGCGTAACCGATGAAGATCGTATCCGTCTCCCAGGACTTCTTCGACCTCGTCGATGGCGACCGCGAGCTCATGCTTAAGCACAATCGCCCCTGCATCGTGGTGGTGAGGCTGCGTTTCCGCGGGAAGCGCAGGGACTTCGCCGTGCCGCTGCGTTCCAACATCGCCCCTAACGTGCCCAAAGACCAGTACTTTGCGTTGCCACCCCGCCCCACGACGCGCCCCGGCTGCCGCCACGGCATCCACTACATCAAGATGTTCCCCATAACCAAGGCCTACCAGCGCCGCTTCAGGACCGAGGGCTCGGCCTACTACGAGACGCTCCAGCGCATCATTGATGGCAACACCAAGCGCATTGTCTCCGAGTGCCAGGCATACCTCGACCGCTACGAGCGCGAGGGAAGGCCTCGCTTTGCCGTCGACATCGACCGCATCGTGGGACTGCTGGAGGGCGAGAAGTAGGGCATCTCGGCTCAGTCTCGAGCCATGCGGAGTCGCTCCGCATTTTTGAACGCCGCGTGTGCGTCCCAAATACTTGAGAAACAAGCTGTGAAGTGCGGTGGCGCGCCCGTGCCCGTGCATAGCCGTCACCATCAGCGTCTACGCGGCGTCGGCTTCAAGTGGAACTGGCGCCGCTGCTGTATATGGTTTGCCTTGCTGCAAATAGCGATCAATGCCCGCGATGTTTCTGCTTGCGCTTCAGTTTTCTCTGTTCGTAGCGCGCATCAGCCTTTTCCACACGGCGTCGGCTTCTTGCTTGAGCCGACTCCCGCTTCATCGCTTCCCGCTGTGCCGCGAGCGCCTGTTGTGCCTTGGTGCTCACCGCGGGCCGTTTAAGGGCTTTCGCTGCCTCGCGAGCGCGCCGCTTGGGGTTCTTCGCGGGCTTGCTTGTTTCAGTGGCCTTGTCGCCGAAGAACGAGAGCTTCTCCCATTCGCTTGTAACGAATCGCAGAATCTCCTCATCGGACGGCTCCGCGCCGAAGACGATGCGGGCGACGCCATACCTTCCGCCCTCGACGTGCTCCGCCAGCCCGACCCAGAATTGACCGTCGTGATATACGGTCAGGGTGGACGACACGCTGATCTGCATGGTTGGTTCCTCCTTTATGTAGATGACCATGCAGAGAAGGGACAACCAAGGAGGCAGGTTACTGATGCGGACTAGCGCACGCCCACGACTACCCGACGGGGACTGTGTTTTCATCTCTGGCGGTTGGATTGTAGCACGTGCGAATGCGCCCGGCATCGCTGCCGGCATGCTGTGATTGGGGTCGGAATTTCGAATTCTCGATAATATGCCTACGTGCATCGCCCCTCAGTTTCGGAACTTAAAAACATCTCGAGTTTCGAAACCGAGAGGGAGCTCGCGCCGCTGCTGTCCGTCAGGGATGCGTTCCCGAAGGTTCTCATCGCCCGCACGAGGCATGAACCCTATACCCGGGATGGTGTTCTCGTGCTGGACCTCGCGAGGTGGCTGCTCGGCAAGCAGGAGTTCTGAGCGTCATACGGGGATATCGCGGGATTCTGCCGGATAAGAAAAAGCCGAGGGAAACGTCCCAGCACCTGGAAGCCCACCTGGCGGAAAATCAAATAGCCTCCGAACCTTATGGTTCGGAGGCCTTCTTTTTGCACTCATACCCGAATAGGACTCCTTGCCAAAGCCCTTTGAGCATCGGGCGGCATTATCGAGCGTGGGCGTTATCGTAGGTATCTTTGATTTCTTCCGGCAAATTGTCGGGAATCAGCGCCTTCACTCTATCCTCGTTGCCATCTTTGATCGCCTGCTCGTAGTACCAGCATTTGAACTTCAACATGTCCAGCGCGCGGTTCATCTTCGCAATCTCCGACTCCATGTGGGCCTTTCGCTCCTCGAACATGGCCTTGCGCTTGGGATATGTCGATGGGCCCTCCGCACACCATTCCATGAACAGACGGATGTCCTTGATCTCCATCCCAGCCTTCTTCAGGCATTCGATGACCCGAAGCGCCTCGAGTTCCGTATCGCCGAATCGGCGAATGCCGGACGTCCGCTCCAGCCCCGGGAACAATCCCTGCTTATCGTAATAACGCAGCGTGGAAATGGGCAGACCGAACATCTCCGCTACCTGTCCGATTGTGTACATGGTCCCTCCGGACAAATCTGGAATTTACTCCTTGACCTAAAGTTAAGTTTAGGTATTACCTTTATTTTCGTCAATATATATAAGGAGTGCAAGGGGTATTCCGTAATGAGCAAAACGGTTTTGATAATCTCTTCAAGCCCTCGAAAGAATGGCAATTCCGAGACGTTGGCGGATGCTTTCGCCAAAGGAGCGCGGGAGGCGGGGCACAGCGTGGAGACCGTGCGCCTGCGCGAAAAGCAGCTCGGCTTCTGCAAGGGTTGCCTTGCCTGCCTAAAGCTGGGGCACTGCGTCATCCAAGACGATGCCGTGGAAATTGCCGCCAAAATGCACGATGCGGATGTGTTGGTGTTTGCAACGCCTGTCTACTACTACAGCGTCTGCGGCCAGCTCAAGACCATGCTGGACCGCGCCAACCCGCTTTTTGGCTCCGATTATGGTATCTATTGGCAACGGCGGCGGAGAGTGGACGCTCGACCTTCGACGGCGCGAAAAAGGCCGTGCAGGGATGGGTTGACTGCTTCCCCCGCTGCACGCTTGCCGGAACGGTTTTTGCCGGCGGCGTGAACGACGCGGGCGATATCGCCGGGCATCCCGTTCTGAAACAGGCGCAACGAATGGGCATGGAAATCTAGGCGGGCTACTTAACCGCGTGGAGGCAGATTCGTGTCCAGAACCATCGATAGGAGGAAATCGATCATGGCAATTAAACAGACAGCGGGCAGAGATGCCCTGGGGGACTTTGCCCCCAAATTCGCACAGCTCAACGACGATGTGCTGTTCGGCGAGGTGTGGAGCCGAGAAGACGGGTTTTCCCTTCGAGACCGCAGCGTGGTGACGGTTGTGGCCCTGATGGCGCAGGGACTGACGGACTCTTCGTTTAAATATCATCTGATGTCCGCAAAGAGCAACGGGGTGACCAAGGCTGAGATGGCGGAAATCCTTACGCACGCGGCGTTTTATGCGGGATGGCCCAAGGCGTGGGCGGCCTTTCGCATGGCGAAGGAGGTCTGGGCGGACGAGGACGACGGCGCCGACGCAAAGGCCCGACACCAAAACGAGATGGCCTTTCCCATCGGTGCCCCCAACGACGCATTTGCGAAGTACTTTAT
>CAUBQN010000120.1 GCA_958438125.1 uncultured Collinsella sp.
GCCCTATTGACTTGGCGGGCTGTCGTAAGAAAGGGAAGGCTCCTATGGAGTTTGTTCTTGATAACGGTTCTATTCGTGTGGCACTGAGCACGGCTGGCGGATCGTTCACTTCGATTAAAGCCAACGGCCGTGAGTACCTGTGGCAGGGCGATCCGGCGGTCTGGTCGGGCCAGGCACCCATTTGCTTCCCGATCTGCGGCGGCCTTCGCGACGGTCACGCAATGACCATGGGCGGCCGCGAGGTAAAGCTCGCCCGCCACGGCTTTGCGCGCAAACAGGAGTGGAAGCTCGAGGAGCAGAGCGACAACATGGTTGCGCTGAGCTTAAGTTCTGCCGACCATGCCGAGTTGCTCGAGCAGTACCCGTATCCGTTTAAGATCGTTGCTCGTTACACGATCGATTCGGAAAAGGTGGCCGTGTCGTACGAGGTGACCAATGAGGGCACCGAGGACATGCCGTTCTTTGTGGGCGGTCACCTTGGCTTTAAGTGCCCGCTTGACGAGGGCGAGTCCTATGACGGCTACGAGCTCCGTTTTGAGCGGCGCGAGGCCGCCGAGCTCTGTACTGCCGTTCCCTCGACGGGCCTGATTGATGTTGAGCATCGCAGCAAGAACCCGATGGTTGGCCATGACCTGCCGCTGACCCACGAACTCTTTGACTTCGCGGAGACCATCTTTGACGTGCTCGAGAGCCGCGTGGTTACGCTGACCAAGAAGACCGAGGACAAGGGCGTGCGCCTGACGTTTCCCGATATGCCGTACCTGATTGTGTGGAGCAAGCCCGAGGGTGACTTTGTGGCCGTGGAACCGTGGGGCGGCCTGTCCACCTGCTCCGACGAGGACGATATTCTGGAGCACAAGCGTGGCTGCCTGGTGGCCAAGCCGGGGGAGACCGTTACCCGCGGCTTTGAGATCGAGATCCTTTAACGAGCTATCGTATGCTTGGAGCCGCGCGTGTCGTGCCCCGGAAACAGGAGTTCAATATGATTCTGACCGTTACCATGAACCCGTCGATTGATACGCGCTATCAGCTCGACAAGTTGATCATTGACGACGTGAACCGTGTGACGCCCGAAAAGACTGCTGGCGGCAAGGGCCTCAACGTGAGCCGTGTGCTGCTGCAGTTGGGCGACGATGTGCTCGCGACCGGTCTGCTCGGCGGTCACATGGGTGCCTATATGGCCGAGCTCATGGATGTCGATGGCGTCAAGAACGACTTTGTGCCCATCGCTGGCGAGACGCGCATCTGCCTGAATATCCTGCACGAGGGCAACCAGACCGAGCTTTTGGAGAGCGGCCCGCAGATCGCCCCGGCCGAGCTCGAGGCCTTTACGGCCAAGTTCGCCGAGCTTGCAGCGAAGGCGGACGTTGTGACGCTTTCGGGCTCGCTGCCGCGCGGCGTCGATGCCGGCTACTATGCCGAGCTCGTCAAGATCGCCGAGGAGGCGGGCGCCAAGGTGCTGCTCGACACCTCGGGTGCATCGCTGGAGGCCGCGCTGGAGTCCGACGCTAAGCCTGAGCTCGTAAAGCCCAATCTGACCGAGATCAACGGCCTGCTGGGTACGTCCTTTACGACCGATGATGTCGATGCCCTGCGCGAGGCGCTCGCCGCCGATGACCGCTTTGCCGGTATTCCCTGGGTTGTCGTTTCGATGGGCGCTGCCGGTTCGGTGGGCTTCCATGAGGGTCGTGCGTTCCGCGCCAAGACGCCCGCGATTGCGGCTGTGAACGCGACGGGTTCCGGCGACTCGACCATCGCCGGCTTTGCGCATGCGATTGCTGCTGGTGCCGACGACGTCACGGTGCTCAAGACCGCCAATACCTGCGGCAAGCTCAATGCCATGGATCCCAAGACCGGCCACCTGGTCATGGATCGCTGGGACGAGGTCTACAACAGCGTTGAAGTAACGGAGCTTTAGAGTTACGCGGTTTTACCAAACCGCGTAACCAGCCGACGCTGCAAGCCCGCCAGAGCGGCAATCTGCCTTTCAGCTTCGGCGGCATGACCAGAAGGTCAATGCCGCCTCGCTTCAAGGCACCTTGCTCGCTTTGGCGGGCTTTCGCTGTCGTGGCCAAAACATCGGCGTGGTCATTGGGGACGTTCTTAAATGAATGCGGCAGATAGGGACGTTCCTTTTTTGCCGGCAGTTTGGGACACTCCTTACGGGACACCCCCTCCACAGCGCCTATGCCAGCTTGTCGATTTGCCCAATCTCCCAGAGCGGAATGTTGACGAGCGTGCCCTCGTCTCTATATGCCGCTAACGATGTTCTCACGCAGCGCTCGAGCTTGAACTTCTCGCAGGCAATCCTCAGGCTCTTTGCTTTGAGGTTCTCTGCCGCCTTGACCTCGAGCGGAAGCACGGTCCCCGCATGGTCGATGGCAAAGTCAGTCTCTGCATTGCCGGAGGAGGATGACCAATACGCGGGAGTTTTGCCTTGGAACAAAAGCTCCTGTGCGACGTATTGCTCGGTCAGCGAGCCTTTGAACTCCGTAAAAACTGCGGGCCCGTTCAGAACAATGGCTGGCGAGAGGCCGGAGAGTGCTCCGAGGATGCCGGTGTCGATGCAGAACAGCTTGAAGCCCGAGAGATCATCGTAGCTTGTGAGTGGTGCTCTTAGGGCGGAAACACGTGGTACCTTATGAACGATTCCATAGTCCATGAGCCACTGGAGGCTTTCCTCAAAATCGCGTGCGCGCGCCCCGGGACGAAGCGCGCCGTAGACGAACTTCTTGTTTTCCTTTGCGAGCTGGCCGGGAAGGGATTTCCAAACCAGCCTCATGCGCTCGACGATGCGGGCTGGCGCATGCTTGCCAAAATCGGATTCGTAAGCTTCGATGATTTGCTGCTGAAGCCTGCGGGCCTCGATGAAATCGTGGGAGGCGGCGAAAGCGGAGACAACTTCTGGCATGCCACCGACAACGAGGTATTCCTTGAGCAGGCGCTCGAGCTTTTCGGAAACGTTTGCCAGCAGGTCCATGTCTGCGGCAAGGATGGCATCTGCGAGCGGATCGCCATCGACGGCACGAACGAACTCGACAAACCCCATGGGGCGCATGGTAAGCTGGTCAATCTTGCCGACGGGGAACGACTCGTTTTCGCGTCGGAGCGCGAGCCCCATATAGGAGCCGGCTGCCACGATATGGTATTCCGGCGCCAGCTCGTTGAAGTATTTGAGCGAGGTGATGCCACGCGGTGCCTCTTGGATTTCGTCGAAGATGATGAGTGTGTCTGTCGGCGTTATGGTCTGGCCGCGCAGGAGCTCTATCTGGGAGATGATGCGTTTGGGGTCAAGGCTTCCGTCGAACAGCGAACGTACGCCCGGTTCGAGCATAAAGTCAAAACGGATGACGTTTTGATACTGCTGGCCTGCGAATTCGTTGAGAAGCCAGGTTTTTCCCGTCTGGCGGGCCCCCTTAAGCAGGAGGGGCTTGCGGTTTGCCCTAGATTTCCAAGCGATGAGTTCGTCCATTAGCTGTCGCTGCATACTGCCTCCTAACGATCATGTTTAGTATAAGACTGTTTTGGTCTTTCCATTGAAAAATGTGGGAATGAACCACGTCTTTCCATCGAATAATGTGGGAGGCAATCACGTTTTTCCATCGAATAATGTGAGGGTTTAGGTAGGCATCTGGGGACGTTCTTTTTCTGCCGGCAGTTTGGGACACTCCTTGTTTTGGTGCAAATTAGTTACCCTTGCATCAGAAAACGGCACCCGTCGGCGATGTTGCCGGCGGGCGCCGTTGTCGTGTAGCTGGCTATGTCGTGCGGGCTGCTGTTGAACGTTCGGGCCCGTGCTCTATAGCGAGTCGATAAAGCGCTGCTGGGCGGCGCGGCCGGCTTCGTCCCACTTAAAGACGCCGGCGTTGTCGAGCACGTGGCCAAACACCACGCCGACTTCCTCGTGCAGGATGTCGATGGCGTTGTCGGCTGTAAGCTCGTCGGCGTGGCGGGCAAAGACATCCTTGGCCCATGTGGCGTGGCTGCGGCAAAGGTCGTCGCCCTCGAGCGCGCCAGCAAGGTCGTAGCTGGCATCGGCCTTGGCCGCCAGCAAGTGCTCGCGGACAGCGCCGAGCTCGGGAACCAAGCGCGGCGGCAAAATGGCCAGGCCCATGACCTCGATCAGGCCGATGTTCTCCTTCTTGATGTGGTGGTACTCAGCATGCGGGTGGAATACGCCCAGCGGATGCTCGTCGGTCGTGATGTTGCAGCGAAGCGCCAGGTAGGCCTCGTAGAT
>CAUBQN010000121.1 GCA_958438125.1 uncultured Collinsella sp.
ATCGAGGTCATGCTGTTCGATATCAGGAAGGCACTGAAATGCCGTTAGTCGTACCTGTTAAGTTTACCTACGCCTCGCGCGACCTGTGGTTCGACCCACAAGATCTGGATATCCTCGAGGCCGATTATGCCATTTGTTCTACCGAGCGCGGAACCGAGATCGGCCTGGTCACGGCCGATCCCTTCGAGGTGCCGCTCGACGAAATCGGTCAGCCGCTCAAGCCCGTGTTGCGCGTAGCGAGCGACATCGACCTGCAGCTTGCCGATGACCTGGCTATCCAGGGTGACGAGGCCATGGTCGACTTCCGCCGCCTGGTCAAAGAGCTCGACCTCGAGATGAAGCCGGTCGGCGTCGAGTACCTGTTTGGCGGCGAGAAGGCCGTGTTCTACTTTGCGGCCGAGGAGCGCGTCGATTTTCGTCAGCTGGTCAAGGATCTGTCCTCGACGCTGCACATTCGCGTCGACATGCGCCAGATCGGCGTGCGTGACGAGACCCGCCTGGTGGGCGGCTATGCCCAGTGCGGCCAGGAGCTCTGCTGCACACGTTTTGGCGGACAGTTTGAGCCGGTTTCGATCCGCATGGCAAAAGAGCAGGACCTGCCACTCAACTCGTCCAAAATTAGCGGCGTCTGCGGCCGCCTGATGTGCTGCCTGCGCTACGAGTTCGAGGCGTACAAGGACTTTAAGAGCCGCGCGCCCAAAAAGAAGACGCTTATCGATACGCCGCTTGGCAAGGCGCGTATCCAGGAATATGACACGCCGCGCGAGCAGCTGGTGTTGCGCCTGGAGAACGGCAAAGTCTTTAAGGTCAACCTGGCCGACATGACCTGCTCTGAGGGCTGCAAAAAGAAGGCCGCCGAGCAGGGCTGCAACTGCCGTCCCGACTGCGTGACGCGCGATGTGCTCGAGCGTATCGAGTCGCCCGAGATGCGCTTGGCGCTTATGGAGCTCGACCGCGAGAACGGCGTCGACGTGGGCGATGGCCTGTCGAGTGCCGACCGACTGGCGGGGACGACGATGCCCAAGCGCCGCCGTCGCGATGCGGACGCCGATACCCGTGCCGGTCAGAGCCAGGGCGAGGGTCGCGGCCGCGGTAAGGGTCGCGGCAAGGCCGAGGCACCCGAGGCCGAGGAAGCTGCCGGTGGACGTCGCCGCCGCAAGCGCTCGGGTTCGGGCGATGTAGGCGAGGCCGCTCCCGCAGGCAAGAATTCCCCCCGCGAGCGCGAGGCTCAGCAGCCCCAGCAGCAAAACCGCGGCGGTGGCATGAATCCCACGCGCCGTCGCCGCCGCCATTTGTCGAGCGAGGAGCGCGAGGACGCCTTCCGCGCCGCAGCCGCTCGCGAAGCCGGTGCCGCCCCCAAGGGTGGTTCGGGTTCCGATACGCCTGCCGACAAGGGTGGCAAGCAGCGCAACGATGACGAGCGCGTCCCGCGTCCGCGTCGTCGCCATTCCTCGGGCACGCAGCAAAAGCCCTCGGTGCCCTCCGTGGCCGATCAGGTCTCGGATGGCGAGGTCAAGGTCACGCGCCGTCGCCCTGGAGATGGCGGAGGGGCGGCTGCCAAGGCCGCGCGCGGCGCTGCTCGCGACGAACGCGAGTCGCGCGAAGATCGTGGTGGCGAGGGTTCGGCCGACCAGGGCCAGAAGCGCCGTCGCCGCCGTCGTTCCCGCAAACCGCGCCAGGACGGTGGCGAGGGCTCGACCCAAAACTCGTCCGCACCGCAACCGCCCACCGGCGAATAGCGCCCGCAAACGGATTTAACCTGCCTGACCCCAAACGCGTCGGGGTACCATAGCGCTGAATCAACAACCCTCCCTGCGACCGAGCGTAGGGAGGGTTGTGTCGTGAAGAGACATTTGAATCTGTTGGGATGCCTGCAAGGTGCCGGCATCCTACCGTTTGCGGACGAATTGCTACCGTTTGCCGAGCGGGCGGCGCACGAGGCGCTTGAGGCGTTGTCACCCACGCGATGCGCCGGCTGCGAGTGCTCCGGTGCGCTTATTTGCCAAGACTGCTTGGCGGCGCTTGCGCTCATCGACCCGCGGCATAGCTGCACTCGATGCGGCGCCCCGTTTGGAGACTTGCTGTGCACCGAGTGTTCGGTCGAGGGTACGTCCTCGGCGATGGCCGAAGCACTCGACCGGTGCCTGGCATGTGCCGTTTACACGCACCCGCTGCCGCGGATCATTAAAGCGTACAAAGACGCGGGCGAGCGACGCCTGGCGCCGTATCTGGCAGAGCTGCTATACGACACCGCCTTACATGCCCAGGTCGCGGCACCCGATCGCTATGGCGGTGTGTTGTCCGGTGCCGATGCGGTGGTGTTTGTGCCCGCGACGGCGGCGGCGTTTCGGCGACGCGGCTTCGATCATATGGAAGCCATCGCGCGCCCATTTTGCGAGCTGTCGGGTGTTCCGCTGCTCGACGCCCTCGTTAAGTACGGCCATGGCGACCAGCGTGAACTCGGTCGTGAAGAACGCCGTGAACGCGCCCGAGGCATGTACGAGACCGTTGAGGACGTGCGGGGCCGCCGCCTGCTGCTTATCGACGACGTTATCACCACGGGTGCGACGATGGCAGCGGCTTCGGCGGAACTCAGGCGCGCCGGTGCCGCGGCCGTTGATGGCCTTGCTATCGCGCGCGTTTGGTAGGGGTGATTCGTGTGGCGGTAACAATCAGGCAGTGTGACAAACCGACAAAAGAGCAGCTAGCGGCTTCCGTTATCCTGACGGGCGCTTCGGCGTTGCATATGATTCGAGCCGAGCGCCGGCAGATGGGCTACATCGGCTGGAAGGACCTTGAGCCCGAGGAAGAACGCCGCGTGCTGTGCACGTCATCGCCTTCGACCGAGGATATCTATCTTCCCGACCTGGTTCGAATTGGAGCCAAAAGCGGCGAGGTGCAAGAAGATCTGTGCTTGCTGGTGGGATCTGCGGCGCAGCGCCGCCGCATGCCTGGCGTGGGCTGGTCCGTGTGTTCCGGGTTGCCTACCGGCTCGATTCTAGAGGTGGAACCGGGGGTGTACAGCCTATCTCCCGAGGCCCTTTGTGTTGCCGCCGCCCGCGAGGTCGGCTGTATCCAGGCGTTTGCCCTGGCCCAGGAACTGTGTTCCAAGATTTCACTGAGCGATCGCGGGAAGTATCTACCTCCCTATACCTCGCCTGTTGCGAATAGACTTGCAAAGGACAAGGACCAACCGGCAGACGTGGGCTACTTTGAAGTCGAGCCGGTGCTGACGCCCGATCGCCTGGCAGATTACCTTGCGGCATGCAAGGGGAATGTGGCCAAACAGCTGCTGCGCCTGTGTCCCTACCTGTCAGAAAACCTGCTCTCGCCCATGGAGTGCATCATGCTCGCTCTGTTTTCGCTTCCGTTTTCCTATGGCGGATTTGCCTGCGGTCCCTTTATGACCGACTACAAGATCGAGTTCGATGACCGCGCGCAGGCAATCTCGGGGATGCCGCATGCAGTTTGCGATGCGTATCAGGAAGAAGCCCGGTTTGACCTGGAATACAACGGTGAGCTGGGCCATTCCTCCCGGAGGGGGCGTATCCATGATGAAAAACGCAACACGGGCTTGATTACTATGGGAATCGAGGTCGCGACGGTCAACAACGAAATGCTCTGCGACATGGAAGCGATGGAAGCGCTCGCATGGCGCATCCACCAGCGTATGCGAAAGCGGTACCGGAATCGTGTCGATGCCCGCAGGAAGAAGCAAGAGGCGTTGCTTAACACGCTGCGGGCGTGTTTTGGGCTTAAGCCGGTCTAATTCGCGTCGAAAATAGGGGGTTAATCATATGCCCTGGCCAAAATATGGCAAATATGAGTACTGTCACTAAATCAGTAACAGCAAAATCAAGGAATTTAGGACTCGGAGGCGTCGTAAAGTAAGAAGATAATAAACAAATGTAGAATAACTAAGCATCAGGTTGGCGACACTGAGCGCAAAATCTGTCCGAGAGGCCAAAATTGTCTGCCACTAATTTGGTAGCAGTACTCATATTTGCTATTTTTTGGCCACGGCACCCTGAGACGGGTGCCCCGGAGCTCCCCGTAGGGGAGCTCCGGGCTTCATGGGGGCACGAATAGTCCGCTCCGACCTGCAAAATCTGTGCTCACGGTGCGAATGACGCCCCTAACCTTAAACTTTAGCTTGAACTTAGCTATAATGCGCTACGTTCCTGCCAGGCTGTGGTTGCGGACG
>CAUBQN010000122.1 GCA_958438125.1 uncultured Collinsella sp.
CCGTTTCCATCCATTAATCCAGCCAGAACGGGTACGGGTCCCTGTGGTGGAGGTCCTCCCACACGGCCCTGTCACCCCACTCCGGCCCTCCGTCCTCGCGCGACGGCGAGGCGGAGTAGACGCTGAACAGGAAGTCGATGTCCGCGTCGGTCGGCATCGTGGCGAGCTTCTCGCGCGCCGTCCTCGCGTCCCCCGAGTGCGCGTGGCACCACCAGAACACCGCCTTCACGCGCTTGACCGACGTCAGCCCCCGGTGGTTGCGCAGGACGGCCCTCAGCTGCGAGTTCACCCCCCCCTCGATCATGTTGTTGGTCGACGGCAGCGGGCCGGCCTTGGCCAGGGCGGGGTCGAGGTAGGTGAACAGCGTCCCCGCCGACACCAGCGAAGACAGCGACGAGCGCGCCCGCCGCAGCCTCTCGTGGGTGTAGACCCTCCTGCCGTCCACCACGGTCCTGTCCTCCAGGAAGTCGGCCCAGAACCCGCACCAGTCGAGGTAGCGCTCGACCCAGAGCTCGGCCTGGCGCAGCGTCTCGATGGCCATGAGGTCGCGCGCGATGAGGTAGAGCTCGCGCCCCGCCTGGAGCTTCGGCCGCGTCGTCGTGTAGCGCTTGACCTGCGAGAAGGCGTGGAAGGTGCACCTCTGGACCCTGGTGCGCGGCCAGGTCTCGCGCACGGCCTTGGCGAACCCGCTCCCGCCGTCGGTGACGACCACCTCGGGCGCCGGGATCGGCGACATGAGGGCCGACCACGCCCTCGAGTTCTCCGACCTCGCCATGTACCAGGAGACCACCCTCTCGCCGCTGCAGCATATGAGCACCACGAGGTCGCGCGCGACCCAGATCCCGTCGACGTAGAGCACGCGGTGCAGCTCGCCGTCGGGGACGGGCATGGGCCAGACCTCCCAGAACTCGGTCGTCCTGCGCCTGAAGGAGCGCCCGCCGCCCGGCATCGCCGCCTGGGAGTCCTTGGAGAGGAGCCACCCGAGGAACTCGTCCAGCCTCGTCGCCGTGTCGTCGTACCTCACCGTCGTCGACGCGCCGCAGGCCGTGCACCTCCACCGCTGGGACCCCGATGAGGTCCTGCCGTTGCGCTTGGTCCGACCGCCGCAGTAGGGGCAATAAACGGCCTTCATGGGCACCTCTTCCGAAAGGGTATTTAACGGTTCCGGAAAAGGTTATCTACCTGCGGTAACGATAGGCAACCGGACACACATTCTGTCCGAGCGGTTAAAAGCGGGCACGGAATTTAAACGGCTGAAAAAGGGGCATCGACCTGCGCCGATGCCCCCAACGTGGACACATATTTTGTCCTATAAGCCCCTTTTTTTGAGGGTTCGAATCCCCAGCGCCCTTTCTCGATAATAAAAAAGGGCCCCCGATGGGACCCTTCTTTAAAGTTAAACTGGCGGAGAGCTGGGGATTCGAACCCCAGATGCCCTTTTGGGGCATACTCGCTTAGCAGGCGAGCACCTTCGGCCTCTCGGTCAGCTCTCCGTAACAGCCGTTCTATAGTAACCAAACAGCCAAGGATGGGCAAGAGGAAATTTTCTAATTGCCTAGCATCCTTTCCTCCTTGAAAGCTTCACCTACCCCAGCGAGCGGTTGAGGGAGCCGAGCTCATCGTTGCCCATGGTGCGCCACATTTGAAAGATGCAACCACGTGCCAGGAAAAAGAAGCCGTTGTCGACCAGTTGCACAGCGGCATCTGCCAGCTGATTCGTCACGGCGGACACTGGCGGCAGCTCGAGTCCAGCCTTGCGGATGGTCTCGACCGCTTCCTCGAACGTCGGAGGCTCGCTAACGCCCATCTCGTTCATAAGGCCCTGCATTTCTTCCAGCGCGCTACTGCCCGACTCCTCGCCGCGCGGCACCAGACGGTAACAAGCCAGCGCCAGGTCGAGCTGATCGCAATTCCAATAGGCAAACGCCAAGCGATAGAACAGGTAGCCGATTGCAGAACGATCGCTGGCAATACGTAGGCCGTGGCGCGCCACCTCGATAATCTCGTCAAAGCGCTCCAGACGCGCAAGCACGTTGATGAGCGCAAAGTGCGATTGCATAGACGAGCGAGCCAGATCGTAAAGATGGCGCACCTCGGGCAGCGCTCGTTCAAAGTCCTCTTGCTCGACGTAAAAGCTGCAGATCTCGTGCTGGGCAAAGTACAGCGCATCGGGCGCACGAAGGATTCGCACAGAGCGGTCTTCTTCCAACACCGGTAGCACCATGCGCACCAGCTGGTTATCGCAAAACTGCGTTTGAACCGGACCTGTCGCCAAAAGCTCGGCAACGGCGCACTTAGCCTCCAACTCCTCAACAAGACGGGAAAAGCCTTCAAAAGCACCTGTACGGTCGACTTTTGCCTGCTCGCGCAATTCAACAACACGCGCCACGTATGGGTCGTCGTCCTCTTCCATGACCTCCAACTCGTCAGCCGTATCGGCAAGCAGCAAATCGCGCAGCGCCGGCGGAAGCGTGCGATGGTCATCACGCGGACGAGCATGAACCTCCGCAGGTTCAATCGTCTCCGGAGCAGTTGACTCATACGCCTCAAGTACACGCTTGCACGGCATATCGTCCATGTCCATGCTCTCAAGATCCTTGGCGACAGGCACGCAATCGGCCAGATAGGCCGCGCGCCCAAAGAAATACGTTGCGACAACGCGCTCGCCCTGCTCACTGTCGGGAGCAGCAATCTGCACATAGCAGCGCGTGATGCAGGTGCCCGCGGCAAAACACGCTGCCGCAAGCGTGAGTGCCACGCGCGCATCGTGTTCCGCGGCCCAGACCGCGCGCGTGTCCTCGTCCAGCTCGCGCCAGGCGTCATCTTGAGCGTCGTATTCACGTTGCGGCATGGCATCCACGACAGACTGCCCAAACCGAACGAGCATAATCCCCTCGGCAACGTTTGCCCGATAGGTATAGTCGAGCCGTGTGACAACGTTAAGTGCCTCGACGATACGCGCGAAGCGGGTACGCACATCCCACTCACCGCCCGGCTGGCAAGCCACCGTACCCGGTTTGCCCCACGGGTTATCGCTCGAGGCCGTATCGAGCAGTCGGGGAACATCGTTGGTCGTCTTGGCGATATGCCACGAATCAAAGAGCGCGCAGCCCTCAAGACTCGGCGAGGATGCCGCAGGGACCAATCCGGCCCCGATGCGCTCAAGGATGCCGGAGAGGCGGTTGAGACGGCACTCGATGGCAAGCAGCATGTCAATCTCGTCCTGGTCCAGCAAGCTACGATCAAAATTGAGATAAAACAGCTTTGACCGGTCGATGCGCGCCAGGCTCATTTCGGACTTGGCGGCAATGGTGCGCAGACGGGGCAAGTCAATTTCGCTCATAAGGGTGGCGGCATAGCGCTCGATACCGCTCGGATTCTCGGCATGGTCAACGCGGTAAAGCAGCGTCTCGATAGCATCGGGGAGCGGTGACGTGTTAAAGCCCAAAAACACCTCGACCGGCTCGGGCAACTTTACGAGCTTGATCTTGTCGACAACGTTTTGTATGTCCGCATCGAGACCGTCGACGCCCGCCGTGTTCGCAATAGCGCTTTCGGAGTTGGCAAATATCACGTAGCGCAGGAACATCGACGCCATGAACTCGCCGTAAGGAAGGGAGCAGGCCGAATTCCATGTCTCGTGATCGGACTGCTCGCGCATGGGGCCTTCGGGAGAGCCGATGACTCGCGCCCGGGAGCGCATCGTCCCATCGGTACCCCTGACTGCAATCTCACCGATGTTGGAATCGGACTCGTCAAGAATCAGCTGCATGTCGGGATCGTCGGGCAGCGATACTTCGTTAACGGGACGGTCCACCTTATAGACCTCACCCGAAACGCTCACGTAGCCCAAAAGCGACACATGGCTTTTGCCGACGAATTCGACGACATAGCATGATTCATGCGGGTCCTCGCCAAAGAGTTTCCAGACCACGCCATATGAGCGTCCCGCAGGCTGCTCGGGCATCACCGGAAAGCGCTTCTTGGGATCGAGAAACCTGAGCTTGTATGTCGGACGCTCTGCCACGAAATATCACCCTGATCGGTCGTCTAGAGAAGGAGCGGTCGCGGATAGGCCGCGATAACTACTCGGAATCTTACACGAGTCGATAAGAAATCGTCCGCTTCACGCCCGCGCCTCGACCGAGGTTCGAATCCATGCAGCGGCGACATAAAAGAAAAGCCCCCGTT
>CAUBQN010000123.1 GCA_958438125.1 uncultured Collinsella sp.
AAGAATAGTCTGATAACAAAAAATTATTATTGAGAATGAGAATCATCTTTAATACGATATGCAATGAAGGCACAACCTCAACCCCGCACTGCGTCACAATAGAGCGTCAGATGTGAAAACAACTACTTCGAGGATTGGTGGTCAAATGACCCAGGAGACGGTTACGAACGGCACTGAAGCCCTGTTCACTCGCGAAGGCATGCCTCCCGTTAAGGAAATGATCCCGTGTGCCCTTCAGCACGTACTGGCATCGTTTGCCGGCATCATTACCCCGGCGGTCATCATGGCCGGCGTCTACGGCTTTAATAGCCAGCAGAGTACCGACATCATCCAGGTCGCGCTCATTCTTTCGGCGATCGACACGGCCCTTCAGGCCTTCGCTCCCTTCCGTCGCATCGGCGGCGGCCTGCCCATCGTCATGGGCGTTTCGTTCGCGTTCCTGCCGGCCCTGCAGGCCATGGGTGCCTCGGGCTTTAGCTTTGGTGCGCTGCTGGGTGGCGAGATCGTCGGCGGCGCCGTCGCGGTCCTCTTTGGTCTGGCCTACAGCAAGATCAAGTGGCTGTTCCCGCCCGTCGTGACCGGTACGGTCATCTTCTCCATCGGCGTTTCGCTGTATCCCACGGCCGTCAAGTATATGGCCGGCGGTATGGGTACGCCGCTGTGGGGCACCCCGCAGGCCTGGTGCGTCGCTCTTATCACCTTCGCCGTGGTCTTTGCGCTCGCCAACTTTGGCAAGGGCACGCTCAAGCTGGGATCCGTGTTCTTTGGCATGATCGTTGGCATGATCGTCTCCATCCCCTTTGGCATGATCGACTTCTCCAGCGTCGCCACCGCTCAGGTCTTCGCTCTTCCCAAGCTCATGCCCTACGCGCTCGAGTTTGATCCCGAGGTCTGCATTACCCTCGCCGTCGTGTTCCCCATGGTTGCCATCCAGGTTATCGGTGACGTCTCCGCCGCCTGCCTGGGCTCCATCGACCGTATGCCCACCGAGCGCGAGCTCTCCGGCGCTATCGTGTCCCAGGGCCTCACCTCTATGGTCGGCGGTCTGCTGGGCGGTCTTCCCACCAGCGCCCTTGGCCAGAACGTGGGCATCATCTGCTCCAACAAGGTCGTCAACAAGTGGGTCTTTGTGATCATCGCGGCCGTCTTTGCCATCGCCGGTCTGTTCCCGCAGCTCTCTGCCGTCCTTTCCGCTATCCCGCAGCCCGTCATCGGCGGCGCGACCGTCGGCGTCTTTGGCACCATCACCATGAACGGTGTGCGCATGTTCACCCGCGAGGGCCTCACGCAGCGCACCACCACCATCGTCGGCACCTCGGTCGTCTTTGGCCTGGGTATTTGGATGGCCAGCGGCTGCCTCGCCGGCGAGGGCATGCCCACCTGGGTGTCCACCGTCATCGGCTCCAACGCCGTGACCCCCACCGCCATCATGGCCATTGTCCTTAACCTGATCCTTCCGCAGACGCCGGTCGTGGCTCAGCACATCGATGCCGCCAAGGATGCCGCTGTGGATCTGGTCCTGCCCGAGAGCAAGAAGTAACCAATTCGGTGCTATTCGCCGGCGGACGCATCGCCTCGTCCGCCGACGCCATGCGGCGCCAAGCCGCACTTCAAAGGGTTTGTCCCTTTGGTGAAGCGTTGACGGGAGAGGGCCCGTTTCCGGTGTAGGCCGGCGCTTCGCACTCCGCCATGTCAGAGGTGTCAAACCCCGCCTCTGATGTTGAAGGGAGCATCCATGCTTCTGGTCGCTAACGGTTCCATCTTTACCCGCAACGCTCAGACCCCGTTCATTCCAAACGGTGCGGTCGCCATTGACGGAGATACGATCGTCGAAGTGGGCCCCGAGCGCGAGCTCAAGGCCAAGTACCCGGATGCCGAGTACGTTGATGCCCAGGGCAACCTCATCATGCCTGGACTTATCAACTGCCACACCCACATCTACTCGGGTCTGGCCCGCGGCCTTGCCATTAAGGGCTGCAACCCCACCAACTTCCTGGAGAATCTTGAGCAGCAGTGGTGGAAGATCGACGACAACCTGACGCTCGACGGCACCAAGGCCAGCGCCTATGCCACGATTCTGGACTCCATCCGCGATGGCGTCACCACGATCTTCGATCACCATGCGAGCTTCTGTGAGATCCCGGGAAGCCTCTTTACCATTAAGGACGCCGCTCAGGAGTTGGGCATGCGTTCGTGCCTGTGCTACGAGGTTTCCGACCGCCGTGGCCAGGAAAAGTGCGACCAGGCTATTGCCGAGAACGCCGAGTTTGCCCAGTGGGCCGCCAAGGAGCGTCGCGATAACGACAACCACATGATCGCCGCCATGTTTGGCGGACATGCTACCTTTACGCTTTCGGACGAGACCATGGATAAGATGGCCGAGGCCAACAACGGCCTGACCGGCTTCCACATCCATGTGTGCGAGGGCATGAACGACGTGTGGGATTCCCGCCTCAACCGCGGTGGTATCAGCCCCGTCGAGCGCCTGCTGCAGCACAACCTGCTGGGTCCCGACACCATGCTCGGCCACTGCATCCACGTGACGCCTGCCGAGATGGATATCGTCAAGGAGTCCGGCACTTGGCTGGTCAACAACCCCGAATCCAATATGGGCAACGCCGTGGGCTGCGCCCCCGTGCTTGAGTTCTTCCGCCGCGGCATCCCCGTGTGCATGGGCACCGACGCCTACACCCACGATATGCTCGAGAGCCTTAAGGTCTTCCTGATTATTCAGCGCCACAACGCCGCCATGCCCAACGTGGGCTGGTGCGAGGCCATGACCATGCTGTTCGAGAATAACGCCAAGATGGCCAGCAAGTACTTCGATCGCAAGCTCGGTGTGCTTGAGCCTGGCGCTGCCGCCGACGTCATCGTTATGGACTACAAGCCCTTTACGCCGCTGAGCGAGGAGAACATCGACGGCCACATGCTCTTTGGCATGATGGGCAAAAACTGCCGTACCACCATCATCAACGGCCGCGTCCTGTACAAGGATCGCGAGTTCGTTGGCATTGATGAGGACAAGATCAACGCGTGGACCATGGCTGAGTCCAAGAAGCTCTGGAGCACGCTCAACGATCGCGCCTACTAATTACAAGTAGATTCACGCGCGCCGGATGTTTCGCCGCATCCGACGCGCGTATAGGCGACCTCCGCGGGGTCGCCGGCGCTGTGCTAGCGCTACACCGTATTTGCGCCCGCCGCGCGGTCTCGCCGGGCGTTACAGAGAGGAGCTCATTATGAGCGACATCATGAGGCCGATCCCGTTTTCGCAGCTGATGAACTGGATCATCGAGGAGCACAAGTCCCAGGACGCCATCTTTGGCGTGCGTAAGATGGTCACGACCAACCAGGAGGGCGCGCTTCCCATTTTTGACGAGCGCATCGAGACTCCGTTTGGCCCGGCCGCCGGTCCCAACACGCAGCTTGCCCAGAACATCGTGGCATCCTACGTGGCCGGTTCCCGCTTCTTTGAGCTCAAGACCGTTCAGGTTATGGACGGCGAGGAGCTCTCCAAGTGTGTGAACAAGCCCTGCATTGTGGCACAGGACGAGTGCTACAACTGCGAGTGGTCGACCGAGCTCGAGGTTCCGCAGGCCTTTGCCGAGTACGTGAAGGCATGGTTCGCCTGCCACCTCATCGCTCGCGAGTACGGCCTGGGAAGCCCGGACGGCTTTGTCTTCAACATGTCCGTGGGCTATGACCTCGAGGGCATCAAGAGCCCCAAGGTCGACGCCTACATCGAGGGCATGAAGGACGCCAGCGGCTCCGAGGTTTGGAACGAGTGCCGCACCTGGGCGCTCGCTAACCTGGACAAGTTTGAGCATGTCGACGCCGCATTTGTCAAGTCCATCCCGGCACGCGTGTCCAACTCCATCACCGAGTCTACCCTGCACGGCTGCCCGCCGGCGGAGATCGAGCGCATCGCGACCTATCTGGTCACCGAGAAGGGCCTCAACACCTACATCAAGTGCAACCCCACGCTGCTGGGCTATGAGTTTGCCCGCCAGCGCCTCGACGAGCTGGGCTTTGACTACATCGTCTTCGACGATACGCACTTCCGCGAGGACCTGCAGTGGGCCGATGCCGTGCCCATGTTCGAGCGCCTGATTGCCCTGTGCGCCGAGCGCGGCCTGGAGTTTGGCGTCAAGCTGACCAACACGTTCCCCGTCGACGTGACGAG
>CAUBQN010000124.1 GCA_958438125.1 uncultured Collinsella sp.
TCGATCTTCCGCTGGAGTTTGAGGACGAGCGCCTGTCCTCGCAAGAGGCCAAGCGCATTCTGCGTGAGCAGGGCCTTAACGAAAAGCAGATGAGGGGCAAGATTGACATGATCGCCGCCAGCCTGTTCTTGCAGACCTGGCTCGATCGTAAAAACGAGGAGGTTCCTCATGCCTAGTGCTTCCGATCCGCGCCAGCCGAAGCGTACACCACAGCCCGTGCCGCGCTCTGCGCAGCCGACGCGGCGTACGGCCCAACAGCCTGTTGCCCGTCCGACCCAGCAATCGTCTGCCCGTGTGCCTCAGCAGCCCGCTGCTCGCACGGCGCAATCCACTGGTGGTACGCGTTTTAAACAGCAAGCGCCTGCTCAGCGCGCGCAGGCCCCTCAATCTCATGGTCATTCTCACCGGGTCCACGGCACGCACCGCGTGGCTCCAGCAACGCGCTCAAGCTATAACTCCCAAGCTCGTCGCAGCGCCCAAAAGAAGAACTCCCCGGTGCCCATGATTGTCGGCGCCGTGTTTGCCCTACTTGCGCTGGTCGCGATCGTCTTCTTTGTCGTTCCGGCCGTCAAGGGTTTCATTGCCGGTGGGGACGCGAACGTTGAAGCTGGTCAGCAAGTTACTATCACGATTCCCGAAGGCGCTTCGGGCGACACCATCGCCTCGATCCTCTCCGAGAACCATATCGTCGAGAATCCCAAGGATTACTACGCTGCGGTCAAAAAGCTCAACGCCGATATGTCTCTCAAGCCGGGTAAGTATTCGTTTACCACGCTCATGGACGCGACTAAGGTTGTCCAGCAGCTTATGGAAGGTCCCAATGCCGGCTCCGATGCGCTGACTATCCCTGAGGGCCTGACGGTCGATCAGGTCGCTGATCGTGTCGCCAAGGCGTACGACGGCATTTCTAAGGAAGACTTCCTTAACCAAGCCAAGGCGAGCAATTATGTGAATGATTACGCTTTCCTTAAAGACGCCGCGAACGATTCGCTCGAGGGTTTCCTGTTCCCTAAGACCTATTCGCTTGGTAAGGACCCGAGCGCTGATGACGTGATTCGCGCCATGCTCGACCAGTTTAACGCTGAGTATAAATCGCTCGATTTTGCCAGCTGTGAGGTAAAGCTCAAGGATCGCTACGGCGTGGAGATGTCCGATTACGACATCGTCAATCTTGCCTCCATCGTCGAGCGCGAGGGCCTCAACGCCGACCAGCGCGCGCACGTGGCCTCGGTCTTCTACAACCGTCTGGCCGGCAAGCTCGATGGCCAGCGCTACCTCAACAGCGACGCCACTATGATGTACGTCACCGGAGGCGAGGTTACCGCTGACGACCTGCAGAGTGATAGCCCCTATAACACCTATAAGCACGAGGGCCTCCCGCCCACGCCCATTTGCTCTCCGTCGCTCGAGGCGCTCAAGGCCACCCTTGAGCCGACCGACTCCGATGACCTGTATTTCTACATTACACAGGACGAGGAGTATTTCTCGAAGACCTACGAAGAGCATCAACAGTCTTGGAATTGATCATGAGGATTTTTAGCCCCAAACGATATGTTGCCTCGGTCGATCGCATCGACCTCGATACCCTCTGGGCCGACGGCAAGCGCGCCATTCTGCTCGATCGCGATAACACCCTGGTGCCGCGTGATACCGAGCAGGTACCCGCTGCGGTCTCTGCCTGGCTCGAGGCCGCCCATGCCAAGGGCTTTAAGCTGTGCATGGTGTCCAACAACTGGCATCGCGACCAGGTTATGGCGTCGGCGCGCGAGCTGGGGCTCGAGGCCATCAGCCATGCCATGAAGCCGGCGCCCTTTGCCCTCAAAGCGGGCCTTAAGCGCCTGGGTGCCACGGCTAACGAGGCCGTACTGATCGGCGATCAGTTGTACACCGACGTGTGGAGCGGTAACTTTGCCGGCGTCGATACCATTCTGGTCAAGCCGCAAGCCACCCAAGATCTGTGGTATACGCAGATCTTCCGTATTTTTGAGCGCCGGGCCCTGCGCGACCTTCCCTGCGAGGAATAGGTCTCGCCATGTCCCAGCACATCAAGCACGGCTGCGACCACATCTTCTTTATCGGTTTTTTGGGCGCGGGCAAATCGACGCTCGCGCGTAACGTCGGCAACATGTTCAAGCGTCGGTTTATCGATACCGACCGCCTGGTGGTCCGCCGTTGTGGCAAGTCGGTGACCGAGATCTTTGAGACCGAGGGCGAGGAGCGCTTCCGCGAGCTCGAGACCTCGGCGCTTCGTTCGCTTCGAAGCGAGCGCAGCCTGTTGGTTTCGTGCGGGGGCGGCATCGTCGAGACGCCGGAAAACATCGAGCTCATGCACCAGATGGGTACCTGTGTGTACCTCGAAGGCGACTTTGAGGACTCGATGCGCCAGATTCGCCGGTCCGATACCCGACCTGATTTCCGTTCGCCCGAGCACGCAGCGCTGCTTTTTGAACATCGTCGTCCGTTGTATCGCCAAGCGGCCGATCTTACCCTCGATATCCGCAATAAGTCCTTTGAGGATGTTTCGTACCTTTGTGCCGAGATGCTTTTGGAGCGTGGATTGCTATGATTCGCCGTCAACTCATCAATTTCCAAAACCGCAGCGTCGATGTTCGTGTCGGGCTTGGCGCGTTTGAGGAGCTGTCGCGCATGTTTGCCTCTGCTGTGGGCAAGCCCAAGCGTGCGATGGTTGTATGGAATACAGCCGCGTCCGAGCGCTTTGGTGAGGTCGTCGATCATGCGCTGGTCGATGCAGGCTTTGCCGTGTCCCAGCTTTTGCTCGAGGTTTCGTCTGATGGGGCGACGCTCGCCGATGCCGATGTCGTCTTTGGCGCGCTGTCGGCTAACGGTATTACCTGCGATGACCTTGTTGTTGCCGCTGGCGATGCCGCAACCTGCTCTGTTGTTTGCTGGTGCGCCAACCAGTGGTGCGGTCGTACCGAGTGTGCTCTGTTGCCCACGACATTCGATGCCATGCTCACGGTCGCCACGACGATGGAGCCGCTCGTTGCTTCGGGCGACCACGCGCTGCCCGCCATTGCGGTACGCCCCGAGCCCGGTCTGGTCGTGTGCGATCTCGATCTTGTTCGCGAGGCCGACCCCGAGGATCTTAAACTTGGCTATGCGGTGCTCGTGGGCACGATGCTCTCGAGCAGCAAGTCGCGCTGGAACCAGTTCTCCGAGACGGTCCCCGAGATTCTTGCCGGCGAGGAAGTCGCACTCGTCAATGCCGTGCAGTGGTCCCAGACCGCCCGCAAGGACGTGCTTATGGCCACGAACCCGAGCGCTCGCCATGCGCTCGATTTTGGCAAGACGGGGGAGCGTACGCTGCGCGTCTGCCTGGGCAATACCGTGGCGCGGGTCCCTGCCTACCAGCTGTTGTCCGAGGGCATGCGCTTTGAGGCGCGCCTGGCCCACGATGCCTGCGACTTCGATATCGACTATGTGTTTGAGGTCGATGATTGCCTAGAGGACTTTGGAATCGAGGAGCTCGCCTTCGACCTTGAACCGGCGGACTTTATTGCGGAGTTCCGCAGGCAGCAGTTCGCGCGTTCCAATCGCACGATGCTGCCGCTGCCCGCGGCACTTGGCGCCATTCGTCTTAACGCCGTGGACGACGATGTCCTCGAGCGCCATGCAGTAGCCTATTTGGCTTCTCGCAAGGAACTTCTCTAAGTTTATTGACATCCATCGTCTTTCGTATCATGTTGGGGGACGGGTTTTATCGGTTGCGAATCGTTCGCGGTTCCGTGCGCCGATTGGACCCGTCCCGCTTTTATTGAGGACATCAAGAAAGGAAACTGCATGTCTGAGTTTGCTGCCGGTCCTGCCGGTCGTATCGAGCGTGTCCGTGCCCTGATGGTCGAGCGTGGCTACGATGCCATCGTGGTGCGCGACGAGGCTAACCTTCGTTGGCTCACGGGCGTGAAGGGCGTCTTCGACTACACCTTCGAGTTCCCACACGCCGCGTTTATTACGGCTGACCAGTGCCTGTTCCACACCGACTCGCGCTACCTCAACAGCTTTGAGGAGAACACGCCCGCCGGCAGCCCCTGGGTCTACGACATGGACGAGGGCACCATTCCCGGCTGGGTCGCCGGCAAGATCGCGGCCAACAAATGCCGCGTCTGCGCCGTCGAGGATGACATGCAGATTAACTTCTACCAGGG
>CAUBQN010000125.1 GCA_958438125.1 uncultured Collinsella sp.
CGCGCAGTTGGCGCAGTCGATCTCGTCGAGCTTGAACTGCTTTTTCATGGTGGGTTCCTTTCCCCGTATTTGCGGCTTGGGTGCAGGCCGCGCTGGTACCGTGGTTGGTCGCTATTCGCAGATGTGGCTCATGCCCTGGTTGAGCATGGTGTAGACGTGGTCGTCGGCGAGCGAGTATAGGATATTGCGCCCGTCGCGCCGGAATTTAACCAGGTGTGACTGCTTGAGTGTGCGCAGCTGGTGCGACACCGCGGACTGCGAGGTTTCGGTCGCTTCGGCGATGTCTGCCACGCAGAGCTCGCGGCCCATGAGAGCATAGAGAATCTTGATGCGCGTGGTGTCGCTGAAGACCTTGAACAGGTCGGCGAGGTCGTAGAGAAGCTCCTCGTCGGGAAGGTCCTCGGGCGAGCAGGTGGTCGGGATCGCGGGTTCGGTGGCCTCGATGTCGAGTTTCGTTTCACCAACGCGGATGCTCATTGCAATATCCCTTCATATGAACATGCGCTCATATAACTTGCTTCCGATTATATGAGTGTATGTTCATATGTCAATACAATTTGCGATAATTTCGATGACTGCTTTCCGCCTCTGCGATTTTCTGTGGGTTGGGAGACATCGACGCAATGCTCGCCAACATATTTCGAGATGTTCGGCTAGCATGCTAAGAAAGCCACCTTGAGAAGCATTAGAACTGTTCATATTTGTACTTTATCGTGTTAAATACCGCGAGAATCAGTTCTTCCTCTACGGGAGTTCCTGCAGAATCAGTTTTATCTAAAGTTATATTGAGCATTGCTGCAGCCAATCTGGCACATCGGTGGCCGAATAAGTCGAAAAATGTAGGTGGACATCCGCAGAGATCGCCTTTAGAAGAGCGAATTCTCAATTAGATCAATAATCGTGTCGTCTTCCGTGCGGTTTTCATCGATTTTTGCGGACATGTCGCATTCCCAAGGCCCATTGATTTCCTCAGCAAGGGCCCCGACGTGTTGCATGTCGTCGGGTTCGGGCACATCGTTGATGCTCGGGTCATCAGCTTGCGGATATTGGCTTGCAATTTCGCGCTTGGCGGCCTCTTCTTCTTTGAGTGTCTCCAGGACGCGGCGACCGTATTCGAAGTAGCGCCGCAAGACAAATTGACGAAGAGTTTCTTGCAGGATGGCGAAGTTATCCGGGAGTCGACCGGGCCATATCTTCTCGCGAATGCGAATTGCTTCCATGACCCGTCTAAAAGCGGACTGCTTGAAAAACGAATGACGATTAACTGTGATAACGGCATATCCCATGTTTCGCAGCGTGTTTCGGCGCTCCTCGTCAATTGACTGCTGCCCGGGCTCGTCGTGGTAAAAGCCGTTGTATTCGATATCGGTCATTGAATTTTCGAGCAGCGCGTCGAGGTAGAAAACCGTCCGTCGCGTTAGGGCGGCGTATCTTTTGGGGACTGGGATCGGATAATCCGTTTTGATAGCGCGTATGGCTAAGCCACCCATTGACTTGGGCATTGTCAGCATCATGACAAACGCCGTTTCGAGTGGGGAGCGACAGCCTTCGCGTACATAAGAAAGTGCCTTAAGTGCTTTATTAGATCCACGATACCCCGATGCCTCTGAAAAGAAGGCTCTGAGCTCTTCAACGCTGGTTAGGGCTGGGCGCTTGCGATATTGAGTTTCGTCGGACGTTCCAAGCGCGTAGGAGCCGCAGATTTCAAAGTAATACTCAACGAGCTCCGAAAGGTTGAGGTCGGCTGTTGCTTCTAACGCGCACAGCTTGATATCGACGATGTAGACGTTCGGCTCGAGTTCTAGGTAGCTTTCTGCATCAAACGCATAGCGCGTGCAGTGGCAGATGCAGCCCTTGCGGTGCCTTTTGGCATTATTGGAAAACGTCAGCACATGGATGCGTTCAGAATCGACATTCTTTCTGTTGAGCCATGCTCGTGCCGCTTCCAGGTCGGACGTGGTCGGCGCAGACACCCTAATCTTTTCCATAGGTATGGGACCGGTCGCGTAGCTTGCGAGCGAGTTGGCTGTTTGGTATACAGCGCGTGCCGTGGTATGTGACAGAATGATTCCCATACGCGCATGATGGCATAGCGGACGCCGCATACGCCCGAAACTTCGGGCAACGGTATTGGGGCGCGGCTTATCTTCTGCGAACGGTGGGTTTTTGAGCTGTCGTATTGAGGGAGCAGCTTCGGCTGGGGAGGTTTCTGCCGGCTGCCCCTTTTTGGTGAACTTTAGTTGCGGATTCGTAGCTTCTAAGCGTTTTTGCCGACCGCTCAGATGCCTCACCAACATAATTTGAGTTATTCGGCCTTATCCTATACGAATGGCGCGATCGCAACGTCCTATTCGAATTGATTCAGGTAGATTTATGGGGCTTGGTTGCGAAATTAAGGCGATTTTAGCTTCGATTGCGGTTCAAGGGGCCTCGACTAGTGGTTCAGCTGGCCGAACAACTGGAAAAATGTAGGTGGGCCAACCTGCCGACTATGTGAAGCACGCATATTTGCTCGTTTTGATGAAAACTAGGGTGCAGCCATAAGGCTGCGCCCTAGTTTACTGCGTGCCGGTGCGTCCAGACGGATTGCACTGTGCCTGGCAGGCGCTCCCGCAGATGGATAGGTTATTTCGCAAACAGGTTCTTGAGGTTGAACTCGGCTTGAACGGTGCGGAGCATGAGGTCGGTGTCGTCCAGACCCAGATGCTGCTCGCTGGCGTCGGCGGCGAGGGTTCCACGGCGGCGCGCCCAGTTCTCGAGCGCGGCGGGGGCGGACTCGCGGGGGAGCGAGCGGACGTCGGCATCCAGGCTGCGGCAGATCTGGCGCGAGTCGATGACGATGATCTTGCCGGCGCGGCGTGCCTCGGCGTAACCGTCCAGGTGGATCTTGAACCAACTGTCTTCGAACGCGGCGTTATGCGCCATGTACGGGTACTTCTTCATAAGTTTGAGCAGCTGCTTCTGCAGTTCCTTGTTCTCGCGGAATGGTTTTTTGCCGTCGATGTCGTCCCAGGTAATGTGATGGATGTTCGATAGCGGCACATCCTCGCCGCGGTAGATGTCGGGCAAGCCGCAGTAGTGTGCCTCGGCGTCATGCGGGACGGCGTCGCTGGTGAGCTCCATGATCTCCCAGCCCACGTTGATGATATAGCCGCGCTCGGGTGCACGGCCGGTGGTCTCGATGTCGACACCGAGCACGGTGCCCTGGATGGGCTTGCGGGCGTAGGCCACGCCGAGCGCGTCGCGGTCGCCGCGGATCTCGCGCATGACGGACGCGGCAGTGCGCTTTTGCATCTTGCCGATGGCGGCGCAGGTGTCGGCATCGGACAGGCCGCGCGAAAGCGTCGCGGGCGTCACGTTGCGCAGGCGTGCCTCGCCAATCTGGTCGCACAGGTCGCGGTTGCGGTCAGCCAGGTCGCGCACGGTGGCAAAGTCGAAGCTGGGGTCGCCCTCGGCGGTAAAGTACTCGGTTTCGAGCACCTTAAGGGCCTCCTCGCCCTTCTGGCGCTCGGACTCCATGGCGCCGTGATCGCCATAGATAAACATGGGAATAAACGGCTGGCGCTCGTATTCGAGTGCTTGTGAAACGTTCATATAACTTCTCCTTGGATGGGCCGCGTCGTGCGGCTCAGGGTCATTAAGATGTGGCGAGATGATAGTTTACCATGGGCAACTATTGGCACCACGCCTAGGTCTACTACAATACCCTAGTTGACCGCTAGGACTTTTACAATGCTGCCGAAAGACACGAAAGGTTCCATCCGTCATGGATTTGCTGATTGATATTCTGCTCGACGCCGGCAAGGACACGCTCTCGCTTGTGCCGTTTTTGTTGGTGACGTATCTGGCCCTCGAGACACTTGAGCACGTCGCGGGCGACCGCGTTAACGGGGCCATCAAGCGCGCCGGCGCCGCAGGTCCCGTGGTTGGCTCGTTGCTGGGTATGGTGCCGCAGTGCGGCTTTTCGGCCATGGCGGCAACGCTGTACGCCGGTCGCGTCGTGACCTTGGGCACGTTGGTGGCGGTGTTCCTTTCGACCTCCGACGAGATGCTGCCGCTGCTACTTGCCGAGCAGGTTCCCGTGCAGAC
>CAUBQN010000126.1 GCA_958438125.1 uncultured Collinsella sp.
AGCCCCTATAATACCGCGAAATGCACGGAATATTCGGCGAACGGCTCAGTTTTCGTAGCGAGATGCGCGGAACTTTCAATTGAAACGGTTTAACTCTATATTCTGTGGTCGTGCACTTCCGTAGAGGGGGTCCGTCTTGGGCAAGCTTTTGGTCAGCTTTTGTAAGCGTTGCAGGGGTTGACCTGTTGCAACGGTGCCGTTCGCCGCCTGTTTACTGCCTTTGGCCGCGCGAGCGAATTGTTTTGCGTGAATGTTTTGATGGCACGCTTCAATCGTGCTGTATTGGATGGCAAGCAGATCCCGGCGAAGGGAGCGCCATGCAGCGCGTTTGGAGAACGGTTACCGGCTTTTACCATGTCTGTGCCCGCGGTACGGGCAAGCAGCTCATCTTTGAGGGCGATGAAGACCGGTGGGAGTTCTTGGAGCTGATGCGTGAGTGCTGCCGCAAGGCGGGCGTGACGGTTATCGCCTGGTGCCTTATGGGCAATCACGTGCGTCTGGTGCTTGCAGATTACGAGGACGCGATGAGCGCGGCGATGCACCGGCTGCTTTTGACGTACGCGCGGCGGTTCAATAAACGCACGGGGCGCACAGGGCATCTGTTCCAGAACCGTTTTGACCGGCGCTCGCTCGATACCGACTGGCAGGTGATGGAGGCTATTCGCTCCGTTCACGCCGATCCGCAGGAGGCGGGCATCAGTCTCATTGAGCGTTATTCCTGGAGCAGCTTTCCGGAGCATTTGTGCGCTTACGACGGTGACGCGGCCGATGTCGCGAGGGGATTTTCTGATCCTTCTTGCGTGCTTGAGCTTTTTGGTTCTGCCGAGGGCTTTATTGCCTATTCGCTTTCGACGCCCGACGGCGGCGAACCGGCGCTGCGCGATATGAAAGAGACAGAGTGGGAACGCCACGCCTTTGCCGACAAGTTGGCGAAGAGCCTCGGGGCTCCGCTCCATGGGGTTAAAGACGCACCGCCTGCGCAGCGCGATACCGTTATTTTTGGATTGCACGATGCCGGTTTTACGGTGCGCCAGATTGAGCGGTATACCGGGATTGGCAAAAGTACCGTCTCTCGTATCGTGCGCGCTTATGCGCGGGTGAAGGCACAGACTGAGCTCTCGGAATAGAAAATGGCCGAACCACTCTTGTCAAGCGATTCGGCCAACAAAAATCTTAAGATTTGGGACAAGTACTACTGATTATTTCGCCCCTCGAGCATGCCGTCGAGGGTGCGCCAGGCGAGCTCGGCGCATTTGACGCGGGCGGGCATGTGCGAGATGTCCTGGAGCTGGGCGGCTTCGTCCAGGTCTTCCAGGTCCTCCTCGGAGAGCTTCTCGCCGCGGATCATGGCGAGGAAGAGCTCTGCCAGGCGGCGAGCTTCCTCGACGGTCTCGCCGGTGATGAGATCGGCCATGATGTCGGCACTGGCCTGGCTGATGGCGCAGCCGTGGCCGGTAAAGGAGGCCTCCTCGATCACGTTGTTCTCGACACGCAGCTGCAGAGTGAGCTCGTCTCCGCAGCTGGGGTTGATGCCGTCGTGCTCGTGCGTGGGAGCATCCATCTCGTACTTGTAGTCGGGGTGCGAGTTGTGCTCCATAAATGTGGTGGAGGTGTACAGATTACCCATTGAACGTGCTCCAAACGTGATGCAGGCCGGCGATGAACTTGTCAATGTCGGCCTTGTCGTTGTAGAAGGCCACGCTGGCGCGGCAGCAGGCAAGGTTCTCGACGCCCAGCCAGGTGAGCAGCGGCTGTGCACAGTGGTGACCGGCGCGGATGCAGACGCCGTCCATGTCCATGATGCTCGCGACGTCGTGCGGGTGGATGCCGCGGACGTTAAAGCTCACAACGCCGTGGTGGTTGTCCCAATAGATGGAGCCGATGATCTGGACAAAGTCGAGCTGCATGAGCTCGCCCATCAGGTAGTGGACGAGTGCCTGCTCGCGTGCCTGGATGTTCTCGTAACCCACCGTGTTGACCAGGTAGTCGAGTGCCGCACCCGTGGCGAAGATGCCGGCGGCGTCCTGTGTGCCGGCCTCGAATTTCTCGGGAACGGGCGCCCAGACGGCGTCCTGCTCGGTAACAGAGTCGATCATCTCGCCGCCGGTGAGCATGGGCGGCATGGCGTTGAGCAGGTCCATCTTGCCCCACAGCACGCCGATGCCCATGGGGCCCATAGCCTTGTGTGCGCTAAAGGCAAAGAAGTCGGCGCCCAGGTCGGCCACATCGACCGGCATGTGCGGCAGCGACTGCGCACCGTCGACGACCAGGTAGCCGCCATACTTGTGCACGAGCTTGCCGAGGTTCTTGACTGGGTTCTCGACTCCCAACACGTTGGAGACCTGACCCACGGCCAGAATCTTGGTCTTGGGACCAACCTTGGCAAGAACCTCCTCGGTGGTGAGCTGACCGGTCTTGGTGGGGTAGAGGTAGACGAGCTTGGCGCCGGTCTCGCGGCAGACCTGCTGCCACGGAATCAGGTTGGAGTGGTGCTCCATGATGGTGATGACGACCTCGTCGCCCGGCTCGAGGACTGTGGGTGCAAAGCTCTTGGCGACCAGGTTGAGCGACTCGCTCGTGTTGCGGGTGAAGACGACCTCGTTGGCCTGGGCAGCGCCGATGAGGTCGGCGATCTGCTGGCGCACCTTCGCGATAGCCTCAGTGGCCTCGACGGACAGCGAGTACAGGCCGCGCAGAGGGTTGGCGTTCATGCGCTGGTAGAAGTTGCGCTCGGCGTCGAGCACACAGGCAGGACGCTGCGCGGTAGCGGCACTATCGAGGAAGGCGATCTCGGGGTGCTGCTGGAACAGCGGGAACTGCGCCTTGTAGGGATTAGTCTCGATGTCGACGGTAGGCCAGCCGCGCGAGGCCTCGTCGCTGGCGTCGAGCTCCATAGGCTCCGGTGCGGTACAGGTGTCGCATTTAACGTGCTCGGTGTCGATCATGCGAGCTCCTCTTCAAAGTTGTCGATCAGGTTGTTGCCCAGGCGGACGACGGCGGCGCGGGTGCGCTCGTCGGTGGCGGAAAGTGCGGCGTCCTCCAGCTTGGCGCGGACGAACAGGTCCTCGGCGGCGTTTTGGTCAAGGCCGCGGCAGGCGAGGTAGAACAGTTGCTCGTCGCGGACGTGGCCGATGGTGGCTCCGTGGTTGCCGGCGACGTCGTCCTCGTCGCAGAGAATGACGGGAACGGTCTTGTTGTCGACGCCCTTGTTGGCCAAAAGCACCGTCTCGCGCTCGGTGCCGGTTGCACCCTTGCAACCGTGCACGAGGTCGATGGTGCCGCGGTAGACCTTCTTGGACGTGCCGGTCAGCACGCCGTTGGCGTCGATCTCGCACTCGGTCTTGCGACCGCGGTGGCGCAGCTCGTAGTTAAAGTCGCGCACCTGCTCTCGGGCGCCCAGGTAGTCAGTATCGATGGTGACCTTGGCGGTATCGCCCAGCAGGTCGCCGGCAAGGCCGGTGGCGCTGGCGCCGGCACCCAGGACGGTGTGCTGCACGTTGACGCGCGCGCCCTCGTCCAGGAACAGGCCGGTGTCGTCGAGCGCGATCCAGCTATCGTCGAGCGTCTGCGTGCAGGTCACGTTGACGGTGGCGTACTCGTGGGCGCACACGCGCAGCACGGATCCCACGACGCCCTCGCCGGCAACGGGGGAGTCCAGGGCGATCTGCAGGTCGAGCGTCGACTGGGGACGGACGACGACGTCGATGGCGGCGATGGCCGCGGCGGCATCGACACCGCTCACACGCACGGTAACCGTGGCGTGCTTGTATGCGGGCACATCGATGACGACGCGCTTGGTGGCGTGGTCGGCCAGGTAGGTGTAGGCAGCCTCGCCCATGCCAGTCTCGAAGGCCTCAGCGGGGGAGAGCTCCTCCTCCAGCTTAATGGCACCGGCCTGGTAGACGGAGGTGGCGGGCACGTCGAGCTCGGTCTCGGGCGTGATGCGGGCGCGGTCGGCGGCATCGCCGGGCGCGGAGGCGCGGCGCTCGGGGAAGCGCTCGGCCATGGCGTCCATGGCGGCGTCGA
>CAUBQN010000127.1 GCA_958438125.1 uncultured Collinsella sp.
GCCAACGTGGACGTGGCTCCGCACGGCCCCGAGCGCTATGCGGTGGTCTCCGGCCAGCGCAAGATGCTCGACTTCGAGGACGGCTATTACTATCCCGCGCAGACCGGCATCGATTTCTACCACCACTACAAGGAGGACATCGCTCTCTTTGCCGAGATGGGCTTTAAGGCCTTCCGTATGAGCCTGGCGTGGACCCGCATCTTCCCCAACGGCGACGAGACCGAGCCCAACGAGGCTGGCCTGGCCTTCTACGAGGACGTATTCCGCGAGTGTCAGGCGCACGGCATCGAGCCGCTCGTGACCATCACGCACTTCGACTGCCCGATTCACCTCATCAAGGAGTACGGCGGCTGGCGCAACCGCAAGCTCATCGACTTCTACAAGAACCTCGCGACCACGATCTTCACCCGCTACAAGGGCCTGGTGAAGTACTGGCTCACCTTCAACGAGATCAATATGATTCTGCACCTGCCGTTTATGGGTGCCGGCCTGGTCTTTGAGGAGGGCGAGGACAAGGAGGCCGTCGAGTACCTGGCCGCCCACAACGAGCTCGTTGCCAGCGCTTGGGCAACCAAAATCGTTCACGAGATCGACCCTGAGGTCAAGATCGGCTGCATGCTCGCCGCAGGTAGCTACTACCCCTACAGCTGCCGTCCGGGCGATGTGCGCCAGGCGCAACTCGACAATCAGGACAATTACTTCTTCGTCGACGTTCAGAGCCGTGGCTACTACCCGGCCTATGCCGTCAAGAAGCTCCAGCGTCTGGGCATCGATGTGGGCATGACCGACGAGGACCGCGAGATCCTGGCCGCCAACACCGTCGACTTCATCAGCTTTAGCTACTACAGCACCCGCTGCTCCGCCGGTGCCGATAACCCCGATGTCGAGCGCACCCAGGGCAACGCCTTCGCCGGCGCCAAGAACCCCTACCTGCAGGAGAGCCAGTGGGGCTGGGCCATCGATCCGCTGGGCTTCCGCATCACCCTCAACGACCTGTACGACCGTTATCAGAAGCCGCTGTTTGTGGTTGAGAACGGTCTGGGCGCCAAGGATGTTGTCGAGGAGGATGGCTCCATCAACGATGACTACCGTATCGACTACCTGCGTCAGCATATCGCCGCGATGCGCGATGCGGTGACCGAGGACGGCGTTGACCTGCTGGGCTACACCACCTGGGGTCCGATCGATCTGGTCTCGGCTGGCACGGGCGAGATGTCCAAGCGCTACGGCTTTATCTATGTGGATCGCGACGACGCCGGCAACGGTACCCTCAAGCGCTCCAAGAAGAAGAGCTTCGACTGGTACAAGAAGGTTATCGCTTCTAATGGTGAGGACCTGTCCTAAGGAAGCTGAGACACTTAACTTCAGAGTCTCCTAACCAAGGCGCCCGGCGAGTGGTTAATGCTCGCCGGGCGCCTTGCCGTCTGCGGATTTTGGGACATGTGGCCCGCTTTTTGAGCCTGCCTGTCGGTACACTAAAAGCACTATGGGTACCCGCGAGCGACATATCGGCCACGCGGCCGCCCGGACCGCACCGGCTGCGGATCCCAGGGGCGGCAGGCTCTTCGCCATGCCGAGATTCCTTGTTGGCATAACACATCAGGTGTACCGCCACCGCGTCTTTGCTATCGCCGGCGCCATCACCGCGCTGTTCCTCATGCTTTTGGCAGTCTTGCCGGCGCTGTTCGCCTTCGACCCCAAACTTTCTAACGCCGTGCCCGCCTATAGCGAGGTGTCCGAAGAGGTCGTGGATGCGCTCGCCCACTCGAGCTCTCTCCCGCTGCTTGTCGCCGCAATTATATTTTCGATCTGGGGCGTATCGGTCTATCTGCGCTGTTTGGACTATGTGCTGCGCCGCCGCCTTGTTGCCGTCGCCACCATCTGCGCCCTGTGGATGATCGAAGTCATTCTCAAGTACAAGTCGTTCACGCCGTTCTATGCCACCGTGCTGTGGTACCTGTACTACGTGCCCATGACACTCATTCCGCTGCTCTACCAGTTGTGTGGTCTGCGCCTTGCGGGCCTGGAGCAACACCGCCTGGGTCGCCGCTACTGCGCTGCGCTGTGGATTGTGGCTATCCTGCTTATCGGATTTGTGCTCACCAACGATTTTCACCAGCAGGTCTTCCACTTTGACCGTACAAGCGACACCTGGAGCAACGATTACACGTACGGCTGGGGTTATTTCGCCGTCCTCGTGTGGACGGCCTTTAACTTTGTGGCCTTTTTTATCCTGGTGGGCCGGTCCTCGTCCTTTCGCATCCAACGTTTCTTGGGCACGGCGGCGCTCGTGCTGCTGGGCGGCGCGTTCTTTGCCATCTCATATGCGTTGCGCGTGCCCTGGGCATGGAGGCTCAACTTCTCGCTCATCTATTGCGTCTTGTGCGTGGCGGCGATGGAAATCTGTCTCGATTGCGGTGTCATTCCGTCATATCACGACATCGCCGGCATTTTCGACACCTTGCCGCTTGACCTCAAAGTTCTAACGCGCGACCTGCAGGAAGTCTATGCCACGCCAGTGTCAAAGCCAATGCCGGTAGGCGTGCGCGAGGAGTTGCGGACCCAGGCGCACGGCCGCGCCCATGCCTTTGCCGTGGCGTCCGATCCCGATGTGATGTACCGTGCCTTTCCACTGCTGGGCGGATCGGCCCTGCTTGCCCAAGACGTGTCGGATCTCAACGAGCTTAACCGTGAACTGGCACATCGTCGCATGGAGCTGCAGCGTCAAAACGAGCTGCTCGCCGCCGACTACGACCTTAAGACGCACCTGGCAGATCAAGAGGCCGAGACCTTGCTGGTCCAAGGCGTGGACCAGGCGCTTGCCCGCGCGCTCGAAGGGATGTACGACCTGCTGAGCTCGCTACCGCCGTTGACCGATGAATCGTCTTCGCACGAGCGTTACCGCATGCTGCAGCGCGCCAAGATGCTCGTCGCCTATTGCAAGCGCAAGGGGTCGCTCACGTTGGCACAGCACGGGGAGAGCGGTTTTGATCGCGACCGCATTCAGCTCATTGCCAACGAGCTCGCAAGCGACCTGCGCACCATCGATATCGATTGCGCCTCGATTATCGCCATACGGCGCCCGTTGCACGCCAGTACGGTAAGCGCCCTGTACGACTGCGTGTATGACTTTGCGTTTTTTGCCTACACCACCGACCATCCGGCGCTTATGTATCACTTGGGCGATCATGACCGATGCAGTGTCGAGCTGCGTGCCGCGCTTTTTCCAACGATGATGCAGATCTTTCGCAGACGCCCGCTGCGCAAGAGCTCGAAAGCGCTCTGCAAGGGCGCAACGTGGCATACCGCCTTGAGGGCGAGCCCGGCCAGCTGCGCATGATCGTCTTGATGCCGAGGGCGGGTGAGTGACGATGCAGATTTCGCTCATTCTTCCCCAAATCGTTGCGCTCGATGTTGTCTTTGCCCTGGCTGCGTGTCTGCAGACGGTCCACGTCCCGCTCATCGCATCGCGCCGCTCGTCCTATAACCGTAAGGTGATTTGTGCCTACGAGGCGAGCCTTGTGCTTCACCTAATTATTTCGGCGCTCATCTTGTTCGCGTCGTCTGGCTCATATCTGGTGGCGCCGCTTGACGTTTGCGCCAGGGCAATGGGCGGAGCGTTGTGGCTCAATGCCGTGATCTTTGCCTACGGCATGGTGCTTATGGTGCACTATCGTCGCCCCGTCATGCTGGCCGAACTGTTGCTCGTTGCCGCCGTGACGCCGCCGGTGGTTTTTGCCATGGGCTCGGCGTGGACCACGGTCCTTATCGCAGAGGGAGCGTTTTTCCTGTTCCGCTCCATTGCGGCGCTCTTGATGGATGTCCGCAACCGCCAGGAGGATATCACCGCGTTCTCGACGATCGAAACCATCAACGTGATTCCCGTGGGCATCCTGTATCTGGACCCGAGGGGCCGTCCGCTGCTCATGAACCGCTGCATGCG
>CAUBQN010000128.1 GCA_958438125.1 uncultured Collinsella sp.
CGCATCGCCCTTTTGCGTGCCGAGCAAACCATCTACCCGGCACAAGACGACATCCTCAATGCCCTCGCCTACACGCCGGCCGGCCAGGTCAAAGTTGTCATCTTGGGTCAAGACCCCTATCACGGACCCAACCAGGCCATGGGACTGTCGTTCTCGGTCCCCGCGACACAAACCAAGCTGCCGCCGAGCCTGCGCAACATCTACAAGGAACTCGATGCCGATCTGGGCTGCCCCATTCCCGCCACGGGAGACCTAACACCATGGGCACGACAGGGCGTCCTGCTCCTCAACACTACGCTCACCGTGCGCGAGCATGCCGCGAACTCGCACGCCAAGCTGGGCTGGAGCACGCTCACCGACTACATTATCGAACGCTGCTGCCAGCTGCCCCAGCCGGTAGTTTTTTTGGCATGGGGTCGCTTTGCCCAGCAGATGGTCGAAGGCAAGCTCGCCGCGACCGGCGCGGGCAAGGCAACCGGCAAGTTCTGCCTGGCATCCACGCACCCCTCGCCGCTTTCGGCCAACCGTGCCACGGCAGAACTCCCCGCCTTTATGGGGTCGCGTCCCTTCTCGGCAGCCAATCGGCTACTCGAACAGCACGGCTCGACCCCCGTCAACTGGACTTGCCTCGGCTAAAAATCGATACATCAAAAACGCGCCCGACGGCTTTCCATCGGGCGCGTTTCCTATTCGGGCCAAATAAATTGTGTGCGGCCGGCCTCGCCGCCATCGATCAACAGGCTCTGCCCGGTCATAAACCGGTTAGTCACGCCCACAAAGTAGATCCACTCGGCGATCTCTTGGGCAGTGGCCCAGCGTTTAAGCGGCGTGAGCTCCATAATCTGGCTCCACAGGTGTTCGTCTTCCATCACGCAACGGTTGAGCGGCGTGATAACGCCGCCCGGGTCCACACTGTTGGCGATGGCCTGCGGCGCCAGACGGTTTGCAAGGTTCTTGGTGTAGGCGATAACGCCGCCCTTGCTGGCGGCATAGGCGGGAAACTCCGATCCCGTATGTCCGCTCGCCGACCCCACATTGACCATGGATCTGATAGCCGGCGCCGGCTTGGCGGCAAGCCCCTCCCCCACAAAGGCGTAGCGCTCGGTCACATTGATGGTGCCACACAGGTTAGCGGCGATGTCGTCGGCCGAATCCTGCGTACCGGCAACGTTCACGATTACCTGGGGTTCAAGGTCGCCTGGAAACGAGTCCGGCTCGCGGACATCAACGATCAGATGGCGGTAGCGCTCGTGTTCGATCGCCGCCGGCAAAAGATCAAAGCCCACGACCTCGTGGCCCTCGTCCAAAAAGCGCTGCACGCACGCGGCTCCGATACCGCCCGAAGCGCCCGTGATCAAAACCCGCATACTTGCTCCTTAGGCGGTTGCATGGCGCTCGAGGTACTCGGAGCCCACGTTCTCACGCTCCCAGCCGCGCACGACCTTGTAGCCCACGGGGCTCAGGAAGACCTCGCACAGCAGCTCGGCAACAGCGCCGGTCAGCGAGCACATAAGGACCTGCACCCAGGTCCAACCAAAGAACGTGTGGCTCACCACAATGGCAAAGACCAGGTTGTCGATAAACTGACCAACACCCGTGGACACATAGGAACGGAAGGCAAAGCTCGCAAAGTTATTCTTTTTGAGCATACGGCCGAGCGACTGGTTGAGCGTGGAGTTAACCACGGCAGAAACGAGCATTGCCAGCGAAGAGCCCAGCACCACGTACCAGGTGCCGCCGATGGTGGCGTTAAGGGCGTTGTTGACCTCGATCATGCCCGTGTCGTAGTAGGCGCCCCACATGCCGGGCGTGAGCGAGCATGCCCAAAAGCACAGACTCACGGCCAGGTTGACCAGCAGCGCGAGGATAGAGATTTTGATGGATGCCTTGGCGCCAAAGCGCTTGCAGATCATGTCCTGGCACAAAAACGAAACCCAGCTCACCACAAAGCCACAGTCGAGCGCCAGATACGGTAGGCTGATGAGCTCTTTGTTGGCCAGCAGGTTCATCATGATGACGCTCACGAAAAACAGCGAAACCGTTGCCGCGGGAATGCTCCGCAACAGGACCTTGTAGTCCTCCATGACCTTCTTGATCATTATGTACTCCTTTGGTTTTAGGTTTAACGAGCAGGATATCGGACCCGAACTGCTCGGACGTCCCGGTCTTGAGACGACGGTGGGTATGATAGCCGCTCACACGGCATCAGGCAAGCGAACGGCGCGGCAGCCCCGCAGGGCCACCGCGCCGATGCGTTAAAAGGCCACGTTGCCAAACTCCGACAGGATAAGGTCGGGGTTGTGGTCAGTTGCCCAATCCACGTTCCACGGGCTCGTGAACAGCAGCAGCTTGCCGCCGCGCATATCCTCGACGCGCAGGGTGTCGCGCGTGAGCGAAAGAGCCGGGATATCGATGGTGTCGGGGTCGTTCTGGATCCAGCGGATGTCCGTATAGGGCAGCGGCTGGCGACGAACCTCAACACGGTACTCGGCCTTGAGACGGCGCTCGAGCACCTCAAACTGCAGCACGCCGACCACACCCACGATGACGCTCTCCATGCCGGCGCCCAGCTCGCGGAAGATCTGGATGGCGCCCTCCTGGGCAAGCTCCTCCATGCCCTTCACGAACTGTTTGCGCTTGAGCGTATCGACCTGCGTGATGCGGGCGAACATCTCGGGAGCGAACGTCGGGATCTGCGGGTACTGCACGTGATGCTTGCCGGAGCACACGGTGTCACCGATGCTAAAGATGCCCGGGTCGAACAGGCCCACGATATCGCCTGCGTACGCCTCGTCCACGATGGCGCGGTCGTCGGCCATCATCGAGGTGCCCGTGGCCAGCTTGAGCTTGCGGTTGCCCTGCATATGGAAGGCGTCCATGCCGCGCTCGAACTTGCCCGAGCAGATGCGCACAAAGGCGATGCGGTCGCGGTGGTTCTTGTCCATGTTGGCCTGGATCTTAAAGACGAAGCCACTAAAGTCGTCGCGGCAAGGATCGACCGGCTCGCTGGTGAGTGTGTCGGTGTAGGCGCGCGGCGTCGGGGCCAGACGCAGGAACTCCTTGAGGAAGGGCTCCACGCCAAAGTTAGTGAGCGCCGAGCCAAAGAACGCCGGGCTCAGCTTGCCGCAGGCCACGGCATCCAGGTCGAGCTCATCGCCGGCGCCATCGAGCAGCTCGATGTCGTCCATCAGGTTCTTATGGTTTTCCTCGCCGATGAGCTCGTCCATGGAAGGATCGCCCAGCTCGGCCTCGACCTCGGCGACCTTCTTGGTGGCGTTGGCGTGACCGTCGCCCTCAAAGGCGATAACGCGACGGGTCTGACGATCGAACACGCCGCGGAAGTTGCGGCCGCTGCCGATCGGCCAGTTCATGGGATACGTATTGATACCCAGGACGTTCTCGATCTCTTCCATGAGCTCAAACGGATCGCGAGCCTCGTGGTCGAGCTTGTTCACAAAGGTGAAGATGGGAATGTGGCGCAGCGTACAGACCTTAAAGAGCTTTTTGGTCTGGGCCTCGACGCCCTTGGCGCCGTCGATGACCATGACCGCGGCATCGGCGGCCATAAGGGTACGGTAGGTATCCTCCGAGAAGTCCTGGTGGCCGGGGGTATCGAGGATGTTGACGCAGGCGCCGTTGTAGGTGAACTGCAGCACCGAGGAGGTAACGGAAATACCGCGCTCCTTCTCGATGTCCATCCAGTCCGAGACGGCATGCTTGGCCGAGCTCTTGCCCTTGACCGAGCCGGCAGTCTGGATGCTGCCGGTATAGAGCAGCAGCTTCTCGGTAAGTGTGGTCTTACCGGCGTCCGGGTGGCTGATGATCGCGAATGTGCGGCGCGACGAGATTTCATCCGACAGGCTTGCCATGCGGATCCTTTCTTGCATTGAGTGCATTACGTCG
>CAUBQN010000129.1 GCA_958438125.1 uncultured Collinsella sp.
AAGAAGTAGACGAGGAAGGCGAGGGCTGCGATCCACATGAGCGGCTTGATCTTGGAGGCCTCGCCCTTAAAGAGTGCGACGATCACGTAGGTGATAAAGCCCAGGCCAATGCCGGCAGAGATGGAGTAGGTGAAGGGCACGCCGGCGACAATCATGAACGCCGGGAAACCCTGCGACACGTCGGACCAGTCGATCTCGGAGGCCTCGCTCATCATGAGGTAGCCGACGTAGACCAGAGCACCACAGGTGGCGGCGCTGGAAACGATGGTGACGATGGGGGAGAAGAACGCGGCGAGAATGAACAGCACGCCGGTGGTGACGGAGGTGAGGCCCGTGCGGCCACCGTCGGCAGCGCCAGAGGTGGACTCGACGAAGGTGGTGATGGAGGAGACGCCCATGAAACCGCCCACAGCAGCGGCGGCGGAGTCGACGATCAGGATCTCCTTGATATTCTCGACGTTGCCGTCGTCGGTGAGGAACTCGCCCTGCTTGGCCACGGCCATCGCGGTGCCCATGGTGTCGAAGAAGTCACTCATGAGCAGCGAGAACGAGATGACGAGGAGCGCGGGGTCGGTAAGGACCTTGACGATGGCAGGCACGCCGCCGGCGTCGGCGATGGGGCCACCGATGCTCGAGAAGTCGAGCGGGGCGATGATACCGGTCGGAGCCTGGGTCACACCTAGGGGGATACCGGCGATGACGGCGACGACGATGCCGATGAGCAGCGAGCCGGGGACGTTGCGGCAGGCGAGGGCGACTGTCACCAGGATGGAGATGATGCCGACGATGAAGGTGGGGGAGGTGATGTCGCCCAGACCGACGAGTGTACCGGCGCCAGCGGTGATAATGCCGGCATCGCACAGGCCAATCATGGCGATGAACAGGCCCAGACCCACCGAGATGGCGTGACGCAGGACAACCGGGATGGCGTCCATGATGGCCTCGCGCAGGCCACAAAGCACGAGCAGCAAGATGACGACGCCCTCAAGGAAGATGACGCTCATGGCCACGTGCCAGTCACCGCCGCAGACGGTGGTGGTGATTCCGGCGATCATCGCGTTGACGCCTAAGCCCGACGCGCAGGCGAGCGGGCGGTTGGCGAAGATGCCCATGCAGATGGTCATGATGCCGGCGCCCAGGCAGGTGGCGCAGGCGAGCGCTCCCGCATCGATGCCAGCGCCCGAGAGCACCGCGGGGTTGACGGCGATGATGTAGGCCATCGCCAGGAATGTTGTCAGTCCAGCGCGGAGTTCGGTCCCGATTGTGGACTTGCGCTCGCTGACGTGAAATAGTTCGTCCATGCATACCCTTTCCTTGTTCGGCCCCGAGTTTAGGCCGATTGACACGAACTCACCCACTATAGCCCCTTTACGACGCTGTTGTTCCTCGCATGTTGATGTTCGGCGCTTTGTAGCAGACGGACGGTATTTTTCGCATGAAAATGTGTGGGTACCGTATACTTAAGCGGATACAACGACCCCTATGGAGGAACGTATGATTAAAGAGCTTTGCCACGACGAGGCTATCCTGTCCCAGCGTTGCGAGGTTGCGACCGTCGAGGACGAGTCGGTTGCTCAGGACCTGATCGATACCATCAAGTCGCTCGACGATGCCGGCTGCCTTGCCGCTAACCAGATTGGCGTTACCAAGAAGGTTTGCGTCTACCTGGACGATGCCGGCGAGCCCCACGTGCTCTACAACCCCCGTCTGGTGTTTGGCCTGGGCGCCAGCAAGATGGAGGAGAGCTGCCTGACGCACGAGGAGGTCACCAAGTCCACGCGCTATATCAAGTGCAAGGTTGCCTTTGATCAGATTGTCGACGGCAAGATGAAGGAGTGCCGCCGCGACTACGCGGGCTTTGAGGCGCAGATGATCCAGCATATGATCGATCACTGTCTTGGAAAGTTGGTCTAAGGGGACCAAAGCACCGCACCTTGCCGCTCAATCGTCGCTCGCGTACCTTAAGCACGCTTCGCTCCTCTTTCGTGGCAATCTGCGGCACTTTGACCCCTTAGACGACCTGCGGGGTTAACTTGGTTGAGTTTATCCTGCTTGAATAGCCCGGGCATGACATTGTTGTCATGTCCGGGCTTTTGTGTTTAGCGCCTTTTTGTTTGGAGACAATGAAATTAGCAAGAACGTAAAGCTAGGAGGCGCTATGTGTACGAGTATTCGATTTACCGATAATTCTGGCCACATGTATCTGGGCCGCAATCTCGACTGGAGCTTTGACTACGGCCAACAGGTTCGCGTGATGCCGCGCGGGTTTCACATTCCGTATTCGTTTATCGACGACGCGACAGCGGCGCACGCGGTGATCGGTATGTGCATCGATTACAAGAACTACCCTATGTTCTTCGATTGCGGCAACGATGCGGGCCTCGCCGTGGCGGGTCTCAATTTCCCGGGTTATGCCGAGTATGCCGAGGACCCTGTCGACGGCAAGACCAATATCGCGGCCTATGAGTTCCCCCTGTGGGTGGCAGCGACGTTCTCGACGGTTGATGAGGTCGAGGCCGCGCTGCGCGACACGGTGATTGTCGCCAAATCTGCCGGAGAGGGGCTGGGCGTGTCGCTGCTCCATTGGATTATCGGCGACAGCCAGCGCAGCATCGTGGTCGAGATGATGGCTGACGGCCTGCATGTATACGACGATCCGGTCGACACCCTTGCCAACCAGCCGACCTTCCCGTGGCACATGGAAAACCTGCGCACCTATATCACCGCCACAAGCGATTTTCCGCAGACAGCGACATGGCGTGGCGCCGAGCTTAAGCCCTATGGAGCCGGTGCCGGCATGCGCGGCATTCCGGGCGATTGTTATTCGCCGAGCCGTTTTGTAAAGGCGGCGTACCTCAATGCCAATTACCCGCAAAAGGAGAGCGAGACCGAAAACGTCGTTCGCATGTTCCGCTCGCTCGAGGGCGTGGTGATGATCGAGGGAGCGTCCAGGATGGGCGATGGCAAGTTCGAGAAGACTATCTACACCGGATGCTTTAGCGCGCGCACGGGCAATTATTACTACGCGATGTATGGGGATCCGTCGATTCGCTACGTGAGCCTGATGGATGCCGAGGGCGCGAGCCCCGATAGGCTCGTGGTTCCCGAGCCGCGTCGTTCGTAGCTCACCGGTCCGTTGCGACATAAAACGGCTCCGCACCTTTTATGAGATGCGGAGCCGTTGTCGTCAATGGCTGGTGGCGTGTTAGAAGTTGGCGTCGTTGAGCTGGGTGCTCTCGAGTCCGTCGAGTTGCTGTTGCTCGGGCGTATCGGCGACGCTCTCGAGCAGCTCGGTGGGATCGACGTTCATGCTCTTGCCGGCCTCGTTGCCGTTGACCAAGTCGTCCGAGAAGATGTCGACTTCCATTTCCTCGGCCTCTTCGATCTGAACCTCGAGCGGCACCTGGGTGCGCACGAGCTTAACGGCCGGGCGCATGCGGGCAAACAGCGGCACGTACTCGATGATGATGGCCGAGTTCTCGAGACCGTACCAACGTGCCGGGCTTCCGCAGGCGCGGCGGACGGCGTACTTGATGGCCATGACGCGATGATCGTTGCGGTTGATGTCCGTTTCGGGGGCAAGCATCTTGCGCAGCATGCAAAAACGGAAGTCGCCCACGTTGCCGCGTGTCTCGTAGATGGAGTAGGTGTGATGCTGCGGCGGCAACTCACCCGATGCCATCAGGTCGCCAACGATCTGGCGTAGGTAGGCGTTGATGCGCTGATTGACCTTAAAGCCCAGGTCCAAGCGCACGCGGAACAGGAAGTCTGTGCCAAAGGTCTCAACGGAATACTCGTGCGTATAGGGCTCGTCGGTAACGTGCACGTTGATGAACCAGTATGCCTTGGCGCGCTTGGGATG
>CAUBQN010000130.1 GCA_958438125.1 uncultured Collinsella sp.
CGGCTCATGGCAAACGGGACACAACAACATGGCAACTCCTTAGCGCGAACAACACAACGCCCACCATTGTCGCACGCCTTCCCCACCTAGTCATTGGGGACGTTCTTGAATGACTAGTTAGAAGAGATAAGGAGTGTCCCCAGCTGCCGACAGAAAAGGAACGTCCCTAAGTGCCGACTGGTTGCATTAGGAGTATCATCGTCTGCGCAAATAAGCACGAAAGAGCATATTAGAGATTGAGAGCGTATGGCTGACACCGTATCTAAGCACATTGACATGACCACCGGATCGCTGTGGCGCAATATTCCCCTATTCGCCTTCCCCGTGGCCGCCACGAGCATCTTGGAGCAGCTGTCGAACCTCATCGCCACGGTCATCATCGGTAACTTCTCGGGCGACCAGGGAACCCTCGCCATGGCGGCGGTCGGCTCCAATGTCCCGCTTACCAGTCTTATGCTCAACCTGTTTATTGGCATGTCGCTTGGCTCCAACGTGGTCATCGCCAACGCTATCGGCCGCAACGATCAGAACATGGTCAAACGCGCCGTCCATACCTCGATTTTAATGGCGCTCGTGGGCTTTGTCGTCATCGCACTGGGCGAGATCTTTGCCGAGCCCATGCTCGCCGCGCTCAACGTCCCTGCTGAGACCATGCCGCTCGCTTCGCTCTACCTACGCGTCTTTTTGCTCAGCATGCCCTCAATCTTGCTCTACAACTTTGAAGCCGCGATCTTCCGCTCCGTCGGCATCACCCGCATGCCGCTGCAGGCGCTTGCCGTGTCCACCGTCCTCAACATTGGCCTGGACCTTATCTTTGTCCCCGTACTCCACTGGGGCGTCGCGGGCGTAGCCATCGCCACCGCCATCGCCTACACCGTCAGCGCCGCTACGCTCTTTATCCGCCTGCTCAAGACTGACTCCGTCGTCCGCGTCACCCCGCGCGACCTGGCTATCGACCCCGTCGCCCTCAAGCGCATCGTCAAGATTGGCCTGCCCGCCGGCATCCAAAGCGCTGTCTTTGCCGTCGCCAACATCATCATCCAGTCTGCCATCAACAGCCTGGGCACCGAGGTCATGGCCGCCTCGAGCGCCGCCATGAGCCTGGAGTACGTGTGCTACAACCTGCTCAACAGCTTTAGCCAGGCGTGCACCACCTTTGTGGGACAAAATCACGGTGCTCGCCAGATCGACCGCTGCACCAAGACGCTCAAGGTCTGCCTGGTCGAAGGCGGTATCGTTGCACTCACCACGATTATCGTTATTGTCGGCCTGGGGCGCGAGATCCTGTCGCTCTTTAACAGCGATCCCAACATCGTCTCGATCGGCTATATCCGCGTGTGCTCGATCTTCCCGGCGTACGCCTTTAGTATGTTCTACGAAAACATGTCCGGCTACCTGCGCGGCTTTGGCATCTCGCTCATGCCCGCCCTCATCACCATGATCTGCGTCTGCGGCATCCGCTTCTATTGGGTGTTCTGCGTGTTCCCGCACTTCCGCACCTTTGCGAACATCATGATGGTCTACCCCATCAGCCTGGGCACCACGGCGTTCTTTATGGTCGTGGCGGTATTACTCTGCCACCCGGCACGCACCTATCGCGCCACCAAAGCCAAAGCGACAGCCCGCTAAACGCCGCACTCAACGCCACGCCAGTCATTAATTGACAATATGCGAGCTCATATAGTCGATAAAGCGCCTCGTGGCGATGGGCATGGTGTCCCAGCTGCGCCAGGCGGCCACCACGTCGCGCGAGGGGGCATGCACGATGGGCCGCACGCGAATATCGGCCCGCATGCCCTCCACAGTACGACGGTAGAGCATGCTCACGCCCAGGCCCTCCTCCACCATCGCCATGATGGTGTAGTCGTCGGTGACCTCGCTCGTCACGTGCGGCGACAGCCCATGCGCCGCGAATGCATCGAGCACCAGACTCTGTTCGCCCTCATCCAACAGTACAAACGGCTCGGACGCCAGGTCGGCGAGCGTCACCTTTTCCTTTGCCGCCAGCGGATGCGCGGCCGGCAACAATGCCACCAACTCGTCGTGATAGACCACGCGCTTCTCGAGCCCAGCGGTAAATCCGCGCGCCGTAAAGCAAAAATCAACCACGCCATCGTGCACCCATTGAGCGTTGCGCGTGTAATCGCCCTGTTTGAGGGTGAAGCGTACGCCCGGGTGCAGCGTACCAAAGTCGCGAATCACACGCGGCAGCACGGTACGACTCACGTTGGTAAACGTCGCGATACGAATATCAGTCGAGGAGAGCCCCAGCAACTCCTGACGTTTGCCCTCAAGCTCGGCCTCGGCAGTTACGATCTGGCGCAGGTACGGCAGATACTGCTTGCCATCGCGCGTAAGCGACACGCCCTGCTTACCGCGCTCGATAAGCGTGGTACCCAGCTCGCGCTCGAGCGCCTTGACGGCCTGGCTCACCGCGCTTTGCGTATAGCCCAGCTCGTCCGCCGCGCCCTTAAGACTGCCGCGATCGACCACCATACAAACAATCTGATACCGCGATGCCATCGTGCCTCCGCATCAATGCAGCCGTAAAACGTTTTGCCAGCGCTTTTCGTGCCTACTTTAGCATTTCTTAATCATACTGAAGATACATTCGCTTTACTACATCCAAATCTGGGAGCAGAATCCTTTTTGCGAAACCGTTCTGTAACAAAAGGAGTCCCATGGATCGCAAAAAAGCAATCGCGCTCTCATTTTCCGTTCCCGTCGCATGGGGCTTTTCGTACCCCCTCATGAAGATCGGCATGGACAGCATGAACGCCACAAGTATCGTCGCGCTACGCTGCATCATCGCCTTTGTGGTCTGCCTGCTGCTCTTCCACAAGCACGCGCTGCGCATCAACCGCGACCTTATGGTCCGTGCCGCCATCATCGGCGCCATTATGGCAACCGAGCTCACCTGCATGTGCCTGGGCTCCAGCCTCACCTCCGCCTCCACCGCCGGCTTTTTGCAGAGCCTGACAGTCGTAATCGTGCCGTTTGCCAACGCAGCCCTGCTGCGTCGCGCCCCCGAGCGCAAAGTGCTCGTCGGCACCGCCATCGTCACCTGCGGTATGTTGCTGCTCTCGGGCGCCGACTTCACCAGCCTGAACCCGGGCGCGCTCATCATGCTGCTCTCCGCCTTTGTCTACGCCGGACACATCATTGTCGCCAAGCGCTTTGCCGAAGAAGTCGATCCGCTTGCTCTGGGCGTTTGGCAGCTGGGCTTCGGCGCCTTGTTCTCGGGCATCGCCGCATTCACCTTTGGCGGTTTCACGCTTCCCAGCACGCCGAGCGAAATCGTCGTTGTCGTCGCGCTCGCACTCATCTGCTCTGCCTACGGCTTTATCACCCAAACGCTCGTGCAGCCCCACGTGCCTGCCGAGACCACCGGCTTCGCCTTCTCGCTCGAACCGGTCTGCTCCGCCGTCTTCTCGTTCTTCCTGGTCGGCGAGGTCCTGAGCCCCATCGCCTTCTTTGGCGCCGCCCTCATCCTCACCGGCGTCATGGTGGCAACCGTCGAGCTTCCGCACCTTCGCGCACATGGACAGGCTCGCATGGCAGGAGCGCCCGAGCAAGTCTCGTAGACCCCGCTCTTCATACAGCCATGGCATAAAGGCAACCGGTGCGCCTTTACAATAGATACCGACAGAGCATCTGACGTAAAGGAGCCCCATGGACGCCGCGACCCGCGACCGCAACATAGCAACTTGGTTGGGCGATGCGCCACAGCCGGTACGTGACACTACGAACCAGCTGCTCGAACGCATCGCCCTTTTGCGTGCCGAGCAAACCATCTACCCGGCACAAGACGACATCC
>CAUBQN010000131.1 GCA_958438125.1 uncultured Collinsella sp.
AGCCCCCATGCGGGACGACCCGAAGCCAAGATGAGCTTAATGCCCGACTCCTGCGCCGCGAGCAGCTTCTCGCGCGTACGCGGGCTAATGACCTTTTGATCGTTGGTGAGCGTACCGTCGATATCCATTGCGATGGCTTTGATTGCCATATGTGCCTCCTTGCATCGTTTTTATCGCGCACTATCTTATCCGAGCCGGGCACGTTCGCACAGCGCGCGTATGACGGTTGCAAAACCACCCCATTTGAAACAAAGGCAAAAAAGTACTTGCAAAGACGCGTTCCGACATATAAGTTGATAAAAGACCGCCGTTGCGGTTTTAAGTAGATCGAGCATATGAAGTTTGAGTTTTAGCGTGTAAGAGAAGGAAGATCGGCAAAGTACAACCCCAAACGCAATGACAACTTAATGAGGTAACTGCCACATGTGAGGCACCCAGGGCATTGCTGTCTCGATTTTGAGCACGATGCCTTCCGCCTTGCATGGGCCGTTCCATCCCGCCCCTGCAGCAACTGCCTCACGGGCTCATTGAAAACCGCATAGCACCCCAACGTCAGCACATCACCCACGGCAAGCACATCACTCACGACAACCAACACATCAACAAACAGCACGAACATCAACCGATTGGAGAAGCTATGACAAACCACCACGCTGAAGACGGCGATAAGAAAAGCATTCTGGATGCCCGCATTGAGCGAGCATATGCAAACGAATATGACGCCGCCTTTGCCGCCGCGACCATCAAGAACTACGCGTCGCTACCGCTCGCGACGATCTTGGCCGACCACCCTCAACTGCTGAAGCGCTGCACAAAGATCATGGGCGACCCCGACATTCGCAAGCTGACAGACCCCTATGCCCCAAAACGCGACAACGATTCGCACATTCTTACCGTAGGCTGCCTAGCCCATATGCTTACGGCGCTCGACACGAAACTCAAGCTCGAATGGGAACCCGACGAGCGGCATGAACTCGAAAGCAAGCGGAACACCCTGCGCACCGCACTGTTCCTTCCGTTGGACGGCCTCAAGCGCTGCAACGTCGAGCTCAATTCACAGGCGCGGCAAAAGCCCGGGACCACGGGGCAGAAAACTCCTAGACCCCATGTGGCCATCGTCGACCGCAACCGATATAACCGCATGACCGCGCACTTTTCTGCCGAGGGAGCAGCCATAAGGACGCTGATCGACCTGCTGTGCCTCCTGAGCATCAACGAACTATTTGAGGGCTATCTCGCCCTTGTTCCCGCGACGGCACCCAAGTCGGTAGCAAAGATCATCGAGACCTGCAGACGCCAGTTTGAGCGCCATCGCAATGGCAGCGAGATGAACGCCAGCATCGCGCAGTACTACGCGGCTCATTACAAAAATGACGGATGTGCCCCTATCGAGCATCAGCTGCGGCTCGCCTACACCACGCCCGTCGCAACGCTCCATCGCTTTGGAGCCCTTGGCGCTTGCGAGCCGCACGAACAGGCAGCCTGCCCCACAACCGAGCTCGATCTCAGGCTCGGACGAACCCTGTAGCCCGCCAGCCCCTCCGCGGGCAACAATCCTATTCCACAACACAACCAACAGAAAGGAGTCCTCATGGACACCAATCATTCCCCCATCATCAGCCCCCTCACCATGCGTGAATCCGCCCGAGGTATCACGCTCACCAGCATTTACGATGAGATGCTCGCCCGTCGCGAGCTCTCCGTCATGGGAAACATCGAAACCCCGATGGCCCACGACCTATGCCAGCAGATCCGCCTGCTCGATGCCACCGACCCCAGCCGCCCCATCACCATATTTGTCGCCAGCGCCGGCGGAAGCGTGCGATCGGGTCTTGCGATCTATGACGCCATGCGCCTCGCATCGTGCCCCATCCGCACCGTCTGCCTGGAATTCGCCGCGTCCATGGGCGCCGTGATCTTTATGGGCGGCGACGATCGCCGTATGGCGCCCCATGCAGAGCTCATGATTCATGACCCGCTGATCCCCCAGGGGGCAGGCGGCTCGGCACTTGCGTTGCAGGAAACCAGCCGGCGTCTCATGCAGACCCGCAAGACCCTCACGCAAATCCTCTCGGACCGCAGCGGCCTCACGCCCAAGCGCATCCAGTCCCTCACTGCAAAAGACACCTACCTTTCGGCCGAGCGCGCCGTCGAGCTCGGCTTTGCCCACGAAATTCTCTCGACCACCAAGGAGGTCGCCCATGTCTAACCTCGCCAGCCGCCTCGCCGCATCTGAGTCCGCATCGTCCACCATCCTCGCCAAGGATCGAACGCTCTCCTGCGACACCCGCCAAACGGGACTCAACAACAACGCACTTGTGATCGGCCCCTCGGGAGCCGGCAAGACCCGAAACGTCCTCAAGCCCAACCTGCTGCAAATGAACGCAAGCTACATCGTGCTCGACACCAAAGGCACGCTCTGTCGCGAAGTGGGACCCGTGCTGGCAGCCCACGGTTACCGCGTGCAATGCCTCAACTTCGCCGACCTCAACACCGTCCCGGCCCTTGCGCCCGGCATCGAGCGCTGCGGCTACAACCCCCTGAGGCACATTCGCCGCAAGGCGGACGGCAGGCCCAACCAGCAGGACATCCTCTCGGTGGCAAAGGCCATCTGCCCCATCGAGGACAACAACCAGCCTTTTTGGGATCATGCGGCGGCAAACCTGCTGTCGTGTCTTATCGCCTACGTCACCGAACAGCTACCCGCCGACGAGCAGACGATCAGCTCGGTCATCAAGCTGATCGAGCACCTGCAGGACGGTGCCACGGGTCGATTGTTTGACGACCTGATCACGACCGACCCCCAAAGCTATGCCCTCTCGCTATGGCGGCGCTACGCCATTACGCAAAATGCCGAGCGCATGCACGCGAGCATCGTCGGCATCCTTGCCGAAAAGGTCATGTGTCTGGGATTCGACGGTGCGGCACAGCTCTATCGTGAGTGCCATCAGGTGAACTTCGCTTCCATGGGACACACCCCCTGCGTCCTGTTTGTAACCGTGAGCGATATTGACCGCAATCTCGATCCGCTGACCGGCCTCTTTATTTCGCAGGCGTTTATGGGCCTCATTCGCGAGGCCGATAGGCAGCCCGACGGCAGCCTGCCCGTGCCCGTGCGCTTTATGCTCGATGACTTCGCAAATCTGCAGATCCCCCAGATCGACAACGTGCTCTCGATTATCCGAAGCCGCAACATCTGGGCAACGCTGCTGCTGCAGTCGACCAACCAGCTCGATGCGCTCTATGGCGAGGCACGCGCACGCTCCATCATGGGCAACTGCGACACGCATCTGGTGCTGGCGTTCCAGGATCCCGAGAGTGCCCGGGTGTTTTCCGACCGCGCCGACGCGCTGCCCAGCACGCTCATGGCGACGCCGACCGATCGCTCGTGGCTCTTTGTGCGCGGCCACACTCCCGAACAGGTCGAGCGCTTTAGGCTCGAAGACCATCCGCTCTACGGGGAGCTGCCCGAGGCGCAGCGAGGCCATGCGGAGGCCGAGATCTAGGCGCAGGGTTCTCGCAGCGCGCGGCGCCCCGGCGATGTTCCACAAAGGCCGTGCGCCCCGGGACCACGGCAAAGCAAAGGGGCCCGCATCCGATAGGATACGGGCCCCTGACTATAAGGCGCGATGCGTTAACAGCAGCGACTACTTGCGGTGAGCGCGGTAGAACTCGATGAGCGCCTGGGTCGAAGCGTCCTGCTCGGCCTTGGCGGCGTCGTCGTGGAAGGCCGGGGTGATC
>CAUBQN010000132.1 GCA_958438125.1 uncultured Collinsella sp.
GGAGCCGCACTCGAGGAACTTATCGAGGCACAGGGCTGGACGGTCGCCTCACATGTGGTCGTGCGCGACGACGTCAGCGAGATCGGTGATGCCATTGTGGAAGCCGCCGATGAGTGCCACGCCAATGTCGTGCTCACCTGCGGCGGCACGGGGCTTTCGATGCGCGATGTAACGCCCGAGGCGACGCGTTCCGTCTGCGACCGCGATGTGCCGGGTATTGCAGAGGCAATCCGCGCGTATTCGATGACCAAGACGCGCCGCGCCATGCTCTCGCGTGCTATTTGCATGCAACGAGGTCATACACTTGTCGTAAACTTTCCCGGTTCTACGAAGGCCGCCCGCGAAAGCTGGGAGGCCATAGCGGACCAGCTGGAGCATGCGGCTCAGATGACAGCGGGCGGCGGACATACCAACTAAGCGGTTTACCTGCGGCGGGGCGACCTTATCGGTCGCTCCGCTTTTGTTTTCCGCCGAAGCGACACCGAGGTGCACGGTAACTTGAAACTATATTCTCTGGAGAGAATAATTTCTCATAATCATTATTCGCGCAGAAGTATAATCTGATTGCAGATTAAAGCCCGCGGTGGGGTACCCGGGCACAAGATCCGAAAGGGTTGAATATGTTCGATATGGTTTCACGCCGCGGTTTTGTCTCGCTTTCTGCTGCCGCCGGCCTTGGCCTTGCCGGCTGCTCGGGCAACAAGACGTCCGAGCCCGCTGGTTCCGATGCCGGCTCCGCCAAGTCTCCCTCTAAGAAGAAGGCTGTCGAGCTGCAGGTTTTCGCTGCTAACTCCCTCGAGAAGGCCCTTCCCGAGGTCCAAGAGCTCTACACCGACCAGACCGGCACCACCTTTGCCGACACGCAGTTTAAGGCGTCTGGCGACCTTGTCGAGCAGATGCGCGCCGGTGCCGCCGTCGACGTGCTCATCACGGCTTCCAAGGGCACCATGGACGACGCCGAGGCCGCCGGGCTCGTCGACGCCGACACCCGTGAGGATATGTTCGTCAACGACCTCGTGATCATTCGCGCTGAGGGCTCCGACACCAAGGTCGAGGCCATCGCCGACGTCGCGAATCTGGACGGCAAGATTGCCATCGGCGACGCCAAGACCGTTCCCGCCGGAAAGTACGCCAACCAGGCTCTGGCCTCCGTGGGCCTCTACACCGGCACCGAGGGCGACGACGGCGAGTATACTCCCGAGATCGCCGACAAGGTCGCGCTGGCCGATAAAGTGGGCACCGCAGCTGCCTATGTGTCCACAGGCGACTGCGTGGCCGGTTATGTCTACAGCTCCGACATCTTCCGCTACGACGGCATCGAGGAGGCCTTTGTGTGCCCCGAGGATTCGCACAAGCCCATTGTGTATCCGGGCGCTGTTGCCGAGAGCTCCGAGCATGCCGACGAAGCCAAGGCGTTCATCGATTTCTGCCTGACCAACAAGAAGGCTCAGAAGATTTGGGCTAAGTACGGCTTTGAGCTTTCCGCGTAGTGCGGCTTGGCGCGATAATTCCATCGTTTTGTGTTTCACTCCTTCCTTGTATTCGCTTGGAGCTTTTCGTGCTTAATAGATTCCGAATGCTTGTCGCCTGTGCTTTGACCTTGACGCTTTGCTGGGTGCCGGGATTTGCGTTTGCTGGGGACGCTGAGGACGGGGCCCAGGTTGCTGCGACCGCTCATGGGCTTTCCTATGGGATCGAGGGTTTTGAGCGGCTGGCCAAGGGGACTGCTCGTGCCATGGAGGGCCAGCCTGAGGGCTACCGGTTTCCCGTTGACGAGGACGTGGACCTTGTAGTGGCGCCTGCTGTCGATCGCGTTGTGGTGTGGATATCGCCCAAGGCGGTCGAGAGGTATGGGTTGGATCCGCAGGACAACGAGTGCGTATCGGGTCTCAAGGCCCTCGTCTGTGAGCTCGACAGCTCAAACTGCATGGGAGGTGCGCAGCTAGGGGACGTGGGTCTTCCTTGGTATGTCACGGCGGAAACAACGTTTGATGCCGGCGGGTATACCTATGGCTTTGACGAGCGCGGTGCGGATGGGGACCGCTATGTGGTGATTGCATCAGCCTCGGGTGATGCCAAGGGCGGCGCGCGTTGGCTTGATAGCGCTCAAATGGTAGAGGCATCGTCTGTCGTGTTGCGGGATGAGCAGGGGCCCTTGACCTCTCTGACTTCCTTTTTGGGCGGTATCGACTATCGCCCGTTTTGGGTGTCCATAAAAACGAGCGGCCTTGCCCTGCTGATCTCCTTTGCGCTGGGCCTGTTCGCCGCGTGGAAGACTATGGGTACCTCGAGTCGCATCAAGGGCCTGCTCGATTCGGTCTTTACGATTCCTATGGTGCTGCCGCCCACGGTCTGCGGCTTTCTGCTCCTCATGCTGTTTGGCCGCTCGACCGGGGTGGGCCAGTGGCTCATTGCGCACGGCGTCTCGATCGTCTTTACCTGGCCCGCGGCGGTGACCTCTGCCGTGGTGGTGTCGTTCCCGCTCGTCTATCGTACGGCACTCGGAGCCTTCGAGAGCCTTGACACGCAGATGCTCGATGCGGCGCGCACGCTGGGCTGGTCCGAGCGTCGCATCTTTACCAAGCTTATGATGCCGCTCGGCTGGCCCTCGATTGCCGCCGGCACGGTGCTCGCCTTTGCCCGCGCGATGGGCGAGTTTGGCTGCACCCTGTTCTTTGCGGGCAACTACGCCGGTATTACGCAGACCATCCCCATCGCCATCTACTTTGAGTGGATGGGAGGCAACACGTCGGTGGCCCTCTTTTGGGTCGTCGTCGTGATCGTGTTCAGCTTCCTGGTCATCCTGTTCATCAACATGTACACCGCTCATTCGCAAAAGTATCGCGAGCGGGGCCTTTCCCGTGCGGAGCGCAAACGGGCCAAAGATCTCGCCGGACAGGGCGATTCGCTTGACCCGGCGGGCGGCGATGCCTTGCGTATCGATCGCGAGGCGCTGACTGAGCTTATGCGCGATGATGCGGCGCCGCAGGGAGGTCGATAGGTCATGTCACTCGTTCTGGATATTAAAAAGCACTATCCCGGGTTTATGCTCGACATGCAGCTTGAGGCCGGCGAGGAGCGTGTGGCGCTGCTCGGTGCCTCCGGATGTGGCAAGAGCTGCACCTTGCGCTGCATTGCCGGTGTGGAGACGCCCGACGAGGGCAAGATCGTCGTCAACGGCGTGACCTTTTTTGACTCTGCGGCGGGCATCAACCTGTCGCCCCAGGAGCGAAAATGCGCCCTGCTGTTCCAAAACTATCAGCTGTTTCCCAACATGACGGTGGCCGATAACGTATGCGCCGGCGTAAAGGACGCGGGCGACGCCGCCGCGCGCAAGCAGCTTGCCGAGCGCTACCTGGGCATTTTTGGCCTGACCGATTTTGCCGACCGCTATCCCGCGCGCCTCTCGGGCGGCCAGCAGCAGCGCGTGGCGCTTGCCCGCATGGTGGCGGCACACCCGGGCATCTTTATGTTCGACGAGCCCATGAGCGCACTCGATGCGTATCTTAAGAGCGCGCTCGAGCAAAACATGCTCGACCTCTTTGATGTGTGCAACCGCACCGTGCTCTACGTGAGCCACGACATCGACGAAGCGTGCCGCCTGTGCCAGCGTATCTGCGTGATGCACGACGGGCATGTTGAGGAGATCGGCTCCGTCGAGGACGTGGTCCGCCGTCCGCAGACGCTGGCGGCACTGCGCCTGACGGGCTGCAAGAACACAAGCCGGGCGCGCAAGATCGG
>CAUBQN010000133.1 GCA_958438125.1 uncultured Collinsella sp.
ACCAGGTCGTCAAGGCTGTCAAGCTCGCCGTTCGAGAACGTGAATTCCTCGGTGGCGTTGGTGCCGGGCATCAGGTGAGCCGAGAACCAGGGTTCCTTCATAGTGCCGTTGACGTTGGTCTTGCCGGAAGGAGCGTAGAAGGTCAGGTCCTTGTCGCTCTTGTTGGTGATGTTGACGACAAAGCCGATGTCGCCCCAGTCGTCCTTGAACTTCTCGGTGATGGTGATGGTGCACAGGTCGTCATCGGCGACGGTGACGGCGGGGGAGATTTCGATGCTCTGGACGTCGTCGTCTTCGACGGCCTCATCGATCTCTTCTTCCTTCTCGGCGTTCTCGCGATCCTTCTTCACCGTACCGGACAGATCCTTGTCGGACTTCGTAAAGATAAGCTTGTCGCCTTCCACCTCGAGGACGAGCTTGTCGTCCTTGAGTTTCAGGTCGTGCGACTCATCTTCGGCGGTAATCGTTACGGTGGTGGCGTCCTTGGCCTCCCATTTCAGGTCGGCGACCTCAAGGAACATGTCGAGGACGCCCGTGCCGTCTTCGTCGAGGATCAGGATACAGTTGAGGCCCCACTCCTTGAGCATATCCATGTACTCATCGGTGAGCTCTTCGCCGTCCAAGGTTCCACCCGAGAGTTCCCAGCTGCCGACGAAGTTGGCCTTGGGGTCTTTGCCGCCGCCGCTGCAGCCCGTCAGGGCAAAGGCGAGCGCCAGGACGCATGTCAGAAATGCGAGTACGGACTTTTTGAACGTTGTCTTCATGGTGTCCTCCTTCATCGAACGAAACCCATAGAAGCAAATGCGGGGGTGGCGGATCCCCCGCTCATTACCAGTTAGGGGCGCTAGGGCCTGGGCGTTCCGCAGTTGCTGCAGAACTTGCCGCCGTTTTCGCTGCCGCAGTTGGGGCAGAACCACTTGGCCGGTGCGGGCGCGGGCGCGGGGCTGCCGCACTCGGAGCAGAACTTGCCGGTGTTGGTGGCGCCGCAGCTGCAGGTCCATGTGCCGGCCGCAGGTGCGGCGGGAGCCGGTGCGGGAGCGGGTGCCGGAGCCGGCTGCGGGGCGGCCTGCTGCTGCGCCTGGCCGGCGGCGAACAGCTGGCTGGCGTTCATACCGCCCATGCCGCCTGCCATGCCCATGCCCATAAAGCCCGCCATCGCGCCGTTGGGGTTGGCGGCTGCCGCGCGCATTGCGTCGCTCTGGGCGCTGGCAATGTTGGCTGCCGCCATAGTGGGATCGCGCATGACCGCGGCTTTCTGCAGGTCCTTGATCATCTGCTCGTCCTCTTGCGAGGCGGCGATGGAGTTGACGCCAAAGCTCACGATCTCGACGCCACGCAGGTCACGCCAGTCGGCAGAGAGGACCTCGTTGAGCGCACGGGCGAGCTCGGTGGTGTGGCCGGGGATGGCGCTGTAGCGGATGCCCATCTCCGAAATCTTGGCAAAGGCGGGCTGCAGGGCGGTGAGCAGCTCGGACTTAAGCTGGCTGTCGATCTTGTCGCGCGTATAGCTATCGGTCACGTTGCCGCACACGTTGGTGTAGAACAGCAGCGGGTTGGTGATGCGATACGAATACTCGCCGTTGCAGCGCACGGAGATGTCGACGTCCAGGCCAATGTTGTTATCGACCACGCGGAAGGGCACGGGCGAGGCGGTGCCGTACTTGTTGCCGATGATCTCCTTGGTGTTGATGAAGTAGACGCGCTGGTCCTTGCCCGCGTCGCCGCCAAAGGTAAAGCGGCTGCCGATATTGGCGAAGGTCTCCTTGATGGAGTCGCCCAGGTTGCCGCTAAAGACGCTCGGCTCGCTGCCGGTATCGAAGACGAACTCACCGGGCTCCAGCGCGACTTCGATGATCTTGCCGTTTTGCACCACGAGCATGCCCTGGCCGTCGTTGACGGCGATGACCGAGCCGTTGGAGATGACGTTGTCCTCGCCGCGCGTGTTGGAGCTGCGGCCACCGGTGCGTTTGCTGCCCTTGCAGGCCAAGACGTCAGCAGGCATCGATTCGCAATAGATAAATTCCTTCCACTGGTCGGCCATGACGCCGCCGGCAGCAGCTCCCAATCCAGCTTTCAAGAGTCCCATGGTAATCTTCCTTTCTCGTCAAAGGCCGGGTGGTATTGGTTGGATTGCTTAGTCGTCCTTGTCGTCTTTCATGACAACGGTGGTCTCGGTGTGGCTGAAGGTGTCGTGCTTCTCGGTCAGGTCGAGCTCGCCGCAGTACTCGTCGGCGTGGGTGGCCTCGTTGGCCGTCTTGAGCTGGCCTACCAGTAGCACGTCTCCGATAATCACGATGATCAGCGGCGCGATGACGTTGATGAGGATGCCCTCGATATCAAAGGTGAGGTAATCCGGATCGAAGGCGTATTCCCCCATAAAGAGAATCTGGGAGAGGATAAATCCGATCACGAAGAACAGCACCGAGGCGATGGCGAGCTTGGGCTTGGAGCAGGGGAGCTCGCCGACCAAGCGGCCGGTCTGGCCGTTCATGGCAAACAGGTAGCTCTTGCCGTTCCACGAGGTGGAGAGCATCCAGACGGGGAACAGGGCGTAGTCGCTGTCTTCCCAGGTGTAGTCGAGCTGCTTGCTTTCGACCGTGGCATCGTCGTATTCGTCGACGACGGTCTCGCGCAGGGCCGAGATTGTGCTTTCTTCCATACGGCGTTCGGCGCGCGCCTTGCAGGTCTCGCAGTCCTCGTCGTAACGGTTGGCGATGTAGCCGGGCATATATGCGACCGAGAACGGGCGCAGCGCGTCGTAGTCAAACGGCTCGATGGCATCCATGTGGCCGTCGGGCATCTTGGACGATCCGTCGACGGGCACGCGCTTAAACGAGATATTGCCCTTGCGATAGGCATCGTAGTGGTCGGTGGTCGTGACGGTGCGGTCGGATTCCTCGGTCACGGTCTCGTTGGTCGCGTCAAAGTACACTTCGCCGTCAACGCGGGCGCCGTAGAGCCAAAACGGCACGTAGACACCTTGGACCTCGTCGATGTGGTTGCCGGTGACAAAGCTCTTGGGCAGCAAGATCTTGCCCTTGTAGTGTTCCTTGAGTGCGGCCGTGACGTCATCGCGCCCGAGCTTAAACGGAATTACTAGGTCGGGCGAGAAGTCGCCCGAGAGCTGGCCGGGCGCCACGGCGGAGTTGCCGCAGTACGGGCAGGTGGTGACGGCGACGGTGCCGTCGGACACGAGCTCGGCGCCGCACGACGAGCAGATGTAGCCGGCGTTTTGGGCGAGCTCCTGCACCGCGTCGTCGGCGACGGGCTTGGGCGTTGCGGCTGCCGCATCGGCTTTGGCGTCGGCCTTGTCCTGGCGCTCGCGATAGAGGGCCTCGACTTCTTCGACTTCAAAGCGCGAGTCACAGTAGTCGCAGACGAGCTTTTGCTCGGCACTGGCAAAGTGAAGGGGGCCGCCACACGCGGGGCATTGATAGTTGACGCTCTCGAAGGCCATGATCGGTCCTTTCGCTGCCGGAGGCTATGCGCCGATGGCGCCGCCGCAGTATTCGCAGCGCCCGCTGGCATCGGGAATGGTGGTGGCTCCGCAGAAGGGGCAGGTGACCGCGGTCTTGGGGGCCTTGGCGGCCACGACGCTATCGCGCGTCTCCTGGCGCAGCTGCACCAGCGCGTCGCGGACCTCGGTTGCCTGGCGCTTGGCCTCGCGGTATTCGATGGAGCCGCGCTGATCGATGGTGGAGTCGTTCACGCGCAGGTTGATCTCGGTAAAGTACG
>CAUBQN010000134.1 GCA_958438125.1 uncultured Collinsella sp.
CCCCCAAGCATATGTTCGAAAACACAATATGTTGTGTTTTCAGCAAAGGCGTGATGCCACCTGTAGAACCACACCTGCGAACCTCAACCTTCAAGTTGACCTTGAGGCGATTTTTACGTCCCTTTACATGCCGTTCACATCGCCCCCAAACTCCCCCACCCAAGGCACGTGCGGCCCACCACCGCGACGCCAAGTGGCGAAAAATGGGACGGGCCCCAGATTGCCCATGCGCGCGCAAAAGCACGCCGCGGCAATCTGGAGCCCGTCCCCAAATACCTATAAATATGCAGGTCAGCGATGTGTTAACGATGTGCCAGCGGGTGCGCCGCCAAATAGACCTCGGTCAGTTGCGTACGATCGACATGCGTGTAGACCTGCGTGGTCGATATATCGGCATGTCCCAAGATCTCCTGTAGCACACGGAGGTCTGCGCCGCCCGCAAGCATATGGGTGGCAAAGGAGTGACGCAGCGTATGGGGATGGAGCCCCACCAGTCCCACCTGTCGCCCGTAGCGCTCACAGATGGCATGGATGCCCTGGCGCGACAGACGGCGGCCGTTCTTATTTAAAAAGACCGCCGAGGTCTCGGTTCCGCGGGCATGGGCCGCCAAGCGAGAACGCCCCTCAGTTACATAAAGCGCCAGAGCTCGCGCCGCGCTTCCCACCAGCGGGGACAGGCGTTCCTTCGAGCCCTTACCGCGAACGAGCACAAAGCCATCGTCGATATGGATATCGCCCACATCGAGTCCCACCAACTCGCTCACACGCAAACCGCATCCATAGAGCACTTCCAAGATGGCATGGTCACGCAAGCCCATCTCGCCCTCGGGGAAATCTTGATCGAGCAGCGCCGAGACATCCTCCACCGATAGATACTCCGGCAAACGCTCAGCCTTTTTAGGCAGGCGCAACGCCGCCGTTGGATTTTGGGCCACAGCCCCATCGCGCACCAAAAAGGCATGCAGGCCCTTCACGGCCGCAAGCGCACGCTCCACCGAGGCATCCGAATAGCCCCCATCGCGACGGTCGGCGACAAAGCCCTCCACGACCTGACGGGTCACCTCTTCAAAAGACACAATACCCGCCCGCTCCAGATAGGCGCAGTACGTCGTCAGGTCACGACGATAGGCCGCAATCGTGTTGCGCGCCAAACCCCGCTCGACCGCGAGGTAATCGAGATACTCCCCCGCCGCCACGGCGAGCGACGAGGGAGTAGCTTCGGCATGTTCCTTATTCGCCGGCACCCTTAGTCCGTAGCGAGGTTCATGGGCGTCACCTGCAGACGGTCGACACCCTCGTGCTGGCCGATCGAAGCGCGCACGAACTCGCGGAACAGCGGCTGCGGGTTGGTCGGGCGGCTCTTGAACTCGGGATGAGCCTGGGTTGCCACATACCACGGATGCACGTCGCGCGGCAGCTCGACCATCTCGACCAGGCGCTCGTCGGGCGACAGGCCCGAGATAACCAAGCCGGCGTCCTCGAGCTGGTCACGGAAGGCGTTGTTGAACTCAAAGCGATGACGGTGACGCTCGTAGACGAGCTCCTCGCCATATGCCTCGCGAGCAAGGGTATCGGCGGCGAGCTTGCACGGATAGGCGCCCAGGCGCATGGTGCCGCCCTTCTCGGTCACGTCCTCCTGCGAGCTCATCAGATCGATGACGCTAAACGGGCCGTCCGGATCGAACTCGGAGGAGCTGGCGCCGGCAAGGCCGACGACGTTGCGGGCGAACTCGCACACGGCCACCTGCATACCCAGGCAAATGCCCAGATACGGAATCTTGTGCTCACGGGCAAACTCGGCCGCGAGGATCTTGCCCTCCAGGGCGCGCTTGCCAAAGCCGCCGGGGACTAGGATGCCCGAGGCGTCGCCCAGAACCTCGGAGACATTCTGCTCGTCGAGGCTCTCGCCGTCGACCAGCTGGACGTCCACATGGCGATCGTAGAAGACGCCCGCATGGTGCAGGGCCTCGATAACCGACAGGTACGCATCGGGCAGCTGCGTGTACTTGCCCACGACGGCGATCTTCACCTTGTCGGCGTGATGGTTGGCGTGATTCTGTTTGCGCAGGAACTCGTTCCACTCGCTCATGTCGCGCTCACGCGGGTCCAGACCCAGGCGCTCGCAAATGCGCAGGTCAAAGTCCTGCTCGGCAAGCAGCTGCGGAACATCGTAAATGCTCGCGCAGTCCTCGTTGGTAAAGACACAATCGGTGTCGACGTCGCAGAAGCTTGCGATCTTTCCGCGGATAGCGTCATCGATATGGTGGTCGGAGCGCAGCACGATGATATCGGGCTGGATGCCAAAGCTGCGGAGCTCCTTGACGGAATGCTGCGTGGGCTTGGTCTTGACCTCGTGGGCGGCGGCGATATAGGGAACGAGCGACACGTGGATGTAGCAGACGTTCTCGGGGCCGGCCTCCTTGCGGTACTGACGGATGGCCTCGACAAACGGTTGGGACTCGATGTCGCCGATCGTGCCGCCCAGCTCGGTGATGACTACATCGGAGCCGGTCTGCTCCTCGATGCGGCGGAACTTGTCCTTAATGGCATTGGTGACGTGAGGAATCACCTGCACGGTACCGCCCAAAAAGTCGCCGCGACGCTCGCGGGCGATCAAGCTCTTATAGATGGCGCCGGTCGTAAAGTTGGAATCGCGGGTCAGGTTCTCATCAATAAAGCGCTCGTAATGACCCAGGTCCAGGTCGGACTCGTAACCATCCTCGGTAACGAAGACCTCACCATGCTGGAAGGGGCTCATGGTACCGGGGTCGACGTTCAGATACGGATCGGCCTTCTGCATCGTTACTTTGTAGCCACGCGACTTGAGCAGACGGCCCAGCGAGGCCGCGGTGATACCCTTGCCCAGAGACGAAACCACGCCACCGGTTACGAACACATGCTTGGTCATATTGAGTTACCTGCGCTTCCCGTAGAAGTTGTTTATCCACATCTTACGGGTCTTCATTGTAATACTCGCGCCGCGGACCGTTCGCAATTTTTCTCGCGTGAGATTGCATTTCTCAATCTTGAAACAAAACGCCGCCCGGTTTCCCAGGCGGCGTCGCTATGGCAAGGGTTACATGCTGCTATCGATCAGCAACCTCGTCCTCAAGCATTTCTTGAACGAGCATGCCGGTACGGACGCCCTCAAGATACCACTCGCCACGTTCGGTGAGGCAAATGCCATTTGCAAGCTGACCGCCGTCGTCGCTATAACGCGAGACGACATCAATCAGGCCTTCGGAATCCAAGCGATCGATTGCGGCGCGGGCACGATACGGCGAAACCCCCACGCGCTCGGCAAGCGTTTTGCGCGAGAAACCATACGGCCCGCCATTGTCTTCGGTTTGCTGGTCGATCTCCATCAACACCAGCACCTCGACACGCTTCATATCGTTGACACTCGCACGACCCTTGCCCGCCATAGCAGCCTCCTCAAACCGAGCACGAGCATCTAACGCGCCGTGCGCGACCGACACACCTCACGATGGCAGGTAATATCCATCATGCGGCATCCCGCTAAGGATGAAACAGTTACGGTTATTGTATACCGCTCAAATTGTTTCTAGGCAGGTAAACAGCGATTTTTCGCCGAAATAGGCGCTTTATTGATCAAAAAGCCGTACCGGGCGCTAACCCGATACGGCCAAAATGCAATGCAATTACCGCGGTGCTTCAAACTTAGCGATGGAAGAAACCGCGGCGCTCAAACTTGGGCTCGCAGCACACGTTGAT
>CAUBQN010000135.1 GCA_958438125.1 uncultured Collinsella sp.
CAATCACCTAGAGCGCAAAAACAGGCGTGAGGGACTCACTGTCGACCGATCGTATTCGTATCACGCCACCACCAGTTGTTGAGGGACTTCATCGTGTTCATCATCTTGGTGGCTCCTTTCGTGATGCCGTGGCGCGGTCGCACCTAGTTGCTGTTGCGCTGCACTATAGCACAGCAAAGTGTGTGCGGGGAAATCTTTTTTGAAAAGATTTCAGGCGGGTTTCCCGTCGGTCAAAAGGCGGGTTAAGCGGGCGAGGCCGCCATTGCTGCCTTGCCCGCTCAGCTAAGACGTTACTCCTTATTGCGACGGTAGAGGAAATAACCGCCTGCGGAGATGACGACAACGCCAGCGATGGCGAATGCGGCCACCATGCGGCCATCAAAACGATCGCCAGTGGTGGGCAGGCCGCCCTTGGTGTTCGTCTTGTTAGTGGTTACCGTGGTCGTGGTGTCGGACTTGCCAGGCTTCTCAGGCTTGGCGGCCGGCTGCTCGGGCTTAGCGGGCTGCTCGGGCTTAGCGGGCTGCTCGGGAGTGCCAGGCTGCTCAGGAGTGCCGGGCTGATCCGGGGTGACCGGATCGGTGGCAAGAGCATCCTTGGCGTAGGTGATGGACACCTTGAGGCCGTTGGTCTCAGTGTTCAGATCGCTCGGAGTGAAGGGCTCGTCAAAGTTTCCGGCCTTCTGATAGGCGCGCATCTCCTGGAGCAGGGCCTTGCACTTGACGTAGGTGTTCTCGGTAGCAGCCTTGCCGGCCTTGTTGGCCAGAGCGGTGCGGCCCTCGGTGGTCGTCTCGGCCAGCATGGCGGCGTCAACTTCCTTGTTCTGCTCGATAAGCTCGTTCTGGAGCGCATCGAGGTAGGCACGGACGCTGACACCAAGGGTGTCAGGGTTCTCGAAGCAGAGCGAGCTGATGTCCATGAGGACGTAGTTGATTGAGTTCTCGGGCTCCTCGTTGTACACGACGTCAGTCTGGTTGCAGTGATCGAAGGAGACGGTCTGATCGCTGAAGTACGGGCTGACCTCAGTTATCAGAGCGGAGTACAACGGGATGGCGACGGAGTACGCGGCGCGGGAGAGCATTTCCCACTGGATGGTAGCGACTTCGGGGTCATACCCGCGACGAATCTGGAAGAGGTTGATCTCGGTGTTGCGCTCGCTGCCGATGCAATAAACACCATCAGTGTTCGCATTGAGGCCAGGGACGTTCTCGCCGCGGTTGCCAAAGGCACGAATCAGCTCAAAGGTGCTCCAGCCAGACTTGCCAGGCCTGAAGAACAGGGGCTGGATTTCGCTGACCATGGCTCCCTTTTGGTCAGGTTTTCCATCCTTCTTTACTGTGATAATGTCGTAATCTGTGCCTTCGGTCAGCTGACTACCAAAATAATCGCGGCCTTGCACATAGCGGGACCACTGGTTTACGCCGGAATCGGCGAGGCTTTCGCCATACGTTTGGGCGACATCGAATTTGCCGTCAGCGGAGTATTTGGCGAAGCCCTTCTCCACGGGCATGGACTCGATGCCCTCGGAGTGTAGGCAGTTCTCGGGGTCATCAAGGTCGACATCGTAGTTGAGGCTCCCGATATTAGGGTTGAGCGACGCGACGTCGTCAGCGAGCTTCATGGCGATCCACTGATGGGCGGAAAGTGTGGCGAACAGCCAGGTCTCGTTGTTGTCGGCGATGATGATCTGGTCGTTGGTGCAGACGCCTTGATCATCGATCAGTCTGCCGAGAAGCTCGACGCCCTCGCGGGCCGTGGCGCTCTCGCCCAGGATGATGCTGCCGTAACTGTACTCGCCCAGACCCACTTTCTCATCGATGTGGTCTGCTGCATCGGCCTCCTCGTTATAGGAAGTGCTTAGCGTGGCAGAGCAGGAGACGCCCTTCTCGTTGATTCCGGCCTCGGAATAGGCGTCGGTGCGACCCATCCAGTTGGAGGGGTGGTCGCGTACATAGCTGTAACGATAGGTAGGCTTGTTCGAAGTGTATTCAAAAGCAGATTCAATCGAGCTGTACTTAAAGCCAGGTTCGTGGGCAGGTTCGATGCCGTAGTGCTTAAGATAGCGCTTGCCAAAGTCCTCGGCGCGGCCATAGTACGTGTTACCGTCGGCCGTAAGGTTCTTGCCCATGTACATCTGCGTGCAGGCGAGCGCAGACGTCGGCATAGACATGATGGTTGCAGCTCCAAAGGCGAGGCCTATGCCTAGCTTCTTGAGCGCGTTGACGGGGTGAGTTTTCCTCATTTTCCCTCCCAGCGTGCGAAAGCCCTCTGTCGCCAGAGGGCTTCAGCCAATAAAGACACCCCATTAGCGTAACGAACTGGAAACAATATTCATCTATGAAAGACACTTACTCGATAAGCGTGATGAAATATGCGACGAGCGGTTAATTGTACTCAGTTTGTAGCTTTACTTTAATAAAGACGCCCTGTAATTACTGTAGCCGAATAAAGTAGCTGGGAATGCCTGAAATGAAAATCCCCTGCTGTTTGGCAAATGCATAAACAGCAGGGGAGACGATAATTGGATGAATATCATACCAATGTGGAATTACTTCTTCCGGCGGTGGATTACGTTGATCGCATAGCCGACGAGCATGGCCAAAACGATGATGATAAAGCCGAGCAGGGGATTGTCGTTCATAGGGTCCTCCTATTTTCCGAGCGGGGAGAATTCGTCGACGATGAGGTCGAGGCATTGTGGAAGCGCGCGGGCTCCAAAGACGCCCGAATTGCTGGAGATAATCTCGCCATCGAACTGCATGCCCAGCGACGGGGTGCAGGTGATCTTGGCTTCCTTGGTCTGGATGATCTTGAACTGCGGGCGCCCGAGTACCTTGCCGGCGGGGTCAAGCGCAGCGGTGATCACGGTAGGCAACAGCTGCACGGTGCGCACGGGTTCGATGACCGCAATGTCGACCATGCCATCGTTCATGCGGCAGTCGGGGAACAGGTTGATGTCGTTTTGGATGACCGAGGTGTTGCCGGCCATGCAGCAGATGCCGTCGAGCTCCTCGACAATGCCGTCATGCTCAATCGTAAAGTGCGCCACCGTGGGATTGGGCGTGGCGAGCGCGGAGAGGAAGTAGGCGATCTCGCCGATGTCGTTTTTGGTGGGGGCGGCCTTCATCATGATCTCGGCGTCGAAGCCCGAGCCGGCGATGATGATAAAGCCGTGGCGCTTCTCGTTGCCGTTCTCGTCGAGCCAAAAGAGCTCGCCCATGTCCACTTTGACCGTGCGACCGGCACGGCAGGCCTTGGCGAGCGCCGCTGCCTCGGGGGCATTGCCGATGTTGTTGAAGAACAGGCAGGCTGTGCCGGAGGGGAAGACGAGCGTGGGGACACCGCACCCGCGCATCTGGTCGAGCACGTTGGAGACGGTGCCGTCGCCGCCCGAAACGACCACGCGGTCAAACTCGCGCACGTCTGCCACGGCGTCCTCGGGCTCCATGCCATCGCCGATAAAACGCATCACGACCTCGTCGCCGCCCTGCGCGAGGGCGTGCGTGAATGCGTAGATTTCATCTGAGCTGGGGCCCGATGCCGGGTTGTGGATGATAAGGCAGCGCATACTTACGTTCCCGTTCTGTGACTAACCGAGTATAGTTGTAAGGCAATGCCGATATCCTACCCGTGTTTTTCGGGCCTAACCTTATTCGATGGGTTGATATGTACATTTCCACACATCAGGCTCT
>CAUBQN010000136.1 GCA_958438125.1 uncultured Collinsella sp.
GCAATAAGAAATCTTATATGAATTGACTTAGATTTTGTATATTCCGGCCCATAAGGGGATACACTACATCCTGAAAGACAAGCCGAAGCACCGCGCGGCAGACCGCCGAGTCGGCGCGAACGCACAAGAGAGAGGGAATTTCTAATGAGTAAGATTCTTGGTATCGACCTTGGTACTACTAACTCCGCTATGGCCGTCCTCGAGGGCGGTTCTCCGACCATCATCGTGAACGCCGAGGGCGACCGCACCACCCCGTCCGTTGTTGGTTTCCGTGCTGACGGCGACCGTGTCGTGGGTAAGGCCGCTAAGAACCAGGCTGTCACCAACCCCAAGAACACCGTGTTCTCCATCAAGCGCTTCATGGGCCGCAAGTACTCCGAGTGCACCTCCGAGATCAAGACCGTGCCGTATGAGGTCAAGGAGGGCCAGGGTGGCCGTGCCGTCGTCAACATCGAGGGCAAGGATTACACCGCCGAGCAGGTGAGCGCCATGACGCTCGCAAAGATGAAGGCCGACGCCGAGAAGTATCTGGGCGAGACCGTCACCGACGCCGTCATCACCGTCCCGGCCTACTTCAACGACGCTCAGCGTCAGGCCACCAAGGATGCCGGTAAGATCGCCGGCCTCAACGTCAAGCGTATCGTCAACGAGCCGACCGCTGCCGCTCTTGCCTATGGTCTGGACAAGCAGGGCACCGACCAGCGCATCCTGGTCTTCGACCTGGGCGGCGGCACCTTCGACGTCTCCATCCTCGACCTCGCCGACGGCGTGTTTGAGGTTCTGTCCACCTCGGGCGACAACCACCTGGGCGGCGACGACTGGGATCAGCGCGTCATCGACTGGATGGCCGACAAGTTCCAGCAGGAGAACGGCGTCGATCTGCGTCAGGACCCCATGGCCCTGCAGCGTCTGAAGGAGGCTGCAGAGAACGCCAAGAAGGAGCTCTCCGCGGCGCAGCAGTCCACCATTAACCTGCCGTTCATTACCATGAACCAGTCCGGCCCGCTGCACCTCAACTACACGCTGACCCGCGCCGAGTTCGAGAAGATCACCCGCGACCTGCTCGAGCGCTGCAAGCAGCCTGTCACCAACGCCCTGCGCGACGCCAAGCTCAAGCTCTCCGATCTGACCGAGGTCATCCTCGTCGGCGGCTCCACCCGTATGCCCGCTGTCCAGGAGCTCGTCAAGACCATGACCGGCAAGCAGCCCAACATGTCCGTGAACCCCGACGAGGTCGTTGCCGACGGCGCTGCCGTCCAGGGCGGCGTGCTCACCGGTGACGTCGAGGGCATCCTGCTGCTCGACGTTACCCCGCTGTCGCTGGGCGTCGAGACCATGGGCGGCATCATGACCAAGATGATCGACCGCAACACCACGATCCCGACCTCCAAGACCGAGGTCTACTCCACCGCTGCCGACAACCAGACCAGCGTCGAGATCAACGTGCTCCAGGGCGAGCGCGAGCTTGCCCGCGACAACAAGTCGCTCGGTAAGTTCCAGCTGACCGGTATCCCGGCTGCCCGCCGCGGCGTGCCGCAGATCGAGGTCACCTTCGACATCGACGCCAACGGCATCGTCAAGGTCTCCGCTAAGGACAAGGGCACCGGCAAGGAGCAGCAGATCACTATCTCCGGCTCCACCGCTCTGTCTGACGACGAAGTCGATCGCATGGTCAAGGACGCCGAGGCTCATGCCGAGGAGGACAAGAAGCAGAAGGAAGAGGTCGAGGTCCGCAACCAGACCGATAGCCTTTGCTACTCCACCGAGCAGACCCTCAACGAGCTGGGCGACAAGGTTTCCGCCGATGTGAAGTCCAAGGCCGAGGCCGCTATCGCCGACGCCAAGAAGGCGCTCGAGGGCTCTGACGTCGAGGCCATCAAGGCCGCTGGCGAGTCCCTGCAGTCCGTGGCCTACGAGCTGGCTCAGGTTGTCTACGCCGACGCTCAGCAGCAGACCGACGGCGCCGCCGGTGCCCAGCCTGCCGACGATGACGTTGTCGACGCCGACTACGAGGTTGTGGACGACGAGGACAAGTAATCATGTCCGCCCGTAAAGCTCGCACGGAGGCGGCTGCCGCTGGCGCCGCCCCCGTTGACTCTGAGGAGAAGGACGTGAAGATTCCCGTAGAGGCCGCAGACGATACCGAGGTCAATGAGGCCCCGGCCGCCGAGGCTGCCGAGAACCAGGTAGAGGATTCCAACAAGGAGGCGACGATGACCGAGGACGAGATGGTGGAAGCTGCTATCCGCGCCGGTGAGGAAGCCGCCGATAACGACTTTAAGCTCAAGTTCGAGCAGGCCCAAAAGGAGCTCGCCGACGTGCGCAGCGAGCTCGATGCTGCGGCAGAGGCCCAGAAGGCCGCCGAGGACAAGGCAAAGGACGCCACCGAGCGTACCGCCCGTCTTCAGGCCGACTGGGAGAACTTCCGTCGCCGCACCGCCAACGAGCGCATCGCCGAGCGCGAGCGCGCGACCGAGAAGCTCGTCACTGCGCTGCTGCCGGTGGTTGACGATATCGAGCGTGCAATCGACCATGCCCGTAGCCAGGAGCTTTCCGACGATTTTAAGCAGTTCGTCGATGGCGTTGGCGCGGTGCATGCCAAGCTGCTCGATGTGTTTGCGCACGAGGGCGTTGAGCCCATCGACCCCAAGGGCGAGGCGTTCGATCCGCTCGAGCACCAGGCCGTGGGGCGTGTCGAGGACGCATCGCAGTACGACGAGACCGTCAACGACGTGTACCAGAAGGGCTACCGCATGGCGGACCGCATCCTGCGTTCCGCGATGGTGACGGTGACCTACGGTGGCGAGAAGCGCCCCGCACCGGAGCCCGAAGCGGCGCCCGAGGATGCCGCGGCCGATACGGCCGAGAGCGCCGAGGAGTAATTGAGAAGGGCCCCGGGGCAACACCCGGGGCCCTTTCTGGCCTAGTGCCATATGAAAGCATGAGCCGCCGTCCGCAGGGGCGGCGGATATAACAGGAGAGGAGCTACGATGGCTGCAGGCAAAACCTTCTATGACATCCTGGGCGTATCCAAGAGCGCCTCCGACAAAGAGATCAAGAGCGCGTTTCGCAAGCTCGCGCAAAAATATCACCCCGATGCCGGCGGCGACGAGGCCAAGTTTAAGGAGATTAGTGAGGCCTACGAGACGCTTTCGGACGAGAAGAAGCGCAAAGAGTACGACCAGATGCTCATGTTCGGCGGCATGCCGGGCGCGGGCGGCGCGTATAGCGGTGGCTACGGCGCCGGTGCCGGCGCGAGCGGTTGGGGCGATATCTTCGACAGCATCTTCAGCGGCAACGGCGCCTGGGGCAGCGACTGGGGCTCGGGCTTTGCCGGTGCCGCGGGTGCTGCCGGTGCGGGCGCGGGCCGCAACCGCGCACGCAAGGGCGGCGACCTGTCGCTGACCGTCGATGTGACGGCCGAGGACGCGTTTCGCGGCGTGACGCACAAGGTTACCTACCGCATTCCCTCGACGGGCGAGCAGCAGACCATTACGGTCTCGGTGCCTGCGGGTGCGGTCGACGGCGGCAAACTGCGCTACAAGCGTCGTGGCGAGTACGGCGTTGCCGGCGGCGAGCGCGGCGACCTGGTCGTGACCACGCACGTGGAGGAGCATCCGCTGTTTAAGCG
>CAUBQN010000137.1 GCA_958438125.1 uncultured Collinsella sp.
CCAACCCCGCCATCCACAAGGCCACGACCGGCCCCGAGATCTGGGATGACACCGACGGCAAGGTCGACATCTTCGTCGCCGGCGTCGGCACCGGCGGCACCGTGACCGGCGTGGGTGAGTTCCTTAAGGAGCAGAACCCCGAAATCAAGGTCGTCGCCGTCGAGCCCGCCACCTCGCCGGTGCTTTCTAAGGGCCAGGCCGGTCCGCACAAGATCCAGGGCATCGGTGCCGGCTTTGTGCCCGACGTCCTCGACACCCAGGTCTATGACGAGATCATCCCCGTCGAGAACGACGACGCCTTTGCGACCGGCCGCGCCGTGGGCCACAAGGAGGGCGTGCTCGTGGGCATTTCGTCCGGCGCCGCCGTGTGGGCCGCGCTGCAGCTGGCCAAGCGCCCCGAGAACGAGGGCAAAACCATCGTGGCGCTGCTCGCTGACACCGGTGAGCGCTACCTGTCCACGGCACTGTTCCAGGACTAAGGGCCCGTCGCTTGTCGATAGGCCCAAGGCACGCCGGCCTCCCCTCTCTTCTGGCTGCCTGAGCCCATCCAATCAGGGTGTCCCACGAGACGCCCGAACTTGCTACAATGTCTGCGGCGCGGAACCAGCCTCCCGCGCCGCTTTTCTTTTTTGGCCACATGCCACCAAGGAGAACCTCCCCATGCACAACAAGCGCGTGCTCGTCGCCATGAGCGGCGGCGTCGATTCCAGCGTGACCGCGTACCTGCTCAAGCGCCAGGGCTACGAATGCGTCGGCGCCACCATGCGCCTCACCTGCTCCGCGCCCGACCCCGCCACGGGCACGAGTAAGGTCGACCGCGACATCGCCGATGCAAAGGCCGTCGCCGAGCGCCTGGGGATACCCCACCATGTGCTCGACCTGCAGCAGACCTTCGACCACAGTGTTATCGAGCGTTTTGTGAACGCCTACCAGGAGGGGCTGACGCCCAACCCGTGCATCATCTGCAACCGCCACATTAAGTTTGGCGCGTTGCTCGATGCGGCGCTGGACATGGGCTGCGACTACATCGCAACGGGACATTACGCCAAAACGAGCCAGGCGCCCGACGGCACCTGGCAGCTGCATCGCGGCGAGGACCCCAAAAAGGACCAGAGTTACTTTTTGTATTCGCTCACGCAAGAGCGCCTGGCACGCACAATCTTTCCGCTGGCAGGCCTGGACAAGGAGCGCGACGTGCGCCGCATTGCCGCCGAGCAGGACTTCATCAACGCCAAGAAGGCCGAAAGCGAGGATATTTGCTTTATTCCAGACGGTGCCTACGCGGGCTATATCGAGCGCCGCTGCGGACATGCCGCTGCACCGGGCGACATCGTATGGCGCGACGGCAGCGTGGTCGGGCGCCACAACGGCGCGCTGCGCTATACCATCGGCCAGCGCAAGGGCTTGGGCGTCGCGATGGCGCACCCCGTGTACGTAACGGGCGTCGATGCCGCCAACAACATTGTGCATCTTGGCGAGGCCGAGGACCTGACGGCCACAGCGCTCACGGCCGATGAGTGGATCTGGAGCGCGCCGGCAGAGCGCATGGAAGCTGAGCTCAATGCCGGCGGCATTCGCGTGGGCGCCAAGTACCGCTACCGCCAAAAGGACCAGGCAGCGACCCTTACGCATGGCGCCGACGGACAAATACTGCTGACCTTTGACGAGCCGCAGCGAGCCATCGCCCCCGGCCAGGCAGTCGTCGTCTACCGCGGCGACGTCGTCTTGGGCGGCGGCACGGTGACCGGCGCGCTTAAGTAGCCCCATCCCCTTCATAAATTGCGGTGAAATACGGACTGCTTATGCGTTTCAAATGCAAAAACAGTCCCTATTTCACCGCAACGCACAAGAGCGCCCCTGCCGGCAACGTTATACCGGCTAGGGCGCTCTTAACTTGCCACGCGCTATAAATGCGCCTAACGCTGCACGTAGGCGCGGACGAGCTCGAAGGTGTTGCGCACGCCGTCGATGTGGCTGCGCTCGTAGTTGTGGCTCGCGTACACGCCGGGGCCGATCAGGCCGTGACGGATGTCGTAGCCGGCCGAGAGCGTGGCCTCAACGTCCGAGCCGTAGTGCGGATACACATCGATGGCGTAATCGAGCTCCAGCTCGCGCGCGATGTTGGACAGCGTGGTCACCAGGTCGTAGTTGTACGGACCACCCGAATCCTTGGCGCAAATCGACACCATGCGCTCGGTGCAGCCCAGGTCGGCGCCCACGCAGCCCATGTCAACGCTAATCATCTCGCGCGTGTCGGCCGGCACGAAGGCGCCGCCGTGGCCGACCTCCTCGTACACGGTAAAGAGCAGCGACACCTTGCGCGAAAGCGACACCTCGCCAGCGGCGACGGCGCGGGCGAGACCCAGCAGAATCGCCGCGGACAGCTTGTCGTCAAGGAAGCGACTCTTGATGTAGCCGCTCTCCGTCACCGTAGTGCGCGGTTCCATAGCGATGATGTCGCCAGTCTGAATACCCAGCTCGAGCACATCGTCCTTGCTGTCAACGTTCTCGTCGAGCAGGATTTCCATGTTCTTCTCGATGGTCTTGACCGGCTCATCGGCCACGTGCGCCGAAGGCTCGGTATTGAGGACCACGCCCGTGTACACATTGCCGTCACGCGTGTAGACGGTGCAGTTCTCGCCATCGGCCGTAGACCACTGGTGCCCACCAAGCGTCGTGGGGCGCAGGCGACCATTGTCCTTAATGGAACGCACCATGGCGCCCAGGGTATCGACATGGCTCGCCAACACAAGCGGCTCGCCCTCGCCACCAAGCTCAACGAGCACGTTACCCTTATTAGAACGCTCAGGCCCAAACCCCATATCGCGCAGGGTCTCCATCAGATAATCAGTCGCCGCACGAGTATAGCCGGTAGGCGAAGCAATAGAAGTCAGCGTCTTAAGCTGTCCTGCGATATAGGAGAGCGTCTCCTCTAGAGAAGCATCAACATTAGAAGCCATATGCATCCTTCCAAGTAAAACTAAGACCGAGTCCCGATTTTAACCGTTCTGCACGGTCAATGCCCTAGGAGCCGAGCCGCCTCCCGACGTCCCCGCACCGGTTTTGTGCACGCGCACGGTTTACAACCCGAATCTTGCATAAATCATATCGGTATCTGCATAAATATGAGACATCTTTTTGCTTCGTCTCAGGGTACCCCACCTTGGACCGTGCAAAAAACGGAGTATTCAGCACCGTGGGCCCCAACGACCCCATCACAAACGACAAAACGACGCGGTTACAGCAGTGTTGCAGGTCGTCGCAAAGCAGAAACTCAGTAACAACCCCCTCCACTCATCGATAGCCCGCCCACAATGGCTGTCGATGGGCGCCTGCGGATCACTACCGCCCATTCACAACGTTATGCATTTTTAAGAGCTTGTTGAATACTCCCAAAAATGCACGCAGGGAAGTGCACCACCTATCCGCAGCGGGCAGTACGCCTTGGTTTTGTCCGTCTCAGGGCATCGACGCAGCACAAAAAGCCCCGCCGTGCGTAGCACGGCGGGGCCAGCGGCAAGTCAATAGACCATACGCCTACGGGCGAGGGACCACCAAACTGGGCTAAGCAGCCGGGCAGATCTTCTTGAAGAGCTCGATGACGTCGTCGAGCGTTGCCT
>CAUBQN010000138.1 GCA_958438125.1 uncultured Collinsella sp.
ATGGCCTTGGCCTCGGCCAGCAGCGGAATCGAGCGCGCGTTGACCTTGGCAGGCACCTCGGCGCGCAGCACGCGCCCGTCCACCTGCTCGATAAAGATCTCCACGCGGTCGCCGCCCGGGTTGGTGGTGAGCACCGTGGCCAGGCGCGCCATATTGCCCTGGCTAAAGCGGCTGTTGGGCACCATGACCTCAAACACCTTGGGCTTGTTGTTCTCCTCGTTGAGCTCCAGCGGCACGATCTCCTGCGCGATGATCTGGTCGCCGCGGTCCGAGCGCTCGAGCTTGCCCTTGATGCGCACAAATGCGTCGGACAGCTGCGCACCGGTCTCGGGATCGACCTCGCCGTACAGATACCCCTCGGCCTCCTTGTAGGTCTTGGGGAACACCACGACGGTGGCCTCGCCTTCCATGTCCTCGAGCTGCACGATGCCCATGGGGTCGCCGTTTTTGGTCACGCGCTTGGACACGCTCGAGACCATGCCGGCCCACCACAGCGCTTTGCCCTCGGGAATCTCCTGGTTGATGGTGCCGCCCGTAGGATTCTGAACTTCGTAGCCGGTGTCGATCTGCGAGAACGAAAAGTCGCGCGCTTTGCTGAGCGCATACTCAAACGGGCGCAGCGGGTGGTCCGAGACATAGATGCCCAGAACCTCCTTCTCCTGGCTCAGCCTGAGGTGGCGGTCCCATTCCTGGCCGTCCGGATCGGGCACGCTGACCTCGAAACCCGAGCCCTCAACATCACCAAACATGTCGAAGAACGAGGTCTGGCCGCTCGCGCGGTCCTTCTGGCGCTTTATCGCGGCGTCGATGATGTTCTCGGGGTTGTTCTTGTCCACAAAGTGCATCATCTGGCGGCGCGGATAGCCCGTGGAGTCGAAGGCACCTGCCTTGATCAGCGATTCGATCACGCGGCGGTTGGCCTGGCTCGAGTCCACGCGCTCGACAAAGTCGTGCAGCGTCTTAAACGGGCCGCCCGCCTCGCGCTCGGCGATAATCGCCTGCGCCACGCCGGTGCCCACGCCGCGGATGCCGGCCAGACCAAAGCGCACGCCTTCCTTGGTAGCCGTGAACTCGGTGCCGGACTCGTTGACATCTGGCGAAAGCACGGGGATGCCGTCGTGACGGCATGCCGAGACGTAGTGCACGATCTTGTCGGTCTTGCCCGTGTAGGACGTCAGAACGGCCGCCATGTACTCGTGCGGATAGTGCGCCTTGAGCCATGCCGTCTGCATAACCAGGATGGCGTAGCCGGCGGAGTGCGACTTGTTGAAGGCGTAAGACGCGAACTCGAGAACATCGTCCCAAATCTTCTGGGCGACCTCGCGCGTGTAGTTGTTCTTGATAGCGCCGTTCATCCAGTGGTCGTAGGTGGTCTCGTCCGAGCCATCCTCCCAGTGGAGCACCGTCGACGTGAGCAGCTTAATCTTTTTCTTAGCCACGGGCTTACGGATACGCGAGTCCGATTCGCCCTTGGAGAAGCCGCACATCTCGACGGAGATGAGCATAACCTGCTCCTGGTAGACCATGGTGCCGTAGGTTTCACCCAGGATGTCGTCCAGACGGTCGTCGTAGGAGACGGCCGGCTCCTTGCCGTTCATACGGTTGATGTAGGACGAGACCATGCCGGCGCCCAGCGGGCCCGGGCGGTACAGGGCGATCAATGCCACGACGTGCTTGTACTCGGTAGGCTTCATGTTCTTGATCGTGGCCGTCATGCCGGCGGACTCGACCTGGAAGACGCCGGCGGTGTGACCGGAGCCCATGAGCTTAAAGATCTCGGGGTCGTCAAAGGGAATCTCTTCCTCTTTGATGTCGATGCCGAAGTTCTTTTTGATGTTTGCCTTGGCCTTGGAGATAACCGTCAGCGTACGCAGGCCCAAGAAGTCCATCTTGAGCAGGCCCATGTCGGCAACGGTATGGCCCTCGTACTGGGTAATCTCGACGCCGCCCTTGGTGTCGAGCTTGGTGGGCACGTGCTCGTTGACGGGATCGCGGCAGATCAGAACGGCACACGCATGCACGCCCTCGCCACGGGTGAGGCCCTCGATCGAGAGCGCCGTGTCGATGATGCGGCGAGCGTCGTCGTCCTTTTTATAGGCCTCGGCAAAATCGGGGTTAAACAAATCCTCTTTGCCGGGCTGTTTGTCGAGTACCTGCTTGAGCTTGACCTTGGGGTCGCTCGAGACCATCTTGGACAGGCGCTGGCCCATGTAGACCGGGTAGTCCAGGACGCGCGCGGCATCATTGATGGCCTGCTTGGCCTTGATGGTCGAGTAGGTGATGACGTGGGTGACCTTCTCGGGGCCGTAGAGCTGGCGAACGTGCTCCACGACCTCGAGGCGCCGCTCATCGTCGAAGTCCATATCGATATCGGGCATCTCGGTACGCTGCGGGGAGAGGAACCTCTCAAACATCAGGCCGTTCTCGAGCGGGTCGAACGCGGTGATGTTCATGGCATAGGCGACGATAGCGCCGGCGGCAGAACCACGGCCGGGGCCGACGCCGATGCCGTTGTCCTTGGCCCATTGCACGTACTCGGCAACGATGAGGAAGTAGGCGGCAAAGCCCTTGTCGCAGATGACCTTGTATTCGTACTCAAAGCGCTCTTTGATGTTGACTCCGCCGATCTCGCGCGTGGCCCAGTCGTCACCGTAGTGCTGGCGCAGGCCCTTCTCGCACTCGCGGCGGAACTGGCTCTCGTGCGTCTCGCCGGGATCGAGCAGCGGGAAGCGCGGCAGGATGATGGAGTCCCAGTCGAGCTCGACGTAGCACTTGTCGGCGATCTCGAGCGTGTTGTCGCAGGCCTCGGGGCAATACGGGAACATCGCCCGCATCTCCTCCTCGGTCTTCATGTAAAACTCCGAGCCGGTCATGCGCATGCGGTTGGGGTCGTCGACCTTGGCGTTCATGCCGATGCACATGATGACGTCCTGCACGGGCGCGTCCTCGCGGCGCAGGTAGTGGAAGTCGTTGGTGGCGATGACCTTGACGCCCACCTGTTTGGCGATGTCGATGAGCGTGCGGTCCATCTGCTCGTCGGTCAGGCCGTTATCGGTGGTAATGCCGTGTTCCTGGATCTCGATGTAGAAGTCGCCGGGCTCGAAGGTGTCACGGAAGGTCTCGGCCCACTTGATGGCGCCTTCCATGTCGCCGCGGTCGATGTATTTGGGGATGATGCCCGCGATACAGGCACTCGTGCAGATCATGCCCTTGGCATGGCGGCGCAGGTTGTCGAGCGTCACACGCGGCTTGTAGTAAAAGCCCTGCACGGCGGCCTCGGAGACCGTCTGCATCAGGTTGACGTAGCCCTCCTGGTCCTTGGCCAAAAGGATCATGTGGTAGAGCTCGGGCTTATGGTCGCGGGCGAGCGTCTCGTCCGGCGTAAAGTAGACCTCGCAGCCAAAGATGGGTTTGATGACCAGGGGCGGCTTGAGCTCGTCGATGTTGCCCTTCTCGTCCCACATGGCCATGTCCTTCACATACTGGGCATGCTCGCGCGGGTTTTCCTCGGGATCGGGCTCCACCAGCTCGTCGCG
>CAUBQN010000139.1 GCA_958438125.1 uncultured Collinsella sp.
ACGCTCGACATGAAGTTCGAGACGCTCGATATGGACCAGTTCCAGCCCGTGGGCACCGTCAACTACACCACGAGCGAGGACTACACGCGCATTACCGAGTTCAAGAACATGACCGGTCAGATCCTGCCCGGCAAGACCACCATCATGAAGGAGTATTCCAAGGCCTATACGCCCGGCTCGGGCGAGACGCCGTACTACGCCATTCTTGAGCCCGAGAACCGTGAGCTCTATGAGCGCTATCTTGAGCGCGTCCAGAACCTGACGAACTTCCACCCGGTGGGTCGTCTGGCCGAGTATCGTTACTACGATATGGACGCTGTGACCAATTCCGCCCTCGATCTTTCGGATGAGATTATCGCCTGCCATGCATAAAGTCATAACATTCGGTATTCCCTCGTATAACGCCGCCAAGGACATGGACCATTGCATCACCTCCATCTTGGAGGGGAGCAATTACGCCACCGATATCGAGATTATCGTAGTGGACGACGGCTCCAAGGACGAGACGGCCGATAAGGCCGACGAGTGGGAGGCACGTTATCCCGGTATCATTCGCGCGGTGCACCAGGAGAACGGCGGCCACGGTATTGCCGTCCTTTCGGGTCTGCGCGAAGCACAGGGCACCTACTACAAGGTCGTCGACTCGGATGACTGGCTCGATGCTGCGGCTCTTTCGACTATGCTGTCGATTCTGCGTGGCTTTGAAGAGCGTGACCAGCGCGTTGACCTGTTTATCTCGAACTACGTGTACGAGAAGGTTTACGAGGGCACGCATACCGCTATTGGCTACAAATTTGCCCTGCCGCGCAAAAAGATCTTTTCCTGGGATCAGATCGGTCATTTCCGCCTGGACCAGAACCTACTCATGCACAGCCTGTGCTATCGCACGGATGTGCTGCGCGAGTCCAACCTTCCCATGCCGCCGCACACGTTCTATGTGGACAACATCTACGCCTACGTGCCGCTACCGCGTTGCAAGACCATGTACTACGCCGACATCGACCTCTATCGCTACTTTATCGGTCGCGAGGGCCAGAGTGTCAACGAGGCCACGATGGTCAAGCGTCTGGACCAGCAGTTCCGCGTGACGCGCATCATGATGGAGTCGTACCACTTGTACAGCGATGTTGAGTCGTCGCGCCTGCGCTCGTACATGATGGGCTACTTCACCATGATGATGGCGATCTGCTCGGTGCTCACCAAGCTTTCCGAGGAAGATTGCGCCGACGAGCGCCTAAAGACGCTGTGGAATGATTTGAAGGCCTACGACGAGCGCATGTATCGTCGTGCCCGCTACGGCGTGGTCGGGTTCTTCACCAATCTGCGCGGACGGGCCGGAGACAAAACCACACTTGGCCTATACCGTCTTGCCTCAAAGATCTTCAAATTCAACTAGCTGCTGAGTAATCGCTGCTGATAGGTTGACTGGGCCCCTTGGCCTTTAGTTTGCTACTGCGAACAGTCCTGCTCGCACGGAAAGCACATTAAGTGCTTTCCGGCTCGTGCGGAACTTCTATCAAACTAAAGGCCAAGGGGCCTCTGCTATAAGAATCGATTGTCAGGTTATTTGAATTTGAAGATCTTCGACGCACGGTACACAGGGGCCTGGGCTGAAAAAATATTAGTTGGTAGTCGGTCGGAGGCGGGCGGGCATTACGTTTGTCGCGAGTTCCGCATGCAAAGAAGGCCACTTAATGTGGCCTTCGTCTTGCATAGGACTGTAGAGCAGCAAACGTAATGCCCGCCCGCCTCCGACCGACGGTCGAGTGAGATTACTTCGCAGCACCTGGGATTCCGTGGGAGGTTTTGGCGGTTTTGGCTCCGTTTACGATGGCGGTCTGTAGGGCCCTTACGGCGAGCATGCCCAGCAGGTCTAGGGGAACGGCGGCGCTTGCCTGGGCGCCCAGTTTGCCGCTGGCGAGGGTGTAGATGGTGTCGCCGTCGTTGGTGGTGTGTGTGGGGCGGATGGCGTGTGCGTAGGCGTCTGCGGCCATCTGGGAGACCTTGGTGGCTTGTGCCTTAGTGAGTTCCACGTTGGTGACGATGCAGCTGATGGTGGTGTTGGTGCGGTCGAGCGGCATCTGCATGGATCCGGCGGCGGCAAAGGCTGCGAGTTCCATGTCGATGATCTGGTCGCTATCGGCCGCGGCGCGCATACCGGCGACCCACTCGCCGGTGAAGGGGTCGACAACGTTGCCGCATGCGTTGACTGAGACCACGGCGCCCACCTTGATGGGGCCGAGCGCCACGGCGGCAGCGCCAAGGCCGGCCTTCATGCAGGTGGCGGGCCCCATGAGCTTTCCGACGGTGGCACCCGTGCCGGCACCTACATTGCCCTGCTCGAGCGTGGTGGGGGTGTTGTCGAGTGCCTCACGCACGGCGGCGATGCCGGCCTCTATGTCGGGGCGCACGGTGGGATCGCCAAAGGCGAGGTCGAAGATGCAGCTGGAACACACGATAGGCACCTGCGTGGGGCCGACGGGAAGGCCGATGCCGCGGCTCTCAAGCTCGCGAGCGACGCCGCTTGCAGCCTCGAGGCCAAAGGCCGATCCACCCGAAAGGCAGACGGCGTGTACCTTGTCGACGGTGTTCTCGGGTCGCAGCAGGTCGGTTTCGCGCGATGCTGGAGCACCGCCGCGAACGTCAACGCCGCCGGTGGCGCCCTCGGGTGCCACGATTACGGTGCAACCGGTGCCGGCCTCCTCGTCCGTGTAGTTGCCATAGCAAAAGCCATCGACATCGCAGACGTCAATGGCCTCGAGCAGTGTATCCATGTTTAACTCCTATCGGTTTTCCGCCGCGCCTTGTGCCCGGTCGGGATCCGTACGGTACGCCAAAATTGTAGGCGCTGGGGAATACCCAGCGCCAGATGCAATTACGAGAGTTTTTGAATCGCGCGCGCGACGCGGGCGATGGGTAGGCCCACCACGTTATAGAAGTCGCCCGAAATATCGTGCACGAGCATGCGTCCGCCTGTGCCCTGAATACCGTAGGCGCCGGCCTTGTCCATGGGCTCACCCGAGGCGACGTAGTGCTCGATCTGCCCGTCGGTGAGCTCGTAGAACGTCACGTCGGTCACATCGACAAAGGACAGGCTTTCGGCGGAATGCGGGGCGGCCGTATCGCCTGCCTTAACGATGCAGACGCCGGTTGCGACCTGGTGCGTGCGGCCCGAAAGCTCACGGAGCATGGTGCGCGCCTCGTCCTCGGTTGCTGGCTTGCCCAGAATCTTGCCGTCAAAGGTGACGATGGTGTCGGCCGCGACCGTCAGCTCATTGGGTTCGGCATACTCGGCAGCAACGGCAGCCGCCTTGGCGCGTGCCAAGCGCTCGACAAGCGTGAGCGGGGCCTCGCCATCAAAGGGCGTTTCGTCGATATCCGCGGGAATCACGCGAATGTTGTAGCCTGCCTCGCGCATCAACTCGATGCGGCGCGGCGATTGCGAAGCTAAGATCATAGTTGGATGCCCTCGGCGACCTTCTCGACGGCCTTGTCGCCGGCGAGCGTGCGCAGCAGCT
>CAUBQN010000140.1 GCA_958438125.1 uncultured Collinsella sp.
CTCCCATCTCGCGGTGGAGGTTCCGGGCGAGGAGGCCTCCAACGAGTGGTTGGAGGCCGTGGACGACGAGCAATACCTTAAAGCGGCTGACAAGGAGGCTTAGGCATGGAGCAGTTGAAACTGACGCAGGAATGGGACAAGGTGTTCCCCAAAAGCGACAAGGTTGAGCACAGCAAGGCGACCTTCCACAACCGATACGGCATCACGCTGGCTGCCGACGTGTACGTGCCTAAGAACGCGGAAGGCAAGCTGCCCGCCATCGCCGTCAGTGGCCCGTTTGGCGCTGTGAAGGAGCAGTCTTCCGGTCTGTACGCGCAGAAGATGGCGGAGCTGGGCTTTTTCGCGATTGCCTTTGACCCGTCCTATACCGGCGAGAGCGGCGGCACGCCCCGCTATGTAGCATCGCCGGACATCAACACCGAGGACTTCTGCGCAGCGGTGGATTTCCTCTCTGTGCAGGAAAGCGTTGACCCGGAGCGTATCGGCATCATCGGTATCTGCGGTTGGGGCGGCATGGCGGTCAATGCGGCGGCCATCGACACCCGTATCAAAGCTACCGCGGCTATGACCATGTACGACATGACCCGTGTGACCGCCAACGGCTATTTTGATGCCGAGGATTCCGAGCAGGCACGCTTTGAAAAGCGGAAAGCGCTGAACGCGCAGCGCACCGAGGACTATAAAAACGGCAGCAATGCGCTGGTGGGCGGCGTGGTCGATCCATTACCGGAGGATGCGCCGCAGTTTTTAGCGGACTATTACGCCTACTACAAAACTCCTCGAGGCTACCATCCCCGCAGCCTGAACTCCAACGGTGGCTGGAATGTGACGTCCTCGCTGTCGTTCCTGAATATGCCGATTTTGCAATACAGCAGCGAAATTCGCTCTGCGGTACTGCTGGTGCATGGCGAGAAGGCGCACTCCCGTTATTTCAGCGAAACCGCGTACGGCAAGCTGACCGGGGACAACAAGGAATTGCTCATTATCCCTGGTGCCAGCCATACCGACCTTTACGATCAGATGGACATCATTCCGTTTGGAAAGCTGAAGGCATTCTTTGAGGAGTATCTGAAATAAGGCGTGCCTTGATTTAATGCCAAGTCTCCAGCAACGATTCTTCTAAAGAGAGGGAGTAGCTGAAACGAGACGATTGATTAACTCCATTCGTTTTGGTTACAAGAAAACATGCTGCGCGCCTGCAGCATGAAGGAGAGGGAATCCTATGAATATCGTTGTATTGAGTGGTAGCCCGCGTAAGGGCGCCAATACCGACACCATGGTCGAGGCGTTTGCCGAGACCGCGCGCGAGGCCGGCCATACGGTCGAGGTCATCCGCGTTGCCGGCAAGAAAATCGCTGGTTGCCTGGGGTGTCAGTATTGCTTCGCCCACGAGGGCACTTGCGTGCAGAAGGATGACATGGCCAAGGTGATCGAGTCGCTGAAAGGCGCCGACATGGTTGTCTTCGCCTCGCCCATCTACTGGTTTGATATCACTGCGCAGGAGAAGGCCGCCATCGACCGCCTGTACGCCTTCGGTGCCACGGGCTTTCCGTTCACCAAGACGGCCCTTTTGCTCGACAGCCACAGCGAGGGCGTCTATGACGCGGCGATCGCTATGTACAAGTCCACATGCGCATACTGCAAGTGGGAGGACCAGGGCATTGTCACCATCAGCGGCATGACCGAGCGCGACAGCATGGCATCGTCGCCCAAGTTGGAAGAGGTGCGAGAGCTCGCTCGCAAGCTCGCCTAATGACAAGAAGAACGCATGGCAATCGGTGTTGGTGGAAATGCTTGCTGTCCTTACCGAGAGGAATGCTGATTGCCATGCGTTGATGTCCTTATGGACAATCTCCGCATGCTAGGAGACTTTCTCGCTCAGGAACTCCCTGAACGCGGGGATGTCAAAGCCAACGAGACCACGCCCGCGCTCTCCGATGACGCCGTCCTCGAGGAGGCGGCGCTTGTATTGGCTTGCGTAGTTGCTGGCGACGCCCATGCGTTTGGCTATCTCCGAGACCCTGCTGGGGCCAGAATCGGGCAGCATCGCGAGTAAAAACTCAATGTCTTTATCGGAAAGCTCTCGATAGGTCGTTTCGAGAATGCGATCGCGCAGTTCCATGCGGGCAAGCAGAGAACCCTGTTGGACATCAGATGCGCTGATTTTGGGCGAGCTCTCCGAAACATCCCAAGTGCGATATCCGACGAGCTGCATCATGTAGGGGAATCCGTCGACGGCCTTCACAGCATCCTCGAGCGCTTCTGGTGTGATTGAGCGGCCTCCGGCCTCAACGGTTTTGCGGAATGCGTTTGCAATTTCAACGTCAGTGATTCGTCCTAATTGATGATATTGGGAACGTCTGAGGAACGAGACGGAATCGTTGCGTAGCAGTGCCGATACTTTGTAGGGTAGTCCTGCCATGAGTAGGGCGACTTTTTTACCTTCGCGCACAAAGTGCTGGTAAACAGAGGCAAATTGGAGCATTTCATCAAGATCGACAGTGACTTCATCGATGGTGATGAGAAGTCCGATGTCATGTTTTTCGAGTTGCTTAAAGATGCCATTCATACGTGTGCGCCAGTTGCCCTGGGCCTCTTGAGCATATGTCCAATCGATGCCCACTGGACCAATTTGAACGCCGTTTATGCGCGCATGAGGCTGTGAGAGGTAGCTATCTGCGGCTTCTTTGGTTCGCTCGATAATATCTTCGAGCATGCCTGGCATGGCGGAGACATTTGCTGCGATCCAACCGTGTTCAAGCGCCGTTTCTGAAAGGAGCGAGAGAAGCGCCGTCTTGCCCGTTCCCCTTGCGCCCGTAAAAATGGTCGACAGGTTGGGATCTCCCGGGCCGTTGATAAAGCCACGGTTGATGTCACGCAGAATATGCTCGCGACCCGCTAGAAAGGGAGGGACGCTTCCAAATGTTGGGGTAAAGGGGTTCTTGCTGTACTCCATGGTAGCTCCTTTGCAAGTTTTGCTAATTTTTGCAACTTTTGCTAACTTTTGCAAGTTTTGCTAACGACTGACCAATGGGCATCGAAGCAGTGACGCTGACATTTTTTACGCAGAAAAATAAGCAGAAATCAATTTATCTGCGTTAAAAAATAGTTGAGAAGAAAAACGACGAGTCCCGGGCGCAATGCCGTTGCGTTCCGGGCCTCGTCGCTTTGCGAAGTATCTAACGATCTCGTTGCCGTGGTACCTAGTCAAACAAGCTCGGCATGTCGTTTTCCTTCATGAGGGCACCGGCAGAGGGAAGGCTCTGCGCGGTGAACTTTTCGGCCGAGACGCCGGCGCCAAGAATCTCCTCGGTCGTGCCGACCGTGGTGACCGAGCGGCCCTTCTTGGCCGTAAGGGCCTGGACGCCCTGCGTGTTGGTGGTCGTCTTGGTCTTGAGCAACGACGTGTTGAAGTTCATCAGGCGGTAGTCGCTCGAGACCAGCGCGATGTCGCGATCTTCCTTGAGCACCTGGGCATACA
>CAUBQN010000141.1 GCA_958438125.1 uncultured Collinsella sp.
GTCCACACGGGCTTGACGGGCACGCCCAGGGCCTCGGCGCCCTTGACGATAAACTCGCCCGAGAAGCCAGCGAAGAAGCCCAGGATCGTGGTGTCGACACCGTAGTGGTCAAGCGTAAACGAGACGTTGAGGCCCTTGCCGTTGGGCGTATAGACGGCGTTGCGAGTACGCGTGACGGTGTTGGCAGCAAGGCCGTCGCAGGCGATGTTGTAGTCAATGGCGGGATTTGCAGTGAGCGTGTAAATCATGAATGTTCCTTTCACGAAGCAACGTGTTAATGAAAGTATATTCCACGCATCGGTAAAAGGCTAGGACAACTCGGTGAACGGTGTGGAAGCGATGAAGTACGGCGGGACACCTCTCCCCCGTGGCGGAACAAAAAGGCGCCCCAGCCGAAACCGGGGCGCCGCATGCGCACGAATATGTCGCGTTTCGATTACTGACGATCGAGCTTGCGGACAGCAACGCGCTTGCTGTACTCGTCGACGTGACCGAAGTCGCCGATGCCGACGGACTCGGCAACGTTGGCGCCGGTGGCCATAGCGAGCTTCATGGCCTCCTCGACGTTGTCGCGATCCCTGTACCACTTGTGCAGGAACGCAGCGAGGGTGCAGTCGCCGGCGCAGACGGAAGAGACCAGCTTGATGTTGAACTCACGCTTGGCGTACCAGATGTCCTCGCCGTTGGAGAAGTAAGCGTCACCGCGGCTACCACGGGTGAGCAGCACGTTCTGAACGCCAGCGTCGTGAGCCATCTTCATGGCGACGCGAACCTCGTCGTCGGTGTCGACCGGCACGCCGAAGATGGCCTTCATCTCGTGATGGTTCGGCTTGATGAGCAGCGGCTTCTTGTGAGCGAGCTCCTTGAGCTTGTCGGAGGACAGGTCCAAGACGACGTCGGCGCCACGAGCCTGAGCGTGCTCCATGACCTGAGCCAGGAAGTCGGGCGTAGCTTTGGGAGGAACGGAGCCGGAGACGATCAGGCACTCAAGATCGCCCGCGGTATCCAGGATGTTGTAGAGCTCCTCCTGGTGCTGCGGCGTAATAGGAGCACCCGGGTTCAGGATGCCGTACTCGTGCTGGCCATCGTTGACGTAGGTGTTAATGCGCGTGATACCGTCGGTCCAGACCGGGCGGCAGAGGCAACCCAGGTTCATGACCTCCTCGACGATGAACTTGCCCGTGAAGCCAGCGAAGAAGCCGAGCGCGACGGTGTCGACGCCCATCTTCTTAAAGGCGAAGGACACGTCGAGGCCCTTGCCGTTAGCCGTGTAGCTGGCCGAGCCGGTGCGGACGTTCTCATCGGGCTCGAGCGGAGAGCTCGAAACCGTCATGTCGACAGCCGGGTTAGCGGTTAGCGTGTAGAACATTTACAGTACCCCCTGTATATGTGAGGGCCGCGTGGCCGGCCCATTCCAACCACGCGGTTACCCCTGATACCAAATTAGCGAGCTGCGGACTCGAGCAGTGCCTTGACCTCGGCGGCGGTGTTGCAGGCGAGCGCCTTCTCGGCGAGCTCGTCGCACTCGGCCTTGGTCCACTGGCTGATAGTCTTGCGGGCGCGCAGGATGGACGGAGCGCTCATCGAGAACTCCTCCAGGCCCCAGCTGATCAGCAGCGGCTCGAGCAGCGGATCGGCAGCGGCCTCGCCGCACATACCAACCATGATGCCGGCCTTCACACCGCTCTCGATGATGTTCTTGAGCGAGCGAAGCACGGCGGGATAGTACACCTGGTACAGGTTGGAGATGGTGTCGTTGCCACGGTCGGCGCACATGGTGTAGCCGATCAGGTCGTTGGTGCCGATGGAGAAGAAGTCGGCGACCTCGGCCAGACGGTCTGCGAGCAGCGAAGCGGCGGGCGTCTCGACCATGATGCCGACCTCGATGTTCTCGTTGAACTTGCGACCCTCTTCGGTCAGCTCGGCCTTGCACTGCTCGACGAGCTCCTTGACAGCCAAGACCTCCTCGACGCAGGTGACGAGCGGGATCATGATCTTGACGTCACCGAAGGCGCTGGCGCGCAGCAGAGCGCGAAGCTGGACCTTGTACTGGTCGGGATTGGCCAGGCAGTAACGCACGGCGCGGAAGCCCATGAAGGGGTTATCTTCCTTGACCATGTGCAGATACGGAATCTCCTTGTCGCCACCCACATCGAGCGTGCGGATGATGACCGGAGCACCCTTGAGCGCGCTGGCGACCTTACGGTAGGCGTTGAACTGCTCCTCCTCGGAAGGAAGCTCAGCAGAGTCCATGAACAGGAACTCGGAGCGGAACAGACCGATGGCCTCGGCGTCGTGATCGAGCGCGTTGGGCACGTCATCGGGGTTACCGATGTTACAGGCGATGATCTTCTTGATGCCATCGGCAGTCACGGACGGCTTGCCGCGGAAGGCCTCGAGGGCTGCCTTCTCGGCAGCGAAGGCCTCGGCCTTGGCGGTGTAGGCAGCGAGCGTCTCCTCGTCGGGATCGGCCTCAACGATACCCTTGCCACCGTCGACGACAACGGTCATACCGTTGCGCAGCGCGGTGCAGCTGTTGGAAACCGAAAGGACAGCCGGGATCTCGAGGGCACGCGCGATGATCGCGGAGTGCGACGTGCGGCCACCGGTCTCGGTGACGATACCGGCAACGTGGGCCTTATCGATCGTGGCGGTCATGGACGGCGTGAGGTCGTGCACGACAACGACGGTGTTCTCGGGCAGGACGGAGAGGTCGACGACCTCCTTACCCAGCAACTCGGCCAGAATACCGGTACGGATGTCGGCGATGTCAGCCGCGCGCAGACGGAACATCTCGTCGTCCATGGACAGGAACATGTTCTCGAACATGGTCGAGGTGTCCATGAGCGCCTGCTCGGCGCAGGTGCCGCCGTCAATGGCGGCGTTGATGGCGTCGGTCATGCCCGGGTCCTGAGCCAGGACAATGTGTCCGCTCATGATCTCGGCCTCGGCCTCGCCCACCGTCTCCTTCATGTGGTCGGCCTGAGCCTGGGTCTTCTCGCAGAAGACCGAAAGAGCGGACTGATAGCGCTCCTTCTCTGCTGCCGAATCAGCAACCTCGTGCGGCTCAAACGTCAAGTCGGGATCGACGGCGACCATAACGGTGCCGATACCGATGCCCTCGGAAGCGTTGACTCCCTGATACATTCCCATTCCTCTCTCCGTGTCATGTGATAAAGCGTTTTGCCATATCCATGACAAAAGAGCGCAGCTACCTTTCAACAGGTCACTGCGCCCCCAAATATGAACTTAGTTGTTCAACATGCGACCCGTTTGAGTTCTACTCGCCAAGACCGCTCTTGATGAGCTCGATGGCAGCAGCCAGAGCCTCGGCCTCGTCGGCGCCGTCGCACTTGACCTCGACCTCGGTGCCGCAGGGGATACCAGCAGCCATGAGGGCCATCGGGGACTTGCCGTTGACCTCCTTCTCGGGGGT
>CAUBQN010000142.1 GCA_958438125.1 uncultured Collinsella sp.
TAGCTTGAACTTAGCTATAATGCGCTACGTTCCTGCCAGGCTGTGGTTGCGGACGGACGAAATGCCCATCCTAGTCCAAGACAGACGCGGTCAAAGGGATCCACGTAAGCGACCGCGTGCGCGCGGCGCGATCATGGCGCGTCCTAGATGTAAGCCGCACCGTCCGTTCTACTTTCTTTGGGGCAATACCGCCTCGCGGGCGAGCGGGCCAGTCGTGAAGGTGGCTACGGCCTCCCGAGCAAACACCCCGGTGCGCAAGTGTGGGGTCAAATACCAGGTCAGCTGGTGGGAACAACCCGTTATTCCGCGCAACGCACGGATTGTATACGACACAGAAGGCAGGGTAGTGGACATGGTGAGGGGCAGCTTGATGCACGTGGCTCGGTTGGGTGCTGGGACCGCGGCGGTCATTGCCGTATTGGGCTTGAGCGGATGCGCGTTCAATCCTCTGTCCACGTTCACGACACCCACGATTGACCAGATCGAGCGCGAGACCGTCACCCCTGCGGTGTCGGACGATGCCCTGGTCACTCCCGGCACCCTGACGGTTGCCCTCGATACCTCCGATGCCCCGCAGGCCATGCAGGGCGCCGATGACAACCTCACGGGCTACGCGGTCGACGCTGCCCGCGCCCTTGCAAGCCGCATGGGCCTTAAGGTTGCCTTCGTCGATGCGTCTTCTGCCGATTCCGCGCTTGGTGACAAAAAGGCCGACATCTTCATTGGCGACATCAATTCCACGGATGGTGATATCAGCACGCTTGGTACTTGCCTGTACGACGCTGCGGCAGTGTTCGGAAAGACGAGCGATGGCGAGTCGCTGAGCGTTTCCACCGAAACGCTTAACACCGCTACCCTGGGCGTTCAGACCTCCTCGGCCTCGCAGGAGGCGCTTGCCAAGCAGAGCATCACGGCCAACCAAAAGACCTTCTCCAACATCAACGAGTGCTTTGAGGCGCTCGAGTCCGGCGAGATCGACTACGTGATTTGCGACTCCACGGCCGGCGGCTACCTTGCGCGCCTGATGAGCCAGATCTCTTACGTCGGCGCGCTCGAGACGCCCTCGACGCTCGGCGTCGCGGGCCTCGCGGCCAACGATGAGCTATGCCGTGCCGTGAGCGATGCCCTCGACGGTATCACGGTCGATGGCACGCTCGAGGCGGTCCACTCCGTCTGGTACGGCACGATGCCCTATGACCTCACCACCAAGACGGTCTCGGGCGCCGACGTGCAGTCGACCGACACCGGATCCAGCGAGTCCGCATCCTCCGATTCGAGCAGCGAGGGTGCATCCTCCGAGGATAAATCGTCCAGCCAGGAGGGCACTATCACCGACGACGACAACATTAACAAGCTCAATAGCTAGTTATTGCTAGGGGTGGCGTCTCCTATGCGCTAGCAGAGACGCCTCTTCACGGTTTCAACACGCATTGCCGGGCTCTCCCAACAGGGGAGCCCGGCTTTTTTATCCCAATAAAACCAGCAGGTCAAAGCCAATTTTCGGGATCAAATACAAAGTCGCCGTCGCCCTCCCATAGCGCACTTTGCCACAGAAAAGTGCGAGACTTCGGTATGCGGTATCAAGCAATCGTTATTCGGGTCTTTGGGAATCCGCGTGATTAAATGCACGGCAATGGGTACATAGCCAGTACAGTAAGTCCCCGAGGCAGATTGGAGCCACGTATGGATATCAAGGTTTCTGGACGCAAGACGACGGTAACCGATGCTCTGCGTGCGCATGTGGATGAGAAGATCGGCGAGGCGCTCAAGGTTTTCGATATCGAGCCCATGACGGTCGACGTTGTACTTCGCTATGAGAAGAACCCCTCGAACCCCAACCCGGCAATCGTCGAGGTTACGGTTCGTGCCCGCGGTTCGGTGATTCGCGTTGCCGAGCACGGTGCAGATATGTACGCCGCCATCGACCTCTCCGCCGATAAGGTCACCCGCCAGCTGCGCAAGTTCAAGACCAAGGTCGTGGACAACCGCCAGGGCGGTGCCAGCGCAGCGGATGTCGCACCGGTCGAGCGCGTCGAGGATCTGGCTGACCTGCTGCTGCCCGAGGAGGAGGACGACCTGCTCGTCCGCGAGAAGGTCATCGATGTCACCCCGATGACTGAGGAGCAGGCGCTGGTGCAGACCGATCTGCTCGGCCACGACTTCTACGTGTTCGAGAACGCGACGACTGGCCTCATCAATGTGGTGTATCACCGTAAGAATGGTGGATATGGCATCATCAAGCCCCGTATCGAAACGCTTGACGAGTAAAATACGTTAACTTGCATGAGTTAACGGCTGGCGGCCATCCCATGCGGATGGCCGCCTTTTTTACGTAAGGAGTCGCTTTGATGGACAAGGCTGCATCTACCGGCCATTCTGACCGCTGCCGCATCGTCGTCGATACTTGCTGCGACTTTAGCCCCGAGGTCGCCGCGAACCTCGATGTCGATATCCTGGGTTTCCCCTTCATTATCGATGGCGAGGAGCGCACGGACGACATCTGGTCGAGCATGAGCCCCAAGGAGTTCTACGACCGCATGCGCGCTGGTGCTCGCGTGTCTACCTCCGCCGTGTCACTCGGTCGCTATATCGAGTTCTTTACCGAGTGCGCCAAAGAGGGCACGCCCACGGTCTACCTGTGCTTTACCTCGGCGCTGTCGTCGAGCTACAACTCCGCGTGCCAGGCGGCGGACGCCGTGCGCGCCGAGTATCCCGATTTTGAGCTGTACGTGGTCGACAACGCTCTACCCTGCGCGACCGGCGCGCTCTTGGCGCTCGAGGCCGTGCGCCAGCGCTCGGCGGGACTGACCGCCAAGCAGCTGGTCGATTGGGCAAACGAGGCAAAGACCTATGTCCACGGCTACTTTACGCTCGAGAGCTTTGACGCGCTGGCTGCCGGCGGCCGCATTCCGCCCGCGGCGGCACAGCTCACGGCAAAGCTCGACGTCAAGCCCGAGCTCTCCTACGACCTTGCCGGCTCGCTGTCGCTGATCGGCGTCAACCGCGGCCGCAAGAAGGCGCTCAAGTCCATCCTCAAGTCGTTCCGCGAGAACTACGTGCCCGACCGCACCATGCCCATCGCCATCATGACGGCCGATGCCGAGAAGGACGGTGATTGGCTCGAGGCCGCCATCCGCAAGGAGGAAGGCTGCGCCGACGTCACCATCATCCGTAGTTCCGTCGGTCCCACCATCGGCTCGCATGTGGGCCCCGGCATGGTGGCTTGCGCGTTTTGGGGCAAGAACCGCGCCGAGAAAGCCTCGCTTTCCGACCGCATCGCACGCCGTGTGCGCGGTGAGTAGACAGGCGCTGCGGCTGCAAGTGCCCTCAAGTCACGGCCGAAACGCTGGCACCGAGTATTCAACCTGGTAACAACACCCAACCCAAAAGGAAAGGTTTCATGGCAAACAAGCTCTCCGTCGCATT
>CAUBQN010000143.1 GCA_958438125.1 uncultured Collinsella sp.
ATGGCTGCACTCATCATGGGCATTATGGTGTGCTGGTACAACGGCACGGCGGTCGAGCAGCGCCAGTTTACGCTGCTGCCGCTGCGCAGCTACCTGCCGCAGCTCAAGCGCCTGCGCGACGACGACCGTTACGAGCGCATGAGCGACAACGTCGTGTACCTGACCAAGGACACCCATACCGACTACATCGACCGCGATATTGTCTACTCGATCTTGGACAAGCATCCCAAGCGTGCCCACGCCTGGTGGTTTGTGAACGTCGAGACCATGGACGAACCGCATACCTTTGCCTATTCGGTCGAGACGTTCGGCACCGACTACGTGTTCCGCGTGCATCTGTACCTGGGCTACAAGATCAACCAGCGCGTCAATGCCTACCTGCGTCAGGTTGTTCAGGACCTGGCTGCCACCGGCGAGCTGCCGCCGCAGACGCATGACTACTCGGTCTACAAGGATCCGGGTAACATCGGCACGTTCAAGTTCGTCCTGATCCGTAAGCTTCTGGCGCCCGAAAGCGATGTGGAGCCCAGCGAGCGTACGGCCATCACGCTCAAGTACATCATCCGCCGCGCCGCCGGCACGCCTGCACGCTGGTACGGCCTGGAGAACTCCAACGTGAGCTTTGAGTATGTGCCGCTGTTCACCAAGTTCAAGGCCGTGAACAAGATGCAGCGCCTGGCCCCCAATGAGCGGCCGTAGTCGACGCTCGAGGTTTGTCTGCGAACGGGCGGGCTTGTAATGACGGAGATTGAGTCCTGGGAGGAAACCATGGATGCAAAGGTGTTTGACGGTTGCGATCTTGCGACCGAGCTGGTGCGTGAGGTACGCGCCGATGCTGCCGAAGATCGGTTCTTTACGAATCGGGCTAACATGGACATGGCCGACCGTGTGATCTCGATCGTGGTGACGGTGCTTGTCGCGGCGTGCGTGTGTGCACTGCTCGCGCACGTGCTGTTTGTCTGACGACTGCAGGTTGCAAAGGCTATACACTTGGAACCACCACAAGGGAAACCACCACAAAGGTGCTTGTCCCCTTTGTGGTGGTTTTTGTTTTTGAGAGAGGGGCGGGGCGCTGATGGACGTCCGTACGGACGGCGATATTGCCGATAGCTTTTGGTGGCGGCGCACAACGCTGACGCGCCGCACTCCTCTGTATGACGCCTGCGTATCGGTGGGGCTGCTGGTCGCGGCGACGATTGTGGGCGCGCTGCTCGACCATCCGGGTCTCGCGCCGAGCATCATGATCGTCTATGTGTTCGCCGTTCAGCTGTGCGCATTCTTTACCTGGAGTCGCCTGTATTGCTTGCTGAGCTCGGCTGCCGCCGTGGCGCTCTACAACTTTTTGTTTGTCGACCCGCGCTACTCGCTGTCGCTTATCGACCGCGGCTATCCCGGCATGTTCTTCATCATGTTCGTGGTTTCGCTTGTGTCGAGCTCGATTGCGTTGGCCCTGCGCCGCGCCTTGGCACAGGCTGCCGCCAGCGACCGCCGCACGCATATGGTGCTCGAGACCAACCGCATGCTGCAGCGGTGCGCCGATCAGCATCAGATCGTTCACGCCATGGCCACGCAGCTGGCGCGTCTTTCGGGCTGTCCGGTTGTGTGGTACAGCGCCGACGCCGAGGGCGATGACCTTCTGCCGCGTGCGACGTACACGGCCGTGGGCGATGCCGCCCCGGTGCACGAGCTGGCGCCGCAGATGCCGCCGAGGCTCTCGGCGTCCGCCTACGTGGGAACGCCGCTCGACGCCACGTTTGGCGGTTCGGCGTTTTATGGCATCTACCTGACGGTTCGCACAGGCGACGGCTTCGTGCGCTCGGGCGACCCCGCCTCGGTGGTGGGCGTGCTGGCTATCGTTGCCGAGCCCGATGTGCTAACACACGAGGAACGGACACTTGCCGATGCCATCGTGAGCGAAGGCGAGCTGGCACTCGATCGCGCTCGTGCCATGGAGGCCCGTGAGGAGGCGGCGGTGCTCGCCAAAAACGAGCAGCTGCGCGCCAACCTGCTGCGCTCCATCTCGCACGACCTGCGCACGCCGCTCACCAGTATTTCGGGTAATGCCGACGTGCTGCTCGACCAGGGCTCGACCGGCACCGCCGTGCTCGACGCCCAGACGCGCCGCGGCCTGCTCCTGTCCATTCGCTCGGATGCGCAATGGCTCAACGCCACTGTCGAGAATCTGCTCGCTATCACCAAGCTCGAGGGCGGCGGCATGCATCTGTCGACAACGCTCGAGCTTATGGACGATATCGTCGAGGAGGCGCTGCGCCACGTGAACCCTGCCGTGCGCGAGCACGACCTTAAGGTGGCGGCGTGCGATGAGCCGGCGCTCGTCAATGTCGATGCGCGCTTGATGGTGCAGCTGGTGGTCAATCTGGTGAACAACGCCATCACCTATACGCCCGCAGGCTCGCATATCATGATTTCGATTAGCGTCGACGATGGACGCGTGGCGTGCTCGGTGGCTGATGATGGTCCGGGGATCGCACCCGAGGACCGCAAGCGGATCTTTGAGTCGTTCTATACCGCCAACCACGGTTTGGCCGACAGCCATCGCAGCGTGGGCCTGGGTCTTTCGCTCTGCCGCTCCATTGCGTTGGCGCATGGCGGTAGCATAGAGGTTGCCGCGGCGGACCCGCACGGCTCGGTCTTTACGATTGAGCTTCCCGCCGCCGACGTTTCGTTTGATAAGGAGTAGCGCTGTGCCGAACTCTGCTGTAAAACCGCTCATCTTGGTCGTTGAGGACGACCCCGCTGTTCGCAACCTTATCGTTGCCGCGCTCGAGGCGCACGGCTTGCGCCATATGGCCGTGGAGACCGCCCATGCCGCCATCGCCGCCGCCTCGTCACAGGCACCGAGTATTGTGCTGCTCGATCTGGGCCTGCCCGATATGGACGGCGTCAAGGTGGTGGAGTCGGTGCGCGCATGGTCGGGCATGCCGATCATTGTGGTCTCGGCGCGCAGCGAGGATGCGGACAAGATTCGCGCGCTCGATGCTGGCGCCGACGACTACCTGACCAAGCCGTTTTCGGTCGAGGAGCTGCTCGCGCGCATTCGCACGACGCTCAGGCGTCTCTCGTATGCGCAAACGGGCGGTGTTGCCTCCGAGGGCTCGTTCGATACCGGTGAGCTGCATATCGATTTTGATGCCGGCATCGCCACGATGGATGGCGAGGAGCTGCATCTGACGCCGATTGAGTACAAGCTCCTGTGCCTGCTGGCGCATAACGCCGACAAGGTGCTGACGCACCAGTCTATCCTGCACGAGATTTGGGGCACGTCAACCAAGAGCGACCTGGCGAGCCTGCGCGTCTTTATGGGCACGTTGCGTAAGAAGATCGAGTCCGACCCCGCGCACCCGCGCTATATCCAGACGCACGTGGGTATCGGTTACCGATTGGTCACCCAAGGCTAGA
>CAUBQN010000144.1 GCA_958438125.1 uncultured Collinsella sp.
GTGACCGCTTTTTGGTCATGCGGGTTCAAGTCCCGCCTCCGACACCATCGCATTTCAGAAGCCTCTTCGGAGGCTTTTTTGTTACCGATAGACGGTGAGGTCCACGATGGAAACGCTTGAGCGCAACGAGTGGGCAGACGTTGCCCAACTGGTCGAGATCACGAGCGATGCTGTCATCATCTGTGAGCTCGACGGAACCATTCTGCATGTGAATAATCGTTTGCTCGACCTGATGTGCGAGGAACGCGCTGACGTCATCAGCGGTGATGTCAAAGACGTTCTGTACTCGTCTGCCTTTGAGCGCGCGACCGAACATCGCCTGCCGTTTGAGACCGATGGCTCCGAGAGCGAGCTGATGCTCAAGCTGAGCGACGGGTCTTTTATTCCCGTCTTGGTTCGCGCGGGTTCCGTTACGCCTCCGCGTATCTTTGGACGTCGTGCACCGCGTGTCCTGGTGGCGCTTCACAGCATCGAAGAGCAGTATTCCCACGATCGTCAGCTCAAACGTGCGCTATCGGAGCTTAGGGTGGCGAATAAACGCCTTTCGGGTACCCTTTCAGTCATTATGAGTACCGTGGGCTCCGATGAGCTCCCCAGCTTGCTCGATACCGTTTTGAATCAGCTCGTTGGAACGCTCGATGCCTCCGGTGCGGCTATCTATTTTTCCGAGAGCGGCGGCTTTAAGCTCCGCGGTGTTTCTAAGGAGCTTGAGGACAGCTATCTGCCCGAGTTTATGCCGTACGGCGCGGGCATTCCGACCTACGTACTTCGCGAGTCGCGTGCCTGTCGCCTGTCGATCCAGCAGGACCTTGAGGGCGACCGGGTTGCCTCGGGTATGTTCATGGATTTGGACAATCGTTCCAAGCACTTGCTGCGCGTGCAGGATATGCCCCCGTATCGCAGCGAGATCTGTCTTCCTGTGTTTTACGGCACGCAGGTCCTTGGCGTGTTGGAAGTTGGCTGGAAACGCCCCCAGGCGCCACTTGCCTATGACGTGAACGTGCTCGAGGTCATCTGCGATTACCTGTCTATTCAGCTGGTCGGCATGGCGTCGAGCTTACGTTCGCGCCGCACGGCGGAGCTCGGCCGCTCGCTCAATTTGCTGCGCGACGAACTGTTTACCTATCTCGATGATCCCGTTGCCGCCTCGCGAGCGGTGTCGACGGAAATCTGCACGGTGCTCAATTGTCATTTCTGCCCCGTGGAGTATGATGCGGGCCTCGAAACCTATGTCATCGATTTTGAGGGCGGCAGTCGTGTGCCGTTGCCGGGCGATCCGGAGTCACTCTTCTTTTCTGTCACGGCGCCAGCAGCGCGCCTGGGGGCAGTCCCCGACGGGTTTGAGACTTCGGTGTTGGGCGGGACGAGCGCTGACGACCTCAAGCACGTGCGCCTTACACGTGTGGACGAATCCACGTCTATGGGCGGATGGTTGAGGGCTCATGGCCTGCCGTGCCAGGGCCTCTATGTCGATTCCGGCTTCGAGGCGGGGCGCGTTCGCTCGGAGGGCGGCGGTCGGCGGAACAACGATGCGATCGTTCCCGCTGATATCGCCAAGGGGCCGACGAGGCGCGCTTTGCTACTCCGCGATGGCAGCCAAGAACCAATTGACGACCTTGAATACGACTACCTGGTGCATCTGGCGCATGACTTTGAGCTGATCTATGAGGGCGAATCTCAAAAGCGCGAAGAGCGTCATATCGCTCAGACGCTTCAGATTGGCATGAGAAATTCGCTTGGTGACGTTCCGGGCATTGCAACCGATTCGGTATACCTATCGGCAACGAATTCTGCGTTGGTCGGCGGTGACTTCTATACGCTTGTCCGACTTCCCGACGATTGCGCCGTTATGATTTTGGGCGATGTATCCGGCAAGGGAATCGAGGCGGCGTCGATGTCGGCGCTCGTCAAGACGGCGCTGACGGCCTATGCCTGGGAGGGTGCGGGGCCTGCCCGTATGGCACGCTCTCTCAATAGCATGCTCATGGGCTTTTCGAGGGTCGAGACGTTTGTGACGGCGTTTATCGCCAAGATCGATCTTAAGGCGGGCCGCGCTACCTATTGCTCGGCGGGACATCCTCCCACTATGGTCATTAGGCCGTCGTCGACGCCGCTTGGTGGCGGAGAGACCTGCGGGGGAGAAGTGGAGCTCCTTGGATGCCAATCGGGCGTAATCGGTGCCTTTGAGAGCATGGTGTACGAGACGGGCGTGTTTACGTTCGCTCCTGGTGACATGCTATTTATGTATACCGATGGAACAATCGAAGCACGTGATCGCTCGGGTGCTTTTTTTGGCGAGCAGCGCCTTCGCGACCTTTTGCTCTCTGTCTCGGGTGAGGGCGTATCGGGAATCTGCGGCAAGGTCTTGGGCGAGCTTGACCGCTTTACCGAGTCGGCGCTGAACGATGACATCGCGCTGGTTTCCCTTGAGTTTTTACGGGGTCGATCGTAGGTCACGACGCCTGACGGGCGAAATCTGCGCGGTTGCAGATACGTGTGCATCGAGCTAGCTCTTTTGGGGAACCATGGTCGTATGAATGAATGGAATGACATAGCGGTTTTGACGCCACCGGGCGATATCGACATCGCCTCGGTGCCCGCACTGCGCCGACGGTTGGATAATTTGATCGACCGGGGCGTGCGTCGTGTTGTCATCAATTGCCAGACCGTGGGCTTTATCGACTCGACGGGCTTGGCGTTTTTGCTTACACGTGCCAGAGAGCTTATGAGGCATGAGGGGCTGCTTTCGCTCGTTAACGCCTCCGATGAGGTCGTTCGCTTTTTGGAAATTGCCCGACTTGTCGACATCCTGCATGTCGCGGGCCCGGCGCGGGAGTCGATTCCCGCCATTCCGGTGGGGGAGTTGCCGCGATGGAGCAAGAGCGTCGAAGTGCAGCGAGGCATCGAGAATCTCCCGTATTATCGGCACCGTGTGGCCGAGCTCCTCGAATCGCTTCCCCTGAGGCGTGATGAGCGCTATGACGTCGCATTGGCGTTGGGGGAGGCATTGGGTAACGCATATGACCATGCGGGCGGTGTTGGCTGCATCCTGACGGTTCAGGCCTATGGGGACCGCGTTGTGCTCGAGGTGCTTGATCGGGGCGCTGGCTATTCTATCGATGGGGCGAGCGAGCCGGTGGCTTCTGAGGAGCGCGGGCGAGGTATCAAGCTTATGCGCATGCTCGTCGATAATGTGGAAGTTGCCCGTCGTACGGATGGCGCCGGCACGCGCGTTCGGATGGTGAAGTTGTTTAGCTCGGCATTGGAATCGTGCGCTTAGCGCTTTGGCTTGACGTTATCCACCTGCGCGAACTTGCATTGAACAATTTTTTTGAAAAAAGTACTTGCGTCTTTTGGGCAACTCGCGTAAATTAATAACCCGCAAGCGGACATGGCTCAGTTGGTAGAGCACAA
>CAUBQN010000145.1 GCA_958438125.1 uncultured Collinsella sp.
AGGGCATTCTTGATGACGGAATAGGACAGGCCGGCCGCGATGTCGCCCACCGTGGCGCCTTCCTTTTGCGCCTGCTTGACGCGCGAGTTCATAAAGACCGTGCAGCGGCTGCCCAGGTCGACGGGCGCCTTGGCATGGATGGCAGCGTTGGCGAACGCGCGCACGTCCATGTTCATAGACACGGCGAAACTCTCGATAAAGCTGCCGCAGCCCGACGAGCAGGCCTCGTTGAGCATGATGTGCTCGATGACGCCGTCCTTGACGCGCAGGCACTTCATGTCCTGGCCGCCAATGTCCAGAATGAACTCGACGCCGGGCAGGAACGCCTTGGCGCCGCGCAGGTGCGCGACGGTCTCGATCTCGCCGGAGTCGGCCTTGAGGGCCTCGATGAGCAGTGCCTCGCCGTAACCCGTGGTGGTCACGTGGCCGATGGTGCAGCCCTCGGGGATGTGGTTGTAGAAATCGGCCATGATGACCTTGGCCGTGCCTAGGATGTCTCCGTTGTTGTTGCCGTACCAGGTGTGCAGCAGCTGACCGTCCTCGCCCACGAGCGCGGCCTTCATGGTGGTGGAACCAGCGTCGATGCCGATGAACACGCGGCCGGTGTAGCCTTCGAGCTTGCCCTTGGGGACGACCTCGGCGTCGTGGCGGGTTTTGAACTCGGCAAAGTCCTCGTCAGTGGCAAAGAGCGGATCCAGACGCTCGACCTCGGCACCCTGCGTGTCGCCCAGGGCATCGATGGCCTCGATGAGCTGCGGGAATGTGCTGAGCTTGTTGGACTCGTGCGCCATGGCGGCGCCGCTCGCCACAAACAGGTGAGCGTTTTGGGGCACGATACGGTGCTCCTCGTCCAGGTTGAGCGTAAGGTAGAAGCGGTGGCGCAGCTCGGAGAGATACTGCAGCGGGCCGCCCAGGAAGGCGACGTTGCCGCGGATGGGACGGCCGCAAGCCAGGCCCGAGATGGTCTGGGTCACGACAGCCTGGAAGATGGAGGCGGCCACGTCCTCGGGGCGGGCGCCCTCGTTGAGCAGCGGCTGCACGTCGGTCTTGGCAAAAACGCCGCAGCGGCTGGCGATGGGATAGATGGTGGTGGCGTTGGCCGCGAGCTCGTTGAGGCCGCTGGCGTCGGTGTGCAGCAGGGTTGCCATCTGGTCGATGAACGCGCCCGTGCCGCCAGCGCAGGTGCCGTTCATGCGCTGCTCGATGCCGTTGTCGAAGTAGATGATCTTGGCGTCCTCGCCGCCCAGCTCGATGGCGACATCGGTGGCTGGGATGAGGGTCTCGACGGCGCGCTTGCTGGCGATGACCTCCTGGACAAACTCCAGGTCGAGCCACTGGGACAGCAGTAGGCCGCCCGAGCCGGTAATGGCGCAGGTCATCTGGGCCGTCGGCAGCACGGTCGCAGCGCCCTCGAACAGGTCGCGGGCGCAGGCGCGGACGTCGGTGTGGTGGCGCTGGTACTTGGCGTAGACGATCTGGTTGTCGTCGTTGAGCACGGCGAGCTTAACGGTGGTGGAGCCCACGTCGATGCCCAGGTGCAGGTTGCCGCGGGCGTTCTCGGGGTTGAAGATCGCGCCTTCGGGGGCCTGGCCGGCGGCTACGGGCTCGGTGGCGGTGGCGGGCTCGCTAGCGACGGACGTCTCCCCTACCGCGTTCTTGGCATCGGCAACTGCCTCGGCAACTTTCTCGGCAGCCGCGGTCGCGGCCTTCTGCGCGGCGTCCACCACGGCGGGCGCGGCCTCGCGTGCAGCAGCGACCATGCGGTCCTTGATGCCCTCGACGAGCTTGCTCATTGTCTCTCCTCTTAGTTGTTGGACTCGACGGTTGCGGCGGTGTCGGCCGCGTCCTCGAGCTGCAGGTTCAATAGCTTCATGCCGTATTCCGGCACGTTGATATCGATGGGTTGGCCATACAGGTCACCAGGGCGCACAAAAGCGAGCACCGTCATAATGCGCGCCATGGCCTCGGGCGATTCGGTGAGCCCACGCTCAAACCAGCGCTGAATCATGCCGACCTCGGCGCTCACGACGTAGGTGACGTAGTAGTCAAAGAACGTGCCCAGCGCCAGGCCCAAAATGCCCGTCTGCGCACGCGGCACCACAGCCTCACGAGCGGTGTCGATGATCCTTTTAATGAAGGCCTGGTCGCCGCCCGGACCCAGCAGCGCACCGATTAAGTCGCGGTTGGCCGCAAGATAACGCAGTAGCTCAACCGAACCGGGCGCCGGCTCGAGCTCATCGATGTTGTGATAGAGATCGGGCAGCTGAGCTGCGGTGATGAGCTCAATGCGCTCACGGATCTCGGCCAGCAAGCCGTCCTCGATTTGATTGATAAAGTCGGGAATATCGCGGTAGTGCGAATAGAACGTGCGGCGCGTAAGGCCAGCGCGCTCGGTGAGCGACGCGACGTTAATGCGCGAAAGGTCGCCGCTTTCGGCAAGCTCGCCGGCAAGTGCCTGGCGAAGGGCACGCTGCGAGCGAAGGGACCGGCGATCGCATTTCTCGAGCTGGGACAAGCGTCCTCCTTGTTACTCAACCTGTGCGCTATTGCACAGTGCGAGTATTATTGCACACCGTGTGCATCAACACGTAAAGGCAATATTTTGGATGTGACAAAAGGGCAGTCCCTTTGTCACATCGAGCGACCGCCTAGGTTGTGCCGGTTGTACCTGGCTTTTGGAGCGGCATTACCGTTTGTTCAAAATGTCATTCGTGGGTAGAATAGTGTCGACGGCAGCCCAAGTTCTGGAAAGCTGTGCAGCGCCGTTGTTTGCATTAGGGGGTCAACGCCTTAGCGGCGGCGACCCCTTCTGTTGCGCTTCGAACGCTGCTTGAGTGCCTCGGAAAGGCCGACAAGCGCCGTGAAGAACGAGACCAAAGCGGTCAGGAGTCTCACGAAATCAATCAAATCGGTCATGGGCATCACCTCCCATCGGATGGAGGGCGCTGCCCGGCACATGGAACTGCCGCCAACAGCATCAATTCTATCAAAGCGCAGTTAGATATGCGAATGTTTGTTCGTATTTCAAGAGACCAGCGTCACCTGTGACAAAGGGGCTGTCCCTTTGTCACATTATTCGATTACGGTGCAGGAATTCTGCTTGCGCATGGTGGCGAGCATGTGTTTGGGGACGGCGTGGACCATGCAACTGCCGATAGTTGCGCTCGCGGCGGCCTTGGCTGCATCGCTTGCGTTTTTGGTCGCGTAGCTGTGACGGAAACGCTTGAGCATGGCGATGTCGTTGCCGCCGTCGCCATAGACCGCGACCTCGTCCTCGGCAATACCGTAGTAGCCCGCCAGCCAGGCCACGCTCTCGCCCTTGTTGCACGCCGCATCCGTAATCTCGAACATCACCGGATCGAACGGCGCGTTGACCACGCGGTC
>CAUBQN010000146.1 GCA_958438125.1 uncultured Collinsella sp.
ATGCGAGCCGCTACGATGAGGTCATGGAGGCGCTCGCCAGCGCCAAGGGCCGCATTCGCAGCCTGTTGGCTCGCTCGCTCGATTGGCGCGTCACGCCCGAGCTCGATTTTCGCATCGATCGCTCGACCGATGAGGCCGAGCGCATTACGCGTGCGCTGGAAAACGTTCCGGCTACGCTTGCGATCGAAAAGGACGAGGACGGCTACCCGATAGCGGACGCCGCCCAGGAGGCAGCTTTAGATGACTAATTCCGCCGACCTCGCTTCGTGCGAGTCTGCAGATATTCAGCGACGCATCCTCGAGCTCATCGAGGGTGCGTCCTCCATTGCGATTTCGGGACATACTTCTCCCGATGGCGATGCCTTGGGCTCCGTATTGGGTCTGGGCCTTTCGCTTATGAAGTTTTTCCCCAACAAGGACATTGCCCTGCTGCTGGCAGACGATGACCCGGTTCCGCGCATCTACCGCTTTATGGAGGGTGCCGATCGTCTGGTGCCGGCATCTACGTACACCGGCAATCCGGACCTGTTCATCTCGGTGGATGTGCCGGTCGTCGAGCGCCTCAACAACTCGGCTGAGGTGCTTCGCCGCTCCAAGCATGTGGTGTGCTTCGATCACCATCCGGCTCGCGAGGAGTTTGCCGAGCTCAGTCTGAGGCGCGTCGAAGCTGCGGCCTGCGCTATGATCATCGACCGCTTCTTGGACAATTGTGGCATTGTCGCACGTGATGGCGTTGCGACTTGCCTGCTGTGCGGCTTGGTTACCGATACCGGCCGTTTTCAGTACCAAAACGCCGATGCCGCCGCGTTCCATGCGGCCTCGCGTCTGGTTGCCCACGGTGCCGATCCGGCGCGCGTTGCACTCGAGGTCTACCAGAGCATGCGCGTTGAGTTTTTGCACCTCAAGTCCATCGTTATGGGCCGCATCAAGACGGTGGCCCACGGGCGCGTCGCGTATAGCTACGCGTACCAGAGTGACCTTGAGGCTTGCGGTGTCACCTCGGATGAGTGCGATGGCCTGGTTGACGTGGTGCGCTCGGTGATGGGCGTCGAGGTTTGCATGTTCTTAAAGGGCATTGAGGGCGATACCAAGGTGCGTGGCAACCTGCGCTCCAAGGGCGACCTCGATGTGTCCGAGATTGCTGCCAACTTTGGCGGTGGCGGGCATCATGCCGCCGCCGGCTTTTCCAACAACGGAACAATTCGCGAGACGCTCGCCGTGGCACTTCCCATGCTGGCCGAGCTGGTGGGGGAGGATCCCGCTTCGGTGACCGTCGAGCTCTAACTTATTGGATGGTACATGGCTCGTCGAACGCCTTCTCAATTGAATATGCTGCTCGCCGTCGATAAGCCGGTGGGCTGCACGTCCCATGACGTGGTCTCGCAATGCCGACGCGCTCTCCATGAGCGGCGCGTCGGCCATGCCGGTACGCTCGACCCCATGGCATCGGGTGTCATGGTTGTGGGCGTGGGTCAGGCCACCCGTCTACTGGGCATGCTAACCCTTGATACCAAAAGCTATGTCGCCGACATCTCGTTTGGTGCCGAGACCAATACCGATGATGCGGAGGGCGAGGCGGTCCGCACAGTGGCTGTTGCCAACGAGCTCCGCGATCCTGCCTATGCCCGTGAGCGCTTGGCCGCCATGCTAGGTCCGCAGATGCAAGTGCCTCCGGCGTTTTCGGCTATCTCGGTCAATGGCGTTCGCGCCTACAAGTCTGCTCGCGAGGGCAATGCGGTTGACCTACCTCCGCGCCCTGTCGAGGTCTATGCCGCCGACCTGATTGCCGTGGGCGGCGAAGGTGATACGTGTGTGTGGACCGTGGCGTTCTCGGTGAGCAAGGGCACCTATATCCGTGCGCTCGCTCGCGACTTGGGCCGCGCCTGCGGTAGCGCTGCGCACATTTCCGCGCTGCGCCGCACGGCCTCCGGTGTTGTTTCCATTGGCGCTTGTCATGCGGTCGAGGAGCTTTCTCCCGAGTCCGCGGCTGGCTTTGCCCTGGACCCCATTGCGGCCCTGGGCGCCACGCGTGTTGACTTGCCGGGCAATCTTGCCGACGACCTGCTCTGCGGCCGACGCATTCCCGTTGAGCGTGCGCTTGCCGATTTCGATGCCTCGAAGACGCCGTTTGCGTTGGTACTCGATGGGGGACTCAAGGCGCTCGCCCGTATTGAGGGCGGCCGCTTTGTCATGGAGCATGTGTTTCCGCAGGCAATCGGCGGTGTTCGATGATGCTTTCCGCTCGCGAGCTCGCGCGAATCTTTTTCGCGGGCGAGTTGGACGAGGCTCGCATCGTTGCTGCCGATGCGTTTGATGAGTGCGAGCACATGGGTGCCGCATCGATTGCCATCGGCGTGTTCGACGGCGTTCACCGTGGACACCAGGAGCTCATCGAAGCGCTTGTCCGTGATGCCCGCGCCCATGGCTGCAAGGCGGTCGTGGTCACCTTCGATCCGGACCCGGACGTCGTGGTGAGCCCTTCGCCCGCTCAAAAATTGATGACGGCGGCCGACCGTCTACATGCCCTGGCTCAGACCGGGGTCGATGCGGTGGTGGCCGTTCCCTTTACGCCCGAGGTTGCGGCACTTGACCATGTTGACTTTCTCTCGCTGGTGTCGCGTCTGGTCGACATTCGATCGATTCGCGTTGGCAGTGACTTTAGGCTGGGTCGCGGCGGTGCATTTGGTGTTGACGAGATGCGCGCCTGGGGTGCCGAGCGCGGCGTTGACGTATACGGGCACGACTTGCTTTGCGAGGGCGGTGAGGCCATTTGCGCCACCCGCATTCGTCATGAGCTGGGACAGGGCCATGTGGAGTTTGCTGCTGAGTTACTCGGGCGTCCGTATATGGTGCGTGGCGGTGTTATTCGCGGCCGTCACGAGGGTTCTGGCATGGGCTTTCCCACGGCAAACCTGCAGGTTCCCGTCGGCATTCAGGTGCCTGCCGATGGCGTGTATGAGGGCCTGGTGCTGGTCGATGACACCGCGTGGCCCGCTGCCGTTAACGTCGGACTGCCGCCGACGTATGCCGACGATGCCGCTTCGGCGCATCTCGAGGCTAACTTAATTGGTTATACGGGCGACCTTTACGGCGCCTCCGTTTCGCTGGCGTTTACGCGCTGGCTGCGTCCCTCGCGCGTGTTCGATTCGCTGGATGAGTTGATCGCGACCGTCGAGGGTAATATCGAGGACATTCGTCACAACTTGGGTGAGCAGGGGGTGAACATCCGTGATTAGCGATGAGGAAAAAGACCAGGTACGCGCTGCGTCTGACCTGGTTGCCATCGTGCAGGAAACGGTTGAGCTCAAGCCCCGCGGCCATGAGTTTTGGGGTTGCTGCCCCTTCCATGGCGAAAAGAC
>CAUBQN010000147.1 GCA_958438125.1 uncultured Collinsella sp.
ACTTTGGCAATGTGCTGTCCGTGACCGTCGCGAGCCTGTTCTTGCCGTTTTTGCCCATGAGCGCCCTGCAGCTGGTACTGCTGTCGCTGGTCTACGAGATCGTGTGCATCGCACTGCCGTGGGACACCGTCGATGACGCCTGGACTGCCCGCCCGCGTGCCTGGGACGCCGCATCCATCAAGGGCTTTATGCTCGAGCTGGGCCCCGTGAGCTCGCTGTTTGACATCGTGACCTTCGCCGCGCTCTTCTTTGTCGTGTGCCCCGCCGCCGTGGACGCAAGCTGGTCCGAGCTTGCCGCCGCGGGCGACGTCGCGGGTATGGCGACCTTTGCTGCGCTCTTCCAGAGCGGCTGGTTTGTCGAGTCCATGTGGTCGCAGACACTCGTGGTCCACATGTTGCGCTCCCCGCATCTGCCGAGCCCGCGCGACCACGCCGCGCCCGCATTGTGCGTTCTTACCGTGCTGGGCCTGGCGCTCGTCACCTGGCTGCCGGCAAGCCCCATCGCCGATGTGCTCGGCCTCATGCCGCTGCCCACGAGCTTTTTTGGGCTGCTCATTGGCATCGTTATCGCCTATATCGCGCTCACCCAGCTGGCAAAGTGCCGCTACATTGCCCGCCACGGCGAGCTGCTGTAGCAAGTAGACGGAAAACACCCTGCCAGCTGCCGTTGCCACTACCACAGCTGCCAACGCCGCTGCCGCTGCCTCTGCCGCCGCCGCAGTCTATCCCCCCAGCAGTTGCGGTGAAATAGTTCCTGTTTAAAGCCCCGTGACTTTAATTTAGGGACTATTCCACCGCAACTTATTGGGAGGTTAGCTAGTCCTTGGGTGTCCAGGACCAAAAGAAGTTGATAAGGGCCACACGCGAGGCGGTACCGGCCTTTTTGTTGATCGAGGAAATGTGGCGATAGAGCGTGGAGCGCGAAAGAAAGAGCGTTGTGGCGATGTCCTGAACGCTCTGGTCCGAAACGACCAAGACCTCAAGAATATCGCGCTCGCGCTCTGTAAGCCCAAAGGTGGCGACGAAGGCATCAAGGCGTTCATCGGACGTGAGCTCCGCTGCCTCCACGGGCTCGGGGTCGGAGCATGTGGGCGCAAGATCCCCACCAAGATCGTCGGTGGCAAGCGGCAGTCCGTCCCGCATCGCGGCATCATCGGCCCGTTGCCCCAACTGCCCCAGCAGCGTAATCGCAATGCCCACAAACATCACGAGCGCCGCACCGACCGCAGCCAGCACATTTTGACTCGAGATAATCGCCACTGCCGGCGCCGTCACGAACATCGAGCACACGTTGTTGACGACGCGACCCATGCACGGCCAAAAATATGACCAGCGCGCATAGAGCGAGACGGCGGCATATTTTGTGGTAAAGAACACCACGAAAAAGCCCAAGCCCAGATAAAAGATGATCGTGGCAGCAAGCTCGTTGCCGCCATTGCCATCGACGATGAGCACAAAGAACGAAAGCGTGGACAGTATGGCGGCACATGTCATGCCGATATTCATATACGAGCGGCCGTGCAGGTCAAATAGGACGCCGGCAGCCAACGAGCTCACGACAAGCAGCAGGCGCGGCCAGTCACCCAAATCAACGGCTCCGGTAGCATGCAAGGTTGTGAGACCCGCGTTGAGAGCGGCGAATACGCCGGAAAGATACGCCGTCGCCACGGTCAGGCGGACCACGGCGCGGCGGAATGCCGCCTTTGCCTTGGGATCGTCTTGCCACTTGGCGCCATATTCCAAAGCATCTACCGAAAGCCCGGCAACACTGGGTTCAAAGCTGGGATCGGACTCGTCGCGCAGCTTGGCGCGTCGGGCACCGTGGAGCAACGCCACCTGCGCGATCGCACAGACGACCAGAACAGCCTGCTGAGGAATACCGACAGGCATCACCATGTGGTTGATCACCTGTACCAGAACGCCCATGGCATAGGAAAGTGCGGCGGCGCGCGCCAGGCAGGGCGTCTGCGCAAAACGCCGCGCAAGATTGGCATGGGCGGTCGATCCGCAATAGCCCAGGGCGCAGCACGCCACCAGGCCGCCGGCAATTACTACCTCAAACCGCACTGCCGTAATCATCAGCAGCAACGCCGATACCAACAGCACGCCTGTAATATCGCTCGTCGCATCGATCGTCTGGGGAAGGCGATAGTACAGAAATGGGCGCACGAAAAAGCCAATCACGCTCGCGCCGACAACGATGCTCTCGTAGATGACGACCTCACTCGATGGCACGAACTCGGCTATGCGCACATCAAAGAGATACTCGCACGCCAAAAACGTGAAGAAGAACAGCGCCAGGCATATAATCTCCCGAATGCCCCGACGCAAATATGCGGTTGTGTCTCCCATGCCCCTCATGGTTAACCCCCAGTCGCTCAATTGTCTGGAAATCTATTTTCATAAAGAACCAGTCTCAATATCGAAGCCAGGCTCGAAATGTTGCAAATTCGACCCCAGCCGTCCACATCACGCCGCGATTTTGAGCCGCATGGACCAGAAGGGACGCGCGCGATCTCTAGCTCGGCCAGGAGTGTCTCCAACTGCCACTCATTTAAGTACGTCCCCAATGAGTGCCTTCGAGCGCCTTCGACAAAGAGTGTCCCCCGCGACCAGTCGTTTAAGAACGTCCCCAGCGACTAGTCAAAAATGGGCCATGTGTCCCAGTTGTGGAGACTCCTTGAGCCGTCTGGGTATCGTGAAAGATCGTGCACTCCCCCATCATCAAAAGTGACACACGCTACCAGTTGATGGGAGGCAACCATGGGCTTCTTTGACAAGATGTTCGAGAAGAAAGAGTGCGCGATTTGCGGTACCGAGCTGGGACTTCTAGGTAAGACAAAAATCAATGAAGGCTACCTGTGCAAAGAGTGCGCCGGCAAGCTCTCCCCCTACTTTCACGGCTATCGCTCCAGCACCGCGGACGACATCCGCGAGCAACTCGCCTACCGCGAGGCCAACGCCGAGCGCCTGGCCTCGTTCAACCCCACGCGCACGCTTTCTGCCGGGCGCACCAATATTATGCTCGATGAGGACGCGGGCCTGTTGATCATCACTTCGCAGAGCCGCTGGCGCGACGCCAATCCCGACATCATCGAGTTCTCGCAGGTACTCGGCTGCGATATGGATATCGACGAGCATCGCACCGAGATCTATCGCGAGACCAAGGACGGCGAGCGCGAGAGCTACAATCCGCCGCGCTATGACCTGGATTACGACTTTAACCTGACCATTCACGTCAACACGCCGTACTTTACCGAGATCAACCTGCGCGTGAACGACTCCACCATCGATCAGCGCGG
>CAUBQN010000148.1 GCA_958438125.1 uncultured Collinsella sp.
ATGCCCACGCTCGCCGCCTCCACGCCGGCATCGTCATCGCCGCGCGCCTCGGCCACGGCCTGTCCCAGCATCTGCGTAAACAGGTCAAAGCCCACGCTCGACAGGTTGCCGTGCTGCTCGGCACCCATGAGCGAACCGGCACCGCGGATCTCCAGATCGCGCATGGCGATGCGCATGCCGCTGCCCAGGTCCTGGAACTCGGAAAGTGCGGTCAGGCGCGCCGTCGCCTCCTCGGTGAGCGGCAGCTCGCCCGGGAACATAAAGTACGCGTAGGCCTGCGTGGCAGAACGGCCCACACGGCCCTTGAGCTGGTAGAGCTGCGCCAGGCCAAGGCGCTGCGAATCCTCGATGATCAGCGTGTTGGCGGTCGCGTTGTCGATGCCGCTCTCCACGATGGTCGTGGCAATGAGCACGTCGATCTTTTTGGTCGCGAACTCAATCATCACGTCCTCGACCTCGCGCGGACTCATCTTGCCGTGCGCCACGCCCACGCGCGCCTCGGGCGCGGCCTCGTGCACGCGCGCCACGGCGTCGTCGATGGTCTTGACGCGGTTGGACACGTAGTACACCTGGCCGCCGCGACCCACCTCCAGGCGAATCGCCGCGCTCACCACATCGGGGTCGTACTCCCCCACGTGCACGATCACGGGACGACGCCCAGTCGGCGGCGTGGTGATCAGGCTCATGTCGCGCACGCCGCTCGTGGCCATCTGCATGGTTCGCGGAATCGGCGTGGCCGAAAGCGTGAGCACGTCAATCTGCTCGCGCAGGTTCTTGAGCTGCTCCTTGTGCTGCACGCCAAAGCGCTGTTCCTCGTCGATGATCACCAGGCCCAGGTTCTTGGGGTTCACGTCGGCCGAAAGCAGACGATGCGTGCCGATGAGCACGTCGATCGTGCCCTCGGCAAACGCCTTGAGTGCGCGCTTCTGCTGCGCCGGGGTGCGAAAGCGGCTGAGCACCTCGACCTCAAGGCCAAACGGGGCAAAGCGCTCAAAGAACGTCTCGTAGTGCTGCTGGGCCAGAATGGTCGTGGGGCAGAGCACCATGACTTGGCGGCCGGAGTCCACGCACTTAAACGCCGCGCGCAGGGCGACCTCAGTCTTGCCAAAACCCACGTCGCCGCACAGCAGGCGGTCCATGGGCTTGGGCGCCTCCATGTCGGCCTTGATGTCGGCGATAGCTTCCAGCTGGTCGCGCGTCTCGTCGTAGGGGAAGCTCTCCTCCATCTCGATCTGCTCGGGCGTATCGGGCGGACAGGCGATACCGGTAATCGACGAGCGGCGCGTATACAGATCGACCAGGTCAAACGCCAGCTTTTTGGCGTTCTTGCGCGCCTTGTTCGTGGCACGCGTCCAGTCGGCGGTGTTGAGCCTGGTCAGGCGCGGCTTATCGCCGTCGGGGCCAACATAGCGTGTGATGCGGTCGACCTGCTCGAGCGGCACGTAGAGCTTGTCGCCGTCGGCATATTCCAGCAAAAAGTAGTCGCGCTCCTTGCCGCCCACTTCCTGGCGCGCGATCTCACTAAAGAGTGCGATGCCGTGGGTAGCGTGCACCACGTAGTCGCCCGGCTTAAACGGGAACGTGATCTGCGTAATGTCCACCTTGCGACGGCTGCGCGCGCGGTTGGCGTCCATGCGGGCGTTGAGGTCGGCGATCGAGAACACGGCCAGGTTGGCATCGGGCACCACCACGCCCTGCGGCAGGGCGGCATCGACAAAGGTCACGCGTCCGCGCGAGATAGTGGGCACGGCGGCGCCGGCGGCTGCCTGGGCGGCGCCCGCCTCGAGCGAGCGAGCGTTGAGCGCGTCGGCGCGGCGCTCGCGAATTGCAGCATGAGCATCCTGGCGGGCAGCACGATCGGCAGAATCTGCCGCTGCCACGCGCACGTGGTCGCCGATAACGCCGGCGTTTTCGGGCGCTGCCGTCAGCGATTCCTCAAAGGTAATGCCCTCGTCGCCAAAGGTGAGCTCCATCGACTCGCGCGCACCGCGATCGGGAATGGCAAACACGCAGGCGTAACGCTTGCCCACGACTTCCTGAACGCGCGTCATAAAGCGGTTGTCCGAACCCGCAATGGCCGGCTGCTCAATCTTGAGCTCTGCCGTAACCGCGCCGCCGGCGCGAATCAGGCTCACATAGTTCAGGCGCTGCTGAGCACCAAAATCGAGCTGCTGGGCACGTACATACAGGCCATCCAGGCGGTCAATCCCCGCCTCGCCGGCACGCGCCTCGATATCCTCGTAGGCGCGCAGGCAGTCGTCGAACAGCGAGCGCGGCTCGGACAGGACCACGAGCGCCTTGCCGCTCACGTGCGCCAGCGGGCTCACGGTCTGGCCGTACATCACCGGCAAAAAGCGGTCGAGCTCGGGCGTGACGATGCGTGCATCCACCATCTCGAGCAGCGCCGCCAGTTTGCTGTCGCTCTGGCTTGCGCGGTAGAGCGCCACGTGCATGTTGTGGACGGCATCGTCGGTAAGCGCCAGCTCGCGACACGGGAAGATCTCGATACTGTCCTCGTTGCCGATGGTTTGGCCCGTGGAGCTCACCATGCGGCGGATGCGGTCGATCTCGTCGCCGAAGAACTCGATGCGCACGGGCGCCTTCTCCTGCGCGGGGAATACCTCGACGGTGTCACCGTGCACACGGAACAGACCGGGCGCGTCGGCGGCGCCGGCATTGGTGTAGCCCATGCCCACCAGACGCTGCGGCACCTCGTCAAAGGGAATCTCCTCGCCCACCGCAAAAGTGGTGGACTCCCAATAGCGACTCTCGACCGGCGGCACGCAGCGCAGCAACGCACGGGCCGAGGCGACCATAATGCAGTTATCCCCGCGCACGATGCGCCCCAGAGCCTCGCAGCGCTGCGCCACCACGGCATCGTCGGGCGCCTGCTCGCGCCACGGATAGTCCTTGCGCTCGGGAAAGCGGCACACGTGCGCCAGGCCCACGTAGGCGGCAAGGCTGCGCGCGGCGCGATCGGCCGCGTCCTCGCCGCTCACAATGTAGACCGTCGGGCGCGGACGGCGCGCAAACTGGGCCGCCGCCATAAGCGTGCGACCCGACTGCGACACGGCCAGCGTCACGTCCTCGCCGGCATCGAGTCCGGCCTCGACGGTCTGCAGCGCCTCGGCAGTGTAGAGCTGCGCGGCTATACGGTGAATGAGCATGCTGTTCCTCCGGCATTGCAACGCCAAAAGCCCGCCGGGGCAAGCTCGGCGGGTCGTACGTCAAA
>CAUBQN010000149.1 GCA_958438125.1 uncultured Collinsella sp.
TTGAGATAGTCCGGCGCATTGCCCATGGCGATACCGACATCGACGGCGTTCATCAGCGAGACGTCATTGCTGGCGTCGCCGATGCCGTATACGGTTCCGTGGTGGGGATCGAGGGCGTCGAGTACAGACTGGATGCCCCCGCGCTTCGTGCATTCGCGGGGCGAGATTTCGGTTACCTCGAGTTCGAGCTCGTTAAAGCACAGCAGCGGCTCAAGTGCCTTATCTTGAGCGATGTGGTTGGCGAGCGATGTAGACATCAAGATCTTGTAGACACTGTAATGTTGCAGCTGCGTGACTGCGTCGCCCAGGGTGCGCGCGTATCCGGGAGCATCGGGCGCATCGGCACTCATGCGCACGACGCCGTTGAGGCCCTCAAAGCGGATGACCTCGCCCGATTGCTCAAGGTAGGGGGCAAGACGCTGCAGCATACTGGGCGTCATCGACAGATCGCGAATTGTGTGTCCGTTGATCTCGGCGTAACCGCCCGCAAGACAGACGATGCCGGTCCAGGGCAGCTCAAGAAGTTTGGGGTGGATGCAGCTCAGGGTACGTCCCGTGCAGATAAAGGCCATGTTGCCGTTGGCGACAAACTCGCGGATTGCCTGCGAAACCGCCTCATTGGGATAGGGGGAGAGGTCCCGCTCGTCTTCGGGAAGGTCTTGGGCGAGCCTGGGGTCTTGCCAGGCGAGCGTTCCGTCGATATCGAAGAAGCAGATATCGCCGCGCTTATGGGCTGCGCTGGCGGCAGGGGAGGCCGAGGTGGTGGGCACAAATTCCGGCTCGAGGCCCATGATCTGGTCAAAATGCTCTTTAACGCGGGGAACGGAGATGCCGATAATCACCTGGGCGGTCTTGCCCGTAATGATGAGGCCCTTGGCGCCCACCGCGACAAACGACGCGTTATCTGCAACGATGGAAGGGTCTGCGACCTCGACGCGCAGGCGCGTGGCGCAGTTGGTTGCGCCCACGATATTGCCAACGCCACCTAAAAGCTGAATTACCCGCTCAGCGAGGACGTGATCTTGATCGGATCGACTATTGACCTCGTCATTGGGAGATTGCTCTTTGGCAAAGTCGCTTCCCGTTAAACAACCGATTGCCGCGCGATTGGCAACATGATCCTCGCGGCCTGGTGTCTTAAGGTCATAGACCAAGATGAGTGCTCGAAAACTAACAAAAAAGATGAGGCTAAAGGCAAGGCCGATACCGAGCGCCAAAAGATAGGCACCGGCATGCGTGCGCATGAGCGGAATAAAGTTGAAGGCTGCCATCTCCATGAGGCCGCCCGAGAAGATGCCGACGATGCCAAAGAGATTCATGGTTGTGGCAAGGCAAGACGATAAGACGGCGTAGAGCAAAAAGAGCCCGGGGTGGGTGAACATAAAGAGAAACTCGAGTGGCTCGGTAACGCCGCAAACCACCGAGGCGATGATGGCGGGAGCAAGGATGACCCTGAGGCCGGCGCGGCGCTCGGGTTTTGCGGTGGAGTAGAACGCAGCTGCGATGGCAGGAAGGCCAAAGAGCTTGACCCAGCCGGTGGCGGTAAAACCGGCCCACGGCGCAAGTTCATTAAGGGGGCGCGTGCTATGGGAGAGGATGGGGAGCAAACTGCTCCACGTGGCGTAGATGCCGTCGTTAATGACCAGGTTGTCGTAGTAGATCGGCATGTAGAGCAGGTGGTGCAGGCCAAAGGGCTCGAGTGCTCGTTCTAAAAAGACAAAGATGCCCACGCCAAAGGGACCGACGCCTGCAAGCGCGTGACGCAGCGTATCAGTTACATCGTATACGTAGGGCACGATGGCGGCCGAGATAGCGGCAAGGGCAAACACGGCAAAAAAGCTGATGAGGTAGACCAGCGAGGAGCCCGAGAAGGTGCCGAGCCAATCGGGAACCTTGGCATCGTAGAAGCGGTCATGGATGGCGACGACGGTTGCCGATACCGCCAGCGGGCCGATAATGCCGGTGTCGAGCGTCTTGATGCCGTCGATGATGGTGATACCGCTAGCGGGGGTCAAAGACGACGGGTACTTAAGTCCAAGGTTGTCTCCGCTCAGCTTAATGATCTCGCTCAAAAAGAAGCAGTAGACAAAATAGGCGACGAGAGCCTCGAGACAGCAACGAGCCGGTTGTTTTTGGGCAAGACCGATGGGCAGCGCTACGGCAAAAAGGAGCGGGAGGCGTTTAAAGACCGTCCACGAGCCGCGCTGGATGATGGTCCAAAAAACGTACCAAGGGGTTCCGTATACGGCGAGATCGCCGACGATGTCCGCAGTCGTGGCGAGGGCGGAGATGCCGACCATGAGGCCTGATATAGAAAACAGCATGGCGGGCGCGAACATGGCTCCGCCAAAACGTTGGATTTTCTGCAGCATAATATGCCTTTCGGATGCAACATGCCGTGCGAGCAAGAACGTTTAAACAATGAACTCATTGTAGAGGACTGGCTGCTTGCCGCATTGACGGTTTTGATTCGGTCCGATTTGGGTTTCGGGGGAACCGTCGACGGTAAATAATCCGTGCTTTACCGATAATCGGTTTAAACAACCCAAAGAAATGCTATCGTGCCTAGCCATACATATTCATTAGAGGTGAAACAATGCCAAAAGCGATTTATGAAGGAATCTACCGCGAGATTCGTTCGCGCATTATCAACGGAACCTATGCGTTCCAGGAGATGCTGCCGACCGAGGCCGAGCTGACTGCGGAATTCGGATGCACCCGAAATACCGTCCGTCGCGCCTTGGGTATGCTGGCCGACGGGATGTACGTACAGCCCATTCACGGCAAGGGCGTGCGCGTCATTTGGCTTAAAGGCGAGACCGATATGCTGGGCGCGCTCGAGGAAGTCGAGTCGTTTGGCGAGTTTGCAAAGCGCAACAATGCCGTTGCATCGACGGACGTTAAGTCTTTTGAACATCTGGTCTGCACCGAGCAACTCTCTCGTCGCCTGGGCTTTAAGGTGGGCGAGAAGTTGATTCGCGTGGTGCGCGTCCGTAGCCTTAACGGTAACGCTCGCCAGGTGGACCACGGCTATTTTCTGGAGTCGATCGCCAAAGGCCTGACGCCCGAGATCGCCGCAAGGTCAATTTACGACTATCTGGAGCACAAGCGCGGCGTCAAAGTGATGGCGAGCCGTCGTACGGTGAGTGTCGAGCTCGCCAACGATGAGGACTGCAGCTACTTGGACCTTGG
>CAUBQN010000150.1 GCA_958438125.1 uncultured Collinsella sp.
ACGATGCTCGCGACGGGGAAACCGTACTTGGCCTCGATCTCCTTCTGCGCGGTGGTCACACCGCCCTTGCCGACCTCCATGCGGTTGAGGGACACGATCAGGCCCTTGATCTCGACATCGGCAGCAGCCTTGACCTTGGGATAGGTCTCGTCGATGGACTTGCCGCTGGTGGTAACGTCCTCGACCATGACCACACGGTCGCCGTCCTTGGGCTCATAACCCAGCAGGTTGCCCTTATCGGCACCGTGGTCCTTGGCCTCCTTGCGGTCGCAGCAGTACTTGACCTCCTTGCCGTACAGCTCGTGGTAGGCAATTGCGGTCACGACGGCCAGCGGAATACCCTTGTAGGCCGGTCCAAACAGCACATCAAAGTCGTCGCCAAAGTTATCGTGGATGGCCTGGGCGTAATACTCGCCCAGCTTCTTGAGCTGATAGCCCGTCACGTAAGCGCCGGCGTTCATAAAGAACGGGGACTGACGGCCGCTCTTGAGCGTAAAGCTGCCGAACTTAAGGACGTCGGACTCGACCATAAACTTGATGAACTCTTGCTTGTAAGCCTCCATGCGGGCTCCTCTCGTAATCGCGTACGTGCCTTCCAGTTTAGCGCAGGCGAAGCGTCGATGCGGGCGCGCTTTGGGGCCACGGCATTCTGTAAAGGCTTTGTCAGGGGGAATGGTTTTCCGAACAATGGGGTTGACATGTCAAACCCCCTCATCAAGAATACGGGCGGATTAAAAAGGGGTACGAGATACCCAAAGCGCGCTGCGCTCAGCCTTTAGGAGGTGTGCCATGGAAGGCAGTCCTAGTCGAAAAACCTGCATGTCGCCCTCGGCACGCCGCGAGGACTCCGCACACGCATAAACGCCACCGGCAGATCGCCAAAACCACCGCAAAGGCGCGCTGCACCCTTTGTGGGCTCAAGAGCTTGACGTGAGCGACATCTAGGTTTTTTGAAGCAAATACGACACGTACGCTAACTCCCCTCAACAAGGAGGACCCTATGCTGATGCTCAAAACCGTCACGGTACTCGAAGCCATCTCCAAGCGCCGCCGCACGGCGCGCCCTGCCGCTCATACCGTCCTGTCCAAGAACACCATATTCGCCGCCACCCATAGTGCCGAGGACGCCCTCGTACTGCTTGACGCCACGGCAAACGGCCTCACCGTCGAGCAGGCAACTGAGCGCCTGAACGCCGTCGGCCCCAACACCATCGAGGCAACGACCAAAACGCTCGCCCGCCGCATCGCCGACACGTTCATCGATCCCTTCGCCGGCATCCTCGCCGCGCTCGCACTGGTCTCGCTCTACATCGACGTGCTCGCCGTGCCCGAACCGCAGCGCGACCCCTCCACGGTCATCGTCATCGGCACCATGCTGCTGGTATCGGGCGGCATGAAGTTTATCCAGGAAGCCCGCAGCGGCAATGCGGCCGAGGCCCTCAAGGACCTGGTCTCCAACACTTGCACCGCCCTGCGCGACGGCGAGCGCATCGAGATCCCCTTCGACGAGCTCGTCCCCGGCGATGTAATCCGTCTCTCTGCCGGCGATATGGTGCCGGCAGATGCCCGCATCATCACCGCGCGCGACCTGTTTGTGATCGAGTCCGCACTCACCGGCGAGAGCGAGGCCGTCGAGAAGACCACCGCCGTCACCGTCGTCGAGGGCGCCGACGGCTCCGCACTGCCACTCTCTGCCTGCAAGAACATCGTCTTTACCGGCACCTCCGTGCAAAACGGCGCCGCCATGGCGCTTGTCGTTGCCACCGGCTCGGACACCTACCTGGGCGGCATCGCCAAGATGCTCAACGGGCGCGGCGAAAAGAGCGCGTTTGACCGCGGCGTCTCGAGCGTCTCCATGCTGCTGGTGCGCCTGATGCTCGTTATGGCGCCGGCCGTCTTTGCCATCAACGCCGCCACCAAGGGCAACGTCATCGACGCGCTGCTGTTCGCCACGAGCGTGGCCGTGGGCATCACGCCGCAGATGCTTCCCGTCATCGTGACCACGAGCCTGTCGCAGGGCGCCAAGGACCTCGCCCGTCGCCAGGTTATCGTCAAGGAGCTGCCGGCGATTCAAAACCTCGGAGCGATGGACGTCCTGTGCTGCGACAAGACCGGCACCCTCACCGAAGACCGCATCGTGCTCGAGCGCTACCTCAACACCGATGGCAACGAGGACGCGCGCGTGCTGCGCCATGCGTTTTTGAACAGCTTCTTCCAGACCGGCCTCAAAAATCTTATCGACCTGGCCGTAATCGACCGTGCCGATGTGACGCCCTCGACCGTCGCACCCGATTCCATGCTGGGCCAGAGCCTGCGCGACCGCTACACCAAGGTCGACGAGGTTCCCTTCGATTTCTCGCGCCGTCGCCTGAGCGTAGTTGTCGCCGACGCCCAAGGCAAAACCCAGATGGTTACCAAGGGCGCTGCCGAGGAAATGCTCGAGATCTGCTCCTTTGTCGAGATCGATGGCATCGCTCAGCCGCTCACCGAAGATAAGCTCGCCCAGATTCGCAAGCAGGTCGCCGGGCTCAACGCCGAGGGCCTACGCGTAATTGCCGTGGCGCAGAAGACCAATCCGCGTTGCGTGGGCGAGTTTGGCATTGCCGACGAATGCGACATGGTGTTGATGGGCTTTTTGGCCTTCCTCGATCCGCCCAAAGCAAGTGCCGCGGGCGCCGTCGCCACCCTCGAAGCCAAGGGCGTAGCGGTCAAGGTCCTGACCGGCGACAACGACCGCGTCGCCGCCACCGTCTGCGAGCAGATCGGCATCGACGCGAGCAACGTCTTGCTCGGCTCCGAGATCGATGCGCTCGATGACGCCGAACTTGCCGAGCGCGCCGAGAAAACCAACCTCTTCGCCAAGCTCTCGCCGCTGCAGAAGGCGCGCCTGGTACGTGTCATGCGCGAGATGCTCGGCCACACCGTGGGCTTTATGGGCGACGGCATCAACGACGCCGCCGCCATGCGTGCGAGCGATTGCGGCATCTCGGTCGATTCGGCCGTCGATATTGCCAAGGAATCCGCCGATATCATCTTGCTTCAGAAGGACCTGGGCGCGCTCGAGCGCGGCATCATCGAAGGCCGCCGCACTTACGGCAACCTGCTCAAGTACCTCAAGACCACGGTGAGCTCCAACTTTGGCAATGTGCTGTCCGTGACCGTCGCGAGCCTGTTCTTGCCGTTTTTGCC
>CAUBQN010000151.1 GCA_958438125.1 uncultured Collinsella sp.
CAGGGGACTCTTAATCCCAAGGTCCAGGGTTCGACCCCCTGACGGCCCACCAAAGCAAGTTAAGACGGTCAACTTCGGTTGGCCGTCTTTTTTTGTTGACCTTTCATGGGGTCGAACCCGAAAGGGCGCGGAGCTGAGGAAATGCGTAAGCATTTACCAGCGCAGCGCGCAAGGCGCCTTGGCGCCGCAGCGGCCGCCTGCGCAGCAGGCTGACCCCCTGACGGCCCACCCAAAGATCGTTAAAGCGACTGGCTTAGGCTGGTCGTTTTTTTGTTAACCTCGCATGGGGTCGAACCCGAAAGGGCGCGGCCGCTTTCACAGATTGAGTCTACCCTGGGGATCGGTGAAACCGTCAGTACCCTCCTTGAGTTTCTTCTCGTCTGCCTTCACGCGACGCTCGAGCTTTTTTGTATCCTCGGCAGGCGGTAGGTTCTCGGGAACAATTCCGCGGTCGATGAGGCTGCCACGCACGCTCGTGTTGTTCTCGACGTGTTCTTGTTTGATCTGGTCCAGACCGTACAAGTCGTGTTCCTCGGCGTTGAAGGCCGTCATCGAGTTCGTGAGGTCCTTTGCTTTGATGAGAACATCGACTAGCTTGTCCGACAATGCAGCACTCTTGGACACACCAAGCTGCCGCTTCATGTCCGCCGTGCTTCTGCCGCCGAATAACGCCTCATCGCCCTTCGACTTGATGATCGCGAATCCTTTGGAGTCCACGCCTCGTTTGAACGCAATGCCCGAGAGCTGTTTCTCTGAATCGGATAGCGAGTGGCACGCCTGCAAGCGCTGAATCTCTGCGAAGCGCTGCTCTATGAGCTCCTGACGGCGTGTCTGCACGGCGAAGTACGCCTGTGCGAGTGCGATTTCGGGCTTGTTTGGGTCTCCGTTTTGGGCGATTAAATAGCATGCGTAGCGCGTCAGCTTGTAGTCTTTTACGGCTCGTTTGGCGATGCCGGCATCTACCATTTTGCTGGCCTCAGCAAAATGGGCGGCAACAGGCATTTTATTGGTGTCACACGATGCCATGGATCTCTTAACTGCAGTCTCAAAATTACGCCATTGGGTGTATCCGAGGGGTTCCATTAAATCGCGTGCGAGCCAATACTCAACGCCGTCTTCTACATGGGCGTAGCTGTCAAGTTCGACACGCCATTTCTCGATATCCCTGCTGTCCATATCTCTTCCTTTCTGTTCGTTTGTCTACGTGGACTATGTCGACTCCGTATTCAGAATGAGTATATTTGCCCGCGCGGACACGAATGGGCCCTGTGTCGCTTTGAGTTCACGGGACCCATTAATATCGAGAAGTTGTGTTCTGCTCTGGAGGGGTGCTCGGCTTAGTCCGCTCGATAGTGCGAACCCAGGCTTTCGGTCCGCTTGCGCATGGCTTTGACCATTTCCTGTGCTAGTTGAATCTGCGATTGCAGGCGGGCGAGGGCAGCGATTTCGCTGTCGTTGGCATGTGGCTTATTTAGAGCCGTGGCTTCGTCTTGCAGGCTTTCAAGCTGTTGCAGGGCCTCGGATAGGCCTGTTTCGGTCCTGTTGATCATGCAAAAGGTGCTCATCGTGTGCCTAAGGCTGTGTGTCAGGCGTTCGGCATCTGTTGCGGCAATGCCGTACTGGGGGAGGGTGATATCCGCCTTCAGGGCCGCCTCAGGCTCTTTCTGCGCTGCAAGGGCTGCCGATGCGCCCGCGATACGTCCGAATACGATGCCGTTGGCGCTTGACAAGCCACCAATGCGGTCGGCGCCGTGCATGCCGCCTGTCGCCTCGCCGCAAGCGTAGAGGCCCTCAACGCCCGTGTGCGCGGTCTTATCGATCTTGATGCCGCCGTTAGCGGCGTGGGCATACATCGCAACGCGCATCTCGTCGGTCGGCGCGATGCCGTGCTCGTCTTGCAGCCAGGTGGCAAAGGTCTGCACAAACTCTGGGACATCCTTGCGGGGGAAGTCGTAGTGGAGTGCCAGGCCTTCGACACCTGCCTGATCGATGACGAGATCGATAGCGCGGGAGGCCAAGCGTGACGTGAAGGGACCATATCCAGAGCGCTGCTCGAGCAGGTCGTCCAGCTTGTCGTCGGCAATATCTACCGGCTGGTCTACGTGCACGTAGCGCCAGGTTTTCTCATTGAAGACCAAGTTACGCCTGGGCTCGATGAAGCCGGGCATCATCTGCATGAACTCTATATTAGTAAGTGTTGCGCCGTGCGCCAGCGCGATGGCCTGCGAGGAACTGAGCACATCAGCCGACGTAAGGCTGCGCTCGAACAGGCCGCCTGTGCCACCGGCTGCGATGACCGTGGCCTTGGCAGCAAAGGGCACGATTCGATTTTCGGTAAGGTCGTAGAGTACGGTTCCGGTTATTCTGCCGTTCGTGTCCTCAACAAGGTCGATAAGCTCATGGCGGGGGAGCAGGCGAATGCCGAGCGACTCGATCCAGGTCGTCAGAGCGTCCTCAAGGGGCTTGCGGGTGAGGCCGCGCCACATGCGCGTCTTGTGGTCAAAGCAGGGGATAAATTGCTTTTGTTGAGCACTCTTGGCGCTTTGCGGACGCTGGAGCTCAACGCCCAGGTCTTGCTCGAGCCAGTCAATCGCTTGGGGAATGCCGTGGACGAACGCTTGGACGAGTTCGGGGTCGGCAACGCCGCCGCCGACGGCCAGGATGGTGTCGATGAGGTCCTGCTCGTCGTCTTCGTTAACGGGTCCGATAAGCCCTAGGCCCCAGGTTCCGGGGAAGAAGCTCGATCCACTCATAGTCTTGCCGGCGCTTGCCACAGTGACGGTTGCACCCGTGCGTGCCGCTTCGATGGCGGCGCAAAGGCCCGCAATGCCAGATCCAATTACCAGTACATCAGTCGATTCCATCGGATTCCTTTCTCGTCCGGCGCATTGTCGCACGGGTGATCGGCAATGGGGCCGCAAAGACTCGGCAAATCGGTAAAGGGCAAATATGGCAGGTGGGCGTCATGGACGCTCTGACGCTCCATCTCATCACATCTTGTATTTCGCCCCAACTGATATATCGGCATTAGCTACCCTGCGACAGCGCAAACAAAAAGAGCCGCTACCTGGGTGGGTAGCGGCTCCAAAGCTCAACTATATGAGCATCGCGCGGGCGCGATTAGGCCTTGAGGGCCTCCTCGACGGCGACAGC
>CAUBQN010000152.1 GCA_958438125.1 uncultured Collinsella sp.
TTCATCCGACAGGCTTGCCATGCGGATCCTTTCTTGCATTGAGTGCATTACGTCGTTGTAACCGCACTATTGTAGCCGCGAAATCCCGCTCTAGGGCGCCTATCAGGACAAATTCATCAGTTGGGGCCTGGGCAACCGGCCCAATCCGCATTTGCCTCTTGCAGAACTGTGCATAGTGTATATATACTGTGTTTACCGGTTATATACACGTGTAGCCCATCAGCTAAGGAGCCGCTGTGGACATCATCCTATCCAATTCGAGCGATAAGCCCATCTACGAACAGATATCCTCGCAGATCAAAGCTCAAATCCTTTCGGGCACGCTCGCTGCGGGAGCAAAACTCCCCAGCATCCGTGCACTCGCGAGCGATCTTGGCGTGAGCGTCATCACCACCAAGCGCGCCTACGCCGACCTGGAGCAGCTCGGGTTTATCTGCACCGTGCAGGGCAAGGGCTGTTTTGTCGCCGAGGGCAACCAGGAGCTCTTGCGCGAAAACCAGCTTTGCCATATCGAAGAGCTGCTTGCGAAAGCGGCAAGCCAAGCCGAAACCCTGGGCGTCACGCGCGACAAGCTGCACGAAATGCTCGACCTTGTAGCCCCCGAAACCATGCAGTAGCCATCTGCAAGAAAGGCTATACCATGCAAAACTTGCTAGAACTCAAAGGCATCTCACGCCGTATGAGCGACCGTTTTTCGCTGCGTGATGTCACGCTCGCTGTGGAGCCCGGCCAGATCGTCGGCTTTGTTGGTGCCAACGGTGCCGGCAAAACAACGACGATTCGAGCTGCTCTCGGGCTTATAAAGCTCGATGCCGGCGAAGTGCACCTGTTTGGGCAGCGCTGTGGCGCCGACGCGCCCGATGAGTCGCAACGCCATCTACGCTCTTGCATCGGCCTCGTGCTGGACACATGCCCCTTCCCCTCCACGCTCAAGGTGGGCCAGATCGAGGCGCTCGTAGGCCCGGCGTACCCCACGTGGGACCGCGAAACGTTCGCCGGATTCATCAACCGATTTGGCCTCGATCCCAAGACAAAGGTCAAGGACCTCTCCCGCGGCATGGGTATGAAGCTGCAGCTCGCCTGCGCGCTCAGCCACAATGCCAAGCTGCTCGTTTTGGACGAAGCCACCGCGGGCCTCGATCCCATGGCACGCGAGGAACTGCTCGACGAGCTGCTTGCCTTTGTCGCCGACGGCCAGCACAGCGTGCTGCTCTCGAGCCACATTACATCCGACCTCGATCGCGCCGCCGACCGCGTCATCTGCATCGATAACGGTTCAATTATTTTTGACCTGCCGCGCGAGGAAATTACCGACCGCGCCGGCATCGCCCACTGCACCCAAGCACAGGCCGCCGAGCTTATGGCTTGCGTCGAAGGCGCCCGCGCCGCCCACCACGCCTATAGCGTGGACGTGCTCGTGCCCAACCGTCGCGAAACGCTCGAGGCCTTTCCCGAGATTCCCTGCGATCGGGCAACCATTGATGACTATCTGCGCCTCACGCTGAAAGGGGCTTCAAAATGAAACGCGCCTTTATGTCCGAGCTCGCCATCGTTCGCACGCTCACCCCGAGCATCGCGGGCGTCGGCCTGTTCATCTTCGTCGTGCTAACCCTTGCCAACGCGTCGGATGGCGATTCCGGCATGAGCGCCGGCGCCTGCGCGGTCAGCGCCATGTCGCCCATCATGGTCATGAGCTCGCTGGCCGGCTTCGACAATCAAAACGGATGGGAGCGTTATCGGGCAACGCTGCCTCTCACGCGCAAAGACATAATTTGCGCACGCTACCTGTGCATCGTTGTCTTCTCGGCCATCATGGCCTGCGCCGCCGTGCTTTTGAACATCATCGCCCTTCCGTTCTTCAACAGCGCGGGCGTGGCCTCGACAGGACAAACCATCTTTGAGATCGCAATTGCCTCGGCAGCATCGATGCTCATCTCCCTCATGATGGTGTTCTTGGCACAGCCGCTGTTCTTCCGATTTGGACACATGGAGGCACTACGCCTATCCGTTGGCCTGTTTGCCCTACTCGGATGCCTTACCATGGCAGCGCTGAGCTCCTCCAACCCCATCAGCAACTGGCTTATGTCGATTGCCGGGACGAATCCCGATCCTGCCGTCCTTGGCTGTCTGTGTGCAGGAATTGCCGTACTGGCGCTCGCACTATGCGCAATCAGCTGCACCGTCAGCACCAAGGTTTATCGAGTACGCGATCTGTAGCCACACGAGTCTCAATCCGCGAAGGACGCGATCGCCGCCCCTCCCCGCAAATCCGTGGCAAAGGGCATGTCCCCGGCGTGCGCCACTGTACTACTTGCGCAGCGGCTTGGGCAGTGGAATGCCGGCGGCGATGACGGCCGCGATGATCATGCAGACGATACCCTTGAGTGGGAAGCACATGAGCAGCAGGCCCACGACCATGACGGGCTGACGCATAACGGTGCCCATCGTCGAGGCCGTGCAAACGGCGACGCAAAAGACCGGATCGGCGCCGGTGAGGATAGCAAGGCCATAGCCCAGGCTTACGCCCGAGAAGATAACCGGGAAGAAGTGGCCGCCGCGCCAACCAAGGTTGATGAGGGCGGGCGTCAGCATGGCCTTAACGAGACCGGTCGCGATAAGCACGCCGGCGGGAATGGTCAGATAGGTTTCCATGAGCACGTCGGCCTGCGTCTCGCCGGCAAACATGGTGTAGGGCAGGACCGTGCCGCAGATGGCGAGCGCCAGACCGGCCAGCATGGCTTTGACGACAGGGCGCGCCCCTATTGCATGAGCAAGCGCTTCGCTCGCGTGCTCAGAGACAAAGTACAGCCAGCCGCAGATTGTTCCGATCAGCGACAGAGGGATGAGCCAGGTAAGCTCCAGGTTGCCCACCACGTCAGCCTCGAACCTCGGCATACCCATGCCGCCGCCCATGAGCTGGCCGAGCAGCAGGTAGGTGCCCAGGCCGCCAGCAATCGCGATGCCGTAAACCACGGTCTTTTGCGCCTTAGGCAGCCTGATGGTGATCTCACCGGATTCGGAATCCTCGCCATCGCCGACACCCTGGCCGTCAGCACTTCCGGCAAGCGGCGCCACAAAGCCAAACACGGGCGCGGTAAAGAGCGCCGTCAGGGCAGCCTGGGTGCCCAGCAGCGTGAGCT
>CAUBQN010000153.1 GCA_958438125.1 uncultured Collinsella sp.
GCATCGTCCGCGGCTATCTGACCGGTTCGGGCAAGAAGACCTACGACGAGAACGGAACCGTCTGCGGCATCCAGCTGCCTGAGGGCCTAACCGAGGCCTCCAAGCTCCCCGAGCCGCTGTTCACCCCGTCCACGAAGGCCGAGATCGGTGATCACGACGAGAATATCTCGTTTGAGCGTTGCTGTGAAATCGTTGGCGAGGACATCGCCACGCAGATTCGCGATCTGTCTCTCAAGATCTACAAGGCTGCCGCCGAGTATGCAGCGACCCGTGGCATCATCATTGCCGACACTAAGTTTGAGTTTGGTGTCATCGATGGCAAGGTCACGCTGATCGACGAGTGCCTCACGCCCGACTCCAGCCGTTTCTGGCCCGCCGCCAGCTACGAGGAGGGCAAGATCCAGCCTAGCTACGACAAGCAATTCGTCCGCAATTGGCTCAAGGCCAACTGGGATATGACGGGGGAGACCCCGCACCTGCCCGCCGAGGTCATCGATGGCACGTCCGAGCGCTATCGCGAGGCCTTCCAGATCATCACGGGCTCCCAGTTCACAAGCATGAAGGAGAACGCATAAGTGAGTACCCGTAGCGCCACGAACAAGCGCACGCAATCCCACGAAGTTACCGGGGTTGCGCGCAAGTCCGCCGCATCTGCTAAGCCCGCCCGCCAGGCAGCGAGCTCCGTTCGCGTCGTGCCGGCATCATCCAAGGCACGCCGCAAGGAGCTCGAGAAGGGCGAGAGCCTCGAGGGCCTCTCTAAAGAGGAGAAGCGCGCACGCAAGGCTAAGCAGCGCGCCAAGGAGGATCGCATCTACACGGTGTCGAATATCCTCCTCCAGCAGGATGAGGACTACACCAAACGCCGCCGCATCTGGTGGGCCGTGCTCGCTATCGGCATGGTGCTCGTCGTGGCCATTTGGGCTTCGCTGTACTTCGCTCCCGCCGGTATGGTGTCCGGCCCCGTCCAGATGGTCGGCATCGTTTTGTCCTATGTCGTCATTCTGGGTGACTTCATCTACGACTTCGTGCGCATCCGTCCTCTGCGTAATATGTATCGCACGCAGGCCGAGGGCATGTCCGATAACAAGCTCAACGCTGTTATCGAGCGCGCAGCTGCCGAGGAGGACAAGAAGGCCTCCAAGAAGAAGTAGCGTTTGCATACATACTTATCGCTAAGATATAAGGCGCGTCGTTTTTGCGGCGCGCCTTTTTACTGTTCTATAGATAGATGGAGTGGCACATGATTCGAGCTGCCCTGACGGTCGAAGAAGCTCTGGAGGGCATGAAGGCCCTGGAGCCCAAGATTAAAAACTATGCGCGCCTGGTTGTCCGCAAGGGCGTAAACGTCAAGCCCGGCCAGGAGGTTGTCGTTCAGTCTCCAGTCGGGTGCGCACCCTTTGCCCGCGTGGTGGTCGCGGAGGCTTATGCCGCCGGCGCTGGCCACGTGACGGTCATTTGGGCCGATGATGCCGTGACAAGGCTTGCGTACGAGCATGTCGATAAAAGCTATTTTGAGCAGACGCCCGAGTGGAAGCGCCTGCAGCTGGATTCCCTGGCCCAGGACGGCGCCTGCTTTATCTTTATCGAGGGTGCGGATCCTGCGGCCCTCAAGGGCATCGATCCAGCCAAGCCGGCCGCGGCATCCAAGGCGAGGAATACGCAGTGCAAGGTCTTCCGCCGTGGACTGGACTACAACATCAACCCGTGGTGCATCGCTGGCGCTCCGGTCGTGGCATGGGCGCGCGAGGTGTTCCCGGGAGACGCCGACGAGGTTGCAATCTATAAGCTGTGGAATGCGATTCTGCACACCGCTCGTGCCGATGGCCAGGACCCGGAGAGCGACTGGGAGCTTCATGACGCGGCATTCGAAAAGAACCTGCGTTTCCTGAACGACAATCGTTTTGACCGCCTACATTACACCGCGGCAAATGGAACCGATCTGACGATTGGCATGACGAAGGGTCACGAGTGGGCCGGCGGCAAGGGTAAGACGCCCGATGGACACCCCTTCTTCCCCAACATCCCCACCGAGGAGGTCTTCACCTCGCCTGATCGTATGCGTGCCGACGGTATCGTGTATTCGGCTATGCCGCTCATTCACCACGGTAACAAGGTTGACGATTTTTGGATTAAGTTCAAGGCCGGCCGCGTAGTGGACTACGATGCCCGTGTGGGCAAGGCGACGCTTGCGAGCATTATTGACACCGATGAAGGTGCCGCTCATCTGGGCGAGGTCGCGCTCATTTCCAAGAACACTCCGATCCGCGAAAGCGGCGTTCTGTTCTATGACACGCTCTATGACGAGAACGCTAGCTGCCATCTCGCGCTAGGTGTCGGTTTCCCCGAATGCATCGAGGGTGGGTACGACATGTCCAAGGAAGAGCTCCTGGAGCATGGCGTTAACGTCTCGAGCGCGCACGTCGATTTTATGATCGGCACGGACGACATCGATATTAAGGGCATTACGCCTGATGGACGTGAAGTTGTGATTTTCCAGAACGGCCAATGGAGTTGGGAATAGTCCCAGACCGTGGTACAATGCCACCCGCGGGCCGTTAGCTCAGCTGGCAGAGCAGGGGACTTTTAATCCCAAGGTCCAGGGTTCGAACCCCTGACGGCCCACCATAGAAAAGAAAGCGATCGACTTCGGTTGGTCGCTTTTTTGTTGCCGCGGCATGGGTTCGAACCCGAACTTCTCTATATATAAGAACGCTTGGCGAACAAAACCTGCCTTTTACCGACGGGAAACAAATAGCTGATGCTTTTGGAGTAAAGTGGCGCTCCAGAGATGACCGATGCCTTAACACCTATAAACCAGCTGGTCATCGCCAATATCAGAAGCTGCTGCTTCGAATACGGCCTCAGTGAAGCAACCGAGGGTTCTATTCATTTGTGAACAAAATATGGAGTGCGTGATTCCCGCCCGCGGGGGCCCTCCGGTCTGGCAATATATCTCCTTGCCGCGCGGCCCGGTCGAACCGGATCAGCCGCAGAGCGTGCACCTTGAGAACCGGATACTGCGAGGATGGACACTTCCGAGTGTCGCATCCGGGCAGACATCGAACCATTTGAAATGGTCTAACTTGGATTTG
>CAUBQN010000154.1 GCA_958438125.1 uncultured Collinsella sp.
AGATCGATGAGTTTGGCAGCCATTAGCGCACCTCGCTAGAATCGACGCCGGGCACGCGGCGGCAGGAATACTCGTCCGTGGCGAACTTAGGGATCTGCACGGTCTCGAGCTCGCGGGCAAGCGCGGCCGAAAGCTCGATGCCGGCGGCGCGGCGCACGGCCTGGACGGCGAGCGGTGCCGAGATGTGACGACGGTACTCGGCCGAGCCCCACAGGTTGGTGCCGTAACTCAGCGCGCGTACGGACGCGGCAAGGGCACGCAGCTCGTCCTCGGAAGGCTGCTCGTTCACCAGGCCGCACGCCTCGCCCTGCAGCAAGATCGCGCGCAGCGGACGGGCGCCCACGGTGACATGCCAGCTGTTGTCCCACCAGGCGGCGGTGACGTTGAGCGAGGGGAAGTCGGTCGCGGCCTTGCGCACGGCCTCATAGCTCGCACGGTAATCGTGCTTGACGACTACGACATGCTCGATCACGTCGCGCACGTAGCCCATGTCCACGAACTCCGCGAGCGGCACGCGGCCGGCGCCCGTCAGCTCAACATAGGAATCGAGCGCGAGGAAGGCGGAGAGAACGTCCGAGAAGCCAAAGCGGCCGTAGATGCTGCCGCCCACCGTGGCGGTATTGCGCAGCTGCACGCCCACGATGTCGTGGACGGCGAACTCAAAGACATTGTTGACAAGCGCATTGAGCCCGACATGACGCTCGAGCTGGCGCAGGGTGCACATGGCACCGATGCGAAACTCGGTCTCGGTCTCCTCGATTTGATCGAGTCCGCAGGCCGAAAGGTCAATCGCCGTCGCCACACGACGCGAACCCAGGCGCATCCAGATGCCACCGCCCACAATCTTGTTGTTGCGGTTCTTCTGCAAGAGCTCATAGGCTTCGGCCGCGTTTCCAACACGGACGTAGGTACCGAACTTGAGCACGCTCTCCCCCATCTCTCCACTTGTCCAGTACTTTTAAGTGTACCAAACGAGGGGCCGCACACCGTTTTAGGACAAAATCCACCCACCCATCCATAACTTGCGGTGAAATACGGACTGATTAGCCGTTCTGGTACGCTAAACAGTCCGTATTTCACCGCAAGTTATGAAGAGTCCCCCGGGATAGAAAAGGCTCCCAGCCAAGATGACTGGGAGCCTTCCGCGATGCTATATCGAGCGAAGATTTAGCAGACGCCCTGGGCGAGCATGGCGTCGGCGACCTTCAGGAAGCCGGCGATGTTGGCGCCCATGACGAAGTTGCCCTCCTGGCCATACTCCTTGGCGGTGTCGTCCACGTTGTGGAACATGCCGCGCATGAGCTGCTCGAGCTTGCCGTCAACCTCCTCGAAGGTCCAGGACAGGTGCTCAGCGTTCTGGCTCATCTCAAGGCCGGACACGAGCACGCCGCCGGCGTTGGCAGCCTTACCGGGCATAAAGGCGACGCCGTTCTCCTGGAAGTAGGTCGTAGCCTCGATGGTCGTGGGCATGTTCGCGCCCTCGCCGACCACCTTGCAGCCGTTGGCGACGAGCGCCTTGGCGTCCTCGAGCAGCAGCGTGTTCTCGCGAGCGCAGGGCAGCGCGATGTCGCAGGGCAGCTGCCACACGCCGCGGCCGTCGCCCTCGTGCCACACGGCGTTGGGCTTCTCGTCAACGTACATGGCGAGCGTGACACCCTTGTCGTGGCCGGAGCGCTTCTTGTTGTAGACGTGCTCGAGCACGGTGTAGTCGATACCGTCGGGATCCTCGACCCAGCCGTGGGTGTCGGAGCAGGCCAGCACCTTGCCGCCGAGCTGGGAGACCTTCTGGACTGCATAGATGGCGACGTTACCGGAGCCGTGAACGACGACGTTCTTGCCCTCGAAGGAGTCGCCGCGGCTCTTGAGGTACTCGTCCACAAAGTAGGCCAGACCGTAACCGGTGGCCTCGGTACGGGCGAGCGAACCGCCAAAGGAGAGACCCTTGCCGGTGAGGACGCCGGTCCACTCGTTGGTCAGGCGCTTGTACTGACCGAACAGGTAGGCAACCTCGCGGCCGCCAACGCCCAGGTCGCCGGCGGGAACGTCGGTGTTAGGGCCAATGTGGCGATAGAGCTCGGTCATGAAGGACTGGCAGAAGTGCATGATCTCGTTGTTGGACTTGCCCTTGGGGTCAAAGTCGGAACCGCCCTTGCCGCCGCCCATGGGAAGGGTGGTCAGGCTGTTCTTGAGGATCTGCTCCAGGCCCAGGAACTTGAGCATGCCCAAGGTGACCGTCGGGTTAAAGCGCAGGCCGCCCTTGTAAGGTCCAATGGCAGAGTTGAACTCGACGCGGTAGCCGCGGTTGACCTGAACCTTGCCCTGGTCGTCGACCCAGGGGACACGGAACATAACGATGCGCTCAGGCTCGACGAGGCGCTCAAGCAGAGCGGCCTCCTCGTACTCGGGATGGGCGTCGAGTGCCGGCTGGATGGTGCCGAGGATCTCGGTCGCGGCCTGGATGAACTCAGGCTGCTCGGGATAGCGGGCCTTGAGCTCTTCGAGAACTTTCTGCGTGTAGCTCATGCTTCCTCCAATTGATGGAAAAGAAAAGTGTCGTTCGCGGCGCCCCATGCGCCGTGAGCTTTATCGAGTATGGATAATATCGCACTGTTGCAGCAAAGTTTCGCATAAGCCGACGAGCGGATGTTTCGTTTTGATTACGATGCAGGTAGATGCGTTTTTGAGTGCCTGACGTGCAAAACCCGTGTTTCAAACCTGTTTCGTCCACGTGTTCCAATCCACCACAAAGGTGCCTGTCCCCAATGTGGTGGTTTGGTGGTTAGAGGACGAGCTGATGGTAGTCGGCGAGGGTTATGCGGCCTTCGGTGGCAGCGCGGAAGGCGGCGAGGGCATCGCCCGAGAACGGCATGGCCCAGCACAGCCCGCAGCCGGCGGTGATGGAGCCGGGCAGCGGCATGATGCGCCCGGGCACACCGGCGGCAAGGCACAGCTGCTCGCATTCCATCACATCGAAAGTGCTGTCGAACGACACGATGATCTTGCGTTCGTGGTCGAGAGCATCGCCGGACGGGCCTTCGCGGTGTGCCTCACGATACGCCGCGGCGGCCGCTTCCTCTTCCGC
>CAUBQN010000155.1 GCA_958438125.1 uncultured Collinsella sp.
GCCAGCGCATCGACCGTCTTGCGGGTCGAGCAATACACGATGCCGCTCTCGCCCGAATGCGCAATCACATAGTCGCGCACCCAGGCGGTCTTGGCCTTGTCGCCCATCTCCTCGCAACCAAAGTAGAGGTTCTTGCGATCGAAGCCCGTCACCACCGTCGCGGGGTTTTGCAGGCCGAGCATTTGCTGAATGTCCGCGCGCACACGCTCGGTCGCCGTAGCGGTAAAGGCTGCCACGATAGGGCGCTGCGGCAGGGAATCGATGAACTCGCGAATCTGCAGGTAGGCGGGGCGGAAATCCTGACCCCATTGGCTCACGCAGTGGGCCTCGTCAATGGCCACGAGCGGCACGCCGATGCCGCCTTCGGCCGCAGCTTCCTGCGCAAAGGCCAAAAAACGCGGCTCAAGCAAGCGCTCGGGCGCCACGTACATAAGCTGGTAGCGGCCTTCGCGCGCCCGCTTGAGCACAGTGTTTTGCTGGGCCGGAGTAAGGCTGGAGTTGAGATAGCTGGGTCGCGCACCCGCCGCGAGCAACGCACGGGTCTGGTCCTCCATAAGCGACAGCAGCGGACTCACCACAAAGGTGATGCCGGGCAGCATGAGCGCGGGCACCTGGTAGCAAATGGACTTGCCGGCGCCCGTGGGCATAACGCCCAGCGCATCGCGACCGGCAAGGATCGCATCGACCATGCGGTCCTGTCCCGGGCGAAACGAGGTGTAGCCAAAATAGGCGCCGAGCGTGTCGAGCGCCATCTGCTGCATGCTATCGGTCATGGTTTCCTAACGTTCAAGTCATCTGCCGCCGATTATACGCCGCCACGCGGACCGGTGCCGCGCCGCCATCGGCCACGGGCAACGTAATCCAAGGCGAACGAGCGTGGATTTTTGGACACTTTCCTGATGAGCGTGGATAATCTCCCACTTTGGACCCACCATTGAGCCAAAAACGGGAGATTATCCACGCTCATTCTGCAGATTGCCGCTTAGGGGCGTTTACAGCGTCGAGCCGTTGCGCGGTTTGGAAAACCGCGCAACTAGAGCTACATAACCATGACGTAGCGGCTACCCACGTAGTACTGCTTACCCATCAGAACCGGCTCGCCATTGGGACCGGTAAAGCTGGCACGCAGGTTGAGCAGCGGATCGTGCGGAGCAATGCCCAACTCGGCCGCCTGCTCGGTATTGGCACGAACGGCCTCGACCGTGCGGTAGCCAACCGAGACAATCGGCGTTCCGCCAACACGCTCGACCTCGGCAAAAATCGACTTGTCCTCAAGATCGGCCGTCAACAGCTCACGGTAGGCGTCAAACGGCACAAAGATGTTCTCCTCAAAGATGGGCTCGCCGTCGGCTGTACGCACGCGCTTAATATGCAGCAGCAGCGCGTCCTTTTGCAGGCCAAAGAACTCCATCTCGTTTTGACGTGCCGGCACAATCTGGCGATCGACCACATGCGCGCCCGCCTTCATGCCGTTGCTGGCACACAGCGCGGTAAACGTCTGCAGCGTCGAAGCGTGGAACTGACGATTGATGTGCGGCGTGGAGACAAAGGTACCACGGCCCTGCTGCTTAACCAAGTAGCCATCGGAGCACAGCTCCTCGACGGCGCGGCGCACCGTAATGCGGCTCACGTCGTACTGCTCGGCTAGCTCAAGCTCGGACGGAATACGCTCCTTGGGTGCATAAACACCTTTCTCGATCGCATCCTTGATTTCATCGTAAATCTGCTGGTAAAGCGGTGCATTTTTGGGCGCGGGCATATCTGATCACTCTTATCGAAATATCGAAATAACTAATACGTATATAACGTCTAGTTTCATGTTACCTCATAATGATAAAACGATACACCCTCCCTACCAAAAAGCGACAGCTTCATTTTGGTAGGTTTTATCTGGGAAAACGAAAGCCCCTCGAAAGCAGCGAGGCTTTCGAGGGGCTCATACGGAAGGGTTGCGCCAGGCCGGCAAAATGCCAATACCCTACCTGCCGTCGTCCTGCTGCAGGCTGTCCTGCTCGCTGAGGCGCGCCTGCCTGCTGGCCATGCGCGCGGGCTTGTCGGGATCAGGTACGGCCGTGGGCATGGGCTCGTCGACATGACCGCCCCACCAGCCGCCCACAAAGTTGAGCGTGTGAAACACATTGATCACGGCACCGGAATCAATGTCGCACACCAGCTTGATAATGTCCTGACTCTCGTAGGTCGAGACAACGGCGTGCAGCAGGTACATCTTCTCGCGGCTGTATCCGCCGATGACCTCGGCGCAGCTAATGCCGTGCTGAAAATGGTCAACATAGGCGGTCATGACCTCGTTTGCCTTGCGCGTCGTGATCTGCAGCGTCACGCGGTCGTACCGACGATAGAAGCTGTCGATGGTCTTGGTCGAAATAAACTGGAACACGATGGAGTACGCCGCATTGTCCCAGCCAAACATAAAGCCAAAGATCGCCAGGATAAAGCAGTTGAAACCAAAGATGACGCCCCAGATGGTCTTGCCCGTGTGGTTGGAGACCCACAGCGCGATAAAGTCGGTGCCGCCGGTGGATGCGCCGGATTTAAGTGCGATGGCAGCGCCCAGACCCGAGACCACGCCGCCAAAAATGATTAGCATGATCTTGTCGCCCAAAAATGGAGCGAAGTGAAAGACGTTGAGGAACAGCGACGAGAGCACGACCTGCATCATCGAGAAGATGACGAAGCGTTTGCTAATGCCGCTCCAACATAGGAGCGCCACGGGGATGTTAAGCGCAAGCATACCGAGCGAGATGTCGATGTGAACGCCGCCGAGCGAGGTAACGCGATCGAGCAGGACCGCGACGCCGGTGAGACCGCTCGGAAGCAGGTCGGCGGGCCGAATGAACGCCTGGATCAGAAATGTCTGGAGAACGGCGGAAATGGTGACCGCCACGGCGGTGATGGCGCGGCGGACGATGGTGAGGCGGCCGAGCACGAGCACGCGGTCCGTGAGCTG
>CAUBQN010000156.1 GCA_958438125.1 uncultured Collinsella sp.
TTGGAAGGGTCGCGGGGCTGTGTCTTAACCGATTCCTCGCAGCTAAACAGTACATGCAGACTCTTGATTCCGCGCTTCTTGCATTCTTTGCGCATAATGCGGCTCATGGGGTCACGTACCGTATCGAAGATGTCGGCAAAGCGGAGGCACTCGGGATGGAGCTTGTTGGCCCCGCCCATGGAGCTAACCAAACGAATGTCGTGGACCTGAGCATATTTGGCAATGGTGAGCTTGGCCGAGATGGTGTCGATGGCGTCGACGACGTAGTCGAGCTTGCCGTCCGTCTGCTCCAAAACGCTCGCGAAGAAATCATCGATGTTGTCGCTCAGCAGGTATTCGGTGCGCTTGATGACGGTAGCGGTAGGGTTGATGTCGTGAATCATAGCCTCCATGACGTCGACTTTGCGCTTGCCGACGGTGCTGTGAAAGGCGATGGCCTGGCGATTGATATTGCTGGGCGCGATGATGTCCTTATCCAGAATGACGAAATGACCGATGCCGCCGCGGGCGAGTGCCTCGCAGCAGTTGGAGCCCACGCCTCCGCAGCCGAGCACTAGCACCGTAGCATCGGCGAGCTTATCGAGTGCCTCGCGGCCCATGATAATCTCGAGCTTGGTGTCGCGTGTCTCGATGGCGGCTGCGGCAGCGGTTTCGGTCATAGATATCCTCCGATGGGGAAGCGAATCGTGTTTTAGCTATCGTCATTATAGGTAATCGCCCATAGGTTGCGATGGCGTTTGCTTTGATGTGGTTTGAAGCATTGCGATTAGATAGTTAGACAAACATCTAAATATCGAGTATAGTGTGCGCGTCATGAGAGATGATGAGAGGAGGTCTTATGCCGGGAGAGGGTTTTAAGGCGCTTGCCGATCCAACGCGACGGCGCATTTTGGAGTTGCTGCGCGAGGGCAATTGCACGGCGGGGGAGCTTGCCGAGCATTTCGATATCAGTAAGCCGTCGCTAAGCCATCACTTGGCGACGCTCAAAAATGCCGGGTTGGTGACCGACGAGCGCCATGGCCAAAACATCGTATACAGCTTAAACACCACCGTCATGCAGGATTTAATTGGCTGGTTTATGGGCTTTACAAACACTGAAGGTGATAAGGATGAATAACGAAAACAAGGGCATTCACCCCACGGGGGTATCGTCGCGCGTGTGGATTGCGCTGGTCGCTCTGTGCGTCGCCAATGTCGTAGCGCACCTCATGGTGATGCCGAGCTTGCCTGCGCAGATTCCCACGCACTGGGGCGCGAACGGCGCCGTCGACGGTTGGGGTCCTAGCTGGATGGCCTCCGCGCTCGGCGCGCTGCCTCTGGCGCTTCTCGCAATGTTCTGCGTGGTGCCGCGCATCGACCCCAAAGGTGAGGCATATCGAACCTCGGGCAAGTTCTACCAGGGCTTCGTAATCGCCTTCACCTTGTTCATGTGCGCCATAAGCTGGCTGGGAGAGCTTACGGTCTGGGGCGTGGTGCCGTCGGTCGGTTCGGTTAACGTGCTGATTTCCGGTGTTGTCGGTTTGCTGTTCATCGGCGTAGGCAACTACTTGCCGCGTGTGAAGCAGAACTATACGCTCGGTATCAAGACACCTTGGGCGCTTGCCGATCCCGAGAACTGGCGCCGTACTCAGCGTTTTGGCGGCGCCTGCTTTATGGTGCTGGGTATTGGCCTGATTGTGATGGGCGTGGCAGGCAGCGTGCTTTCGAGTGAAGTCGTCGCCGCGGTGATTGCGGTTCTGGCGTTTGGTTCGGTTGGAGCCGTCTACGTCTACTCGTATCTGTTGTGGCGCAAATCGCAGCGAGCCGCTCGTTAAGGTTGCGGAAAACTAGCGTACGCAGTTCATAGTATGTTCCGGGGGACTTTTCCCAGGTAGTATTAGGGGGTGTGGGCAACCATGCCCCTTTTTCGTTACGTTTCAGAGCTGGTTCCCTCATTTCGTTTCCACTAAAGCGAATCAAGAATAGGGAAACAGCAGGTAGAAAGGATAGAACAGACATATGGCGGAGTTTATCTACCAGATGTATCAGGCTCGCAAGGCCCATGGCGACAAGGTAATCCTTGACGACGTGACCCTGAGCTTCTACCCCGGTGCCAAGATCGGCGTCGTGGGCCCCAACGGTATGGGCAAGTCGACCCTGCTCAAGATCATGGCCGGCATCGAGGAGGTCTCCAACGGTGATGCCAGGCTCACCCCCGGCTACACCGTGGGTATCCTGCAGCAGGAGCCGCCGCTCGACGACGACAAGACCGTCATCGAGAACGTGCGCATGGCATTTGGCGACATGATCGCCAAGGTCGATCGCTTCAACAAGATCGGCGAGGAGATGTGCGACCCGGACTGTGACATGGACGCCCTCATGGCCGAGATGGGAAAGCTCCAGGACGAGATCGACGCCGCCGACGGCTGGGATATCGATTCCAAGCTCGGCCAGGCCATGGACGCCCTGCAGCTGCCCGATTCCGACATGCCGGTCAACGTACTTTCCGGCGGCGAGCGCCGTCGCGTGGCCCTGTGCAAGCTGCTGCTCGAAGCTCCCGACCTGCTGCTGCTCGACGAGCCCACGAACCACCTGGACGCCGAGTCGATCCTGTGGCTCGAGCACTTCCTGCACAACTACCAGGGCGCGGTGCTTGCCGTCACGCACGATCGCTACTTCCTGGATAACGTTGCCGAGTGGATCTGCGAGGTCGACCGCGGTCACCTTTATCCCTACAAGGGCAACTACTCCACGTATCTGGAGACCAAGGCCGCCCGTATCGAGGCGCAGGGCAACCGCGACGCCAAGCTCGCCAAGCGCATGGAGGCCGAGCTCGAGTGGGTACGCAGCTCGCCCAAGGCTCGCCAGGCCAAGAACAAGGCCCGTCTGGCTCGTTACGAGGAGATGGAGGCCGAGGCCCGCGCAAGCCAGAAGCTCGACTGGACCGACAT
>CAUBQN010000157.1 GCA_958438125.1 uncultured Collinsella sp.
TTGCGTTTGGCCCGGCTCAAATGGGGCTGCCGGCAGACGAGCTCGAGCGCCGCGTGAGCGATGCCATGGGGTTGTTCCAGGTTGCCGACCTTGCCGACGCCTCTCCCTATCAGCTCTCGGGCGGGCAAAAGAAGCGCGTTGCGCTGGCTGCGGTGGTGTCGATGAACCCGGATATCTTGGTCCTTGACGAGCCTACCAATGGGCTCGACGAGGATTCATGCGACATCGTGGTCAACTTCTTGCTGGCCTACGTCGCGGCGGGTAAGACGGTCTTGATGAGCACACATCATCAGGATTTGGTGCGGCGCCTGGGTGCCCGCGCCATCTATATCGATCGATATCACCATGTGGTCGAGGCGCCGGTGTCGTCGTATGGAACCGAGAGCGGCGCTGCGGAATAGTTGCTGCGTAGAGCGTGCGTAGCCGCCCGCGCGGCTTTGCCGTGATGGTATAGTTATCCAGGTTTTTTATGGGGGTGGCTATGCCAAGCTGGAACATTCATATCGCTCAGACGGAGCGTTTGCTGGAGCGCACCGGTGCGCTTGCCAAGAGCGTGCGCGACCGCAATGCCTTTTTGTTTGGCTGCGTGGTTCCGGATATTTTCGTGGGCTATATGGTCCCTGGCATCGCCGATCCCATCCCGTACCGCATTACGCACTTTGCCAAGCCCGAGCCTATCCCTAAGCCGCGTGAGCACGAGTTCTGGGATACCTATGTGGCACCGTTGCTTAAAAGTTCGCCCACCGGTGCGCCAGCCGCGGCGACCTCGATTATCGAGGAGCGCGAGCGACTGAATCGCGTGCACTATCCCCAGCGCTACAGGGATGCTGAGCCGGTTGTCGGTCCCGGCGCTCGTGAGTTCTCGCTTGCGTCCGAAGATGTGGCGCAGTCGTTGCTCGATTTGACACTGGGTGTCTGGTCGCATCTGGTGGCCGATACCGTATGGAATACGCGCGTGAATCAGTACCTGGAGGCGCACGGCGGCAAGCCGTGCGAGGAGTTCCGCATTAAAAAGCAAGGCGACTTTGACTGGTTTGGCAAGACGCTGGGCATTGTTTCCATCCCGCGTGCGACCGATCGCCTGTATACCGCTGCGACGCGTTTTGGGCAGTATCCCATCCATAAGGAGTATGTGCTCAAGACCATCGGCGTCATGCACGAGATCGTGCGCGAAAACCCCGGCGAGCCCGATCATCCGCCGTACCGCCTGCTGACCGAGGAGTTCTTTGACGCAACGTTTACCGAGGTCGTCGAGCTGACCGAGGCGGGCTTTGCGGCTCGCCTTGCTGCTTCTGACGTTCCCGCAGTCCCTCTGATCGCTAGCTGCTAGCCGGCCGGCTTAACGGAGAACAGTTCATCCCAATTGACCAACAGCTCCCGCCGCAGGGCATCTTCGGTGGTGCGTTCCTGATCGGTCTTTGGGATGTAGGGGAGCCCCGCCTTTTTATGAATGAGCTCGGCGATGCTATCAAAGCTCTTCTTGTCCTTGATTTGCTCATAGGTTATCTGGATAACGTCATAGCCCATGCTTGTGAGGGCGGTGGTGCGCTCGGCATCGGAGAGGCTTGCGGCTTCGTTGTCATGGGCGGAGCGGCCTTGGCATTCCAGAATGACGCCCATGCTGTTGGTGGCACTTTCGATGAGGATATCGGCGTAGCAGCAGGTTTTGTAATACAGTGAGCGCGCGGCGTCGCTGAGTAGGATGCGCACGTTGTTTGCGATGTTGATGCCCATGCCGCCCTCGTCGCGGGGGAGCGAGACAAGCATGGAGGTCTGTACTTCGAAGGGCGAGGCAGTTTGCCCCGTCATGTGCTCGGCTGTCCAGCGCAGTTGTTTAACGCCGCGCAGGCCTGCGGCCTGCTTGGCGAACGTGGCGATATCCGCTGCGGAAAGAAGCGGCGTGCGCTTCCACAGGTTAGTGCCATTGCCCTTGGTGTCGACAACACGCTCCCAGCCGCAGTTGGGTGGAATGAGCTTAAGCGAAATAGCTTCATCGAGTTGTTGTTGTGTTCGCTCGCAGGGCTTAAATACTGCAAAGGAGCTGCACATCTCGTAGCAAGCCATGAGTAACTGGTTGCGTGAGACCTGCGTAGCAAGGCTGAGCAGCGTAAACTCGGGCGACGTGACATCAAATCCATGTTCAGTCTGCCTAAACGACCCGGGAGGTGGTTCTTGGGTCAGGAGGTGCGATTTAAACAGGCTTCGCGACCCGGATTGTGCCCGAGTGAATACAAGCCTGTGAAGCGGTGCGTGAAGCAGGTCTTTTACAACTGCATGACTTCCGAGGCCGCAACATCTGCGATCCATATTGCCAAGGCTAATGGCGGGGTAAAGGCCTAATACCTGCGGCGGGATGCGGTAGTAGTTAAAGGCGGATTGCCCACAAAGCGTCAGGTCCATAATGCCCTCCTGGCCGAAATCATCTCTTTGAAGCGAGTGATGCCAGCGTCAATCCGGAGGTATGCGGCAAAATCTGAACCCTATGAGCAGACCTGGCTTTTGAGGCTAGTTTATCAGGCATTTTGTTGCGAAAAAACAGGGTGTGCTCGGAGGTTCCAGATTTTGCCGCATACTTCCGAAAACCAGGTCGATTTGGTTCTTGCTAAAACGATTTATCAGCCCTGCGTGAGGTGTGGTCTTGCCACCGGGTGAACACTTCTAGCGCCTGAGCTATATTTTTTGGGCCTCGAAGGGTGGATTTCGCGCTTTTGGTAAAGAAATGAGTGCGTGTTTTGCCGTGCGCCGGCATTGGCACAGAAAAAGGGTCCGGAAGGCGAAGCCTTCCGGACCCTTTGCAATGCAAATCTGCTTGCAAGTGCGGTTTAGCGCACCTGAGCGACGTAAGCGACGTTGGTCGAGGAGACCTTGTCCTCGAG
>CAUBQN010000158.1 GCA_958438125.1 uncultured Collinsella sp.
TTGCGTTTGGCCCGGCTCAAATGGGGCTGCCGGCAGACGAGCTCGAGCGCCGCGTCCGCGATGCCATGGAGCTGTTCCAGGTGGCCGATCTGGTCGATGCCTCGCCTTATCAGCTTTCGGGCGGGCAAAAGAAGCGCGTTGCGCTGGCTGCCATCGTGTCGATGAACCCCGATATCCTGGTGCTCGACGAGCCTACCAACGGACTTGACGAAGACTCGTGCGACATCGTGGTCAACTTTCTACTGGCCTATGTTGCTGCCGGTAAGACGGTCTTGATGAGCACGCATCATCAGGATTTGGTGCGACGCCTGGGTGCCCGCGCCATCTATATCGATCGATATCACCACGTGGTCGCGGCACCCGTGGCATCGTATGGAACCGAAAGCGGCACTGCGGAATAGTTGCTGCGTAGTAGGGCTGCGGCCGCGCGCGTGGCTTGCCGTGAATGGTATAGTTATCCGGGTTTTACGGGGGTGGCTATGCCAAGTTGGAATATTCATATCGCTCAGACGGAACGACTGCTGGCGCGTGCTGGCACGCTTGCCGATAACGTGCGCGACCGCAATGCCTTTTTGTTTGGCTGCGTGGTTCCGGATATCTTCGTGGGCTATATGGTCCCTGGCATCGCCGATCCCATCCCGTACCGCATTACGCACTTTGCCAAGCCTGAGCCCATCCCTAAGCCGCGCGAGCATGAGTTTTGGGACACCTATGTGGCGCCGCTGCTCAAAGGGGCGCCTGTTGGTACGCCGGCTGCCGCGACCTCGATTGCCGAGGAGCGCGAGCGGCTCAATCGGGTGCATTATCCCCAACGCTACAAGGACGCCGAGCCGGTTGCCGGTCCCGGCGCAAGCGAGCTTTCGCTCGCGCCCGAGGACGTGGCGCAGTCGTTGCTCGATCTGACACTGGGTGTTTGGTCTCACCTCGTGGCCGATACCGTGTGGAATACGCGCGTGAATCAGTATCTGGAGGCGCACGGCGGCAAGCCGTGCGAGGAATTCCGCATTAAAAAGCAAGGCGACTTTGACTGGTTTGGCAAGACGCTCGGCATTGTTTCTATCCCGCGTGCGACCGATCGCCTGTATACCGCGGCGGCCCAGTTTGGTCAGTATTCGATTCCGCAAGATTATGTGCTCAAGACCATTGGCGTCATGCACGAGATCGTGCGCGAGAACCCCGGCGAGCCGGATCATCCACCGTACCGCCTGCTGAGCGAAGCGTTCTTTGACACAACGTTTACCGAGGTCGTCGAGCTAACCGAGGCGGGTTTTACCGCCCGCGTCGCATCACCCGGTGTGCCCGCTCTGCCCCTGATCGCTAGCTGCTAGCTGGCCGGCCCGGCAGTGAATAGCTCAACCCAATCGACAAGTAGCTCTTGCCGAAGGACATCTTCGGCAGTGCGCTCCTGTTTAGTCTTTGGGACGTAGGTAAGCCCAGCCTTTTTATGGATGAGCTCGGCTATGTGGTCGAAGCTCTTCTTATCCTTAATCTGGCCATAGGTAATTTGGATGACATCGTAGCCCATGCTTGTAAGTGCGGTGGCGCGCTCGGCATCGGAGAGACTCGCGGCTTCGCTGCCGTGGGCGGAGCGGCCTTGGCATTCCAGAATGACGCCCATGCTGTCGGTGGCGCTTTCGATGAGGATATCGGCGTAACAGCAGGTTTTGTCATACAGCGAACGTGCGGCGTCGCTGAGCGGGATGCGCACATTGTTGGCGATATCGATGCCCAGGCCGCCTTCGTCGCGGGGGAGCGAGACGAGCATGGAGGTCTGGACTTCGAAGGGTGAGGCGGTCTGTCCCGTCATGCGTTCGGCGGCCCAACGGAGTTGCTTGATGCCGCGTAGGCCTGCGGCCTGTTTAGCGAACGTGGCGATATTCGCCGCGCTGAGGAGTGGTGGGTGCTTCCAAAGGTTGGTGTTGTTGCCCTTGGTGTCGACAACGCGTTCCCAACCGCAGTCGGGCGGGATGAGCTTAAGCGATATTGCTTCATCAAGCTGTTGTTGTGCACGTTTGCAGGGCTTAAACACTGCGAAGGAGCTGCACATTTCATAGCATGCCATGAGCAGCTGGTTGTGTGAGACCTGTGTAGCGAGGTTGAGCAGCGTGAACTCGGGCGATGTGACATCAAACCCATGCTCAGTCTGTCTAAATGATCCAGGAGGTGGCTCTTGGGTCAGCAGACGGCTATGAAATAGCTTTCCGTTCGCGCGCTGTTTTCTTTCGCTCACGAATCTCCAAACTGGTGTGCCAAGCAAGTCTTTAAATACTGGTTGTTTTGAGTAATGCACCAAGCGATGGTCATGGTTGGGCGGCAGGATTGCCGGATAGAGTCCCAGTATCTGGGGCGGGATGCGATAGTACTGAAAAGCCGTGGGTCCGCAGGCAAGAAATGACATAGCAATCCGATCGTTTGAGCGTTGTTTGGGCTAGAAAAGCTATCGGTTTCGGAAGTGCGGGGAAAAGAGAAACAGGCTAAGCACAAGCGGTATTTGAGCCAACTTTATCAGGGGTTTTGTCGAAATAAAAGGGCTTGTGCTCGGGGGTGAGCGATTTTTCCCCGCACTTCCGAAAACGCGGTCGATTTGGACCTTGCTAAAACGATTTATCAGCCCTGCGTGAGGTGTGGGTTTGCCACCGGGCGAACATTTTTAGCGCTTGGGACTTTATTCTTTGAGCCTCGAAGGGTGGATTTCGCACTTTTGGTAAAGAAATGAGTGCGTGTTTTGCCGTGCGTCGGCATTGGCACAGAAAAGGGCCCGGAAGGCAAAGCCTTCCGGGCCCTTTGCAATGCAAGTGTGCTTGCAAGTGCGATTTAGCGCACCTGAGCGACGTAAGCGACGTTGGTCGAGGAGACCTTGTCCTCGAG
>CAUBQN010000159.1 GCA_958438125.1 uncultured Collinsella sp.
AGGTAATCGCCGTCTGGCGCACATACGGCTCATAGATGGCAAGCAACGCCGGCGCATCATCGGGCGTCGCCAGGCGAATCGTCGGCTCGGACATCTCGGTCATACAACCATTCCCCCTCAAAAACAGAGGCCGCCTTGCGCCAAACCCAGCGCAAGGCGGCCCCCGTCATTACATCAGGCTACAGGACAGCCGCCAACGCGTCGATATCCTCCTGCGTCGTGGCCCAGCTGGTGCAAAAGCGCACCACCGTGTGGGTCTCGTCGTACTTTTCCCAGTACTCGATCGCCGCATGCTCGCGAATGCGGGCCATGTCCTCGTTGGGCAGAATCACGAACTGCTGGTTAGTCGGCGTCTCCAAGAAGAACCGGTAGCCGTGCTCGTGCAGCACGCGACGAAGCGCCTGCGCGGTTTCGATCGCCTGACGGCCAATCTCAAAATACAGGCCGTCGGTAAAGAGCGCCTCAAACTGCACGCCCGTCAGGCGGCCCTTGGCCAACAGCGAGCCGTGCTGCTTAATACGCGGAATGGGATGCGCCGGGGCGCGCATGCCGCAGAACACCACAGCCTCGCCGCAGAGCGCGCCGCACTTGGTGCCGCCGATGTAGAACACGTCGCACAGCTGCGCCAGCTCGGGCAGGGTAATGTCGCACTCATCGGCCGCCAGCGCATAGGCCAGGCGGGCGCCATCCACAAACAGCGGAATCTCGCGCTTCTGGCACACTGCGTGAATCGCCGCGAGCTCGGCCTTGGAGTACAGCGTGCCGTACTCGGTCGATAGGCTCACGTACACGGCACCCGGGAACACCGTGTGCTCGTAGCTCTCGTTTTCGTAGAACACCTGGATATAGTTCTCGAGGTCCTCGGCGTGCATCTTGCCCTCGTAGCCGGGGATGGTGAGCACCTTGTGGCCGCCAAACTCGATGGCGCCCGCCTCGTGGCAGGCAACGTGGCCAGTCTCGGCAGCAACGACGCCCTCGTACGGCGCAAGCAGCATGTCGATCACCGTCGCGTTAGCCTGCGTGCCGCCCACCAGGAAAAACACGTCGGCGTCAGGCGCCTGGCAGGCCTCGCGAATAAGTTGCTTGGCACGCTCGGTATGTGCATCGGTACCGTAGCCGGGCTGCGGCTCCATATTGGTGTCGACGAGCGCCTGCAGCACCGCTGGGTGTGCGCCGTGGGAATAGTCGTTGTTGAACGCGAGCATGGCAATCCTCTCTTACCGGGTATCGGCCAGATGATTCAAACGGAGCTATTGTACGCCGCTGGGATAGGCAATGCGCGCGGCAAGGCACTCAAGTGCCAGTACCAGAGCAAAACCGCAGCTCACGTCACTCAAAAAGTGCGCTCCGATCACGATGCGGCCAAACGCGACGAGCGCCGCGACCACAGCCGCCGTCCAAAAGACCACACGACGGCGCGACGGTTTTTCCTTAAAAGCCGCTGCGGGAAGCCCGGCGAGCATGAGGCCGATTGCCGCGTGCGCCGTGTGTCCGCTCGCAAACGACTTAAAGCCGTCCTTGGCTACACCGGCGGCAATATAGGCCCACTTGTCGGGGTTGCCGATCACCCACCACGGCCGAAACTCGAGTCCCTGCGTCACCTCGATCACGCGCATGCGTGGGCGCGACCACAGCGGCTTGACAATCACGTTGAGGATGATGGCCTGAGCGACCCACACGACAAGCACCATCAACGCCCAGCGCGTGAGCTCGTCGGGCTCGGTCGTGCGCGTGAGGCGATAGACGACAAGGTTAGCGGCGATGACCAGCACAAACGTCAGCACCAACTGAACCGCGATGAGTTTGCCGCCAACCCGCAGGGACGAAACGATCTCGTAGCCGGCCAGGCCAACGTTGACGAGGATGCCGAGCACGGCGAGCCATTTGCTCCCCCTGGAGTCGGGACGCACCGCGCGCACGAGCATAACGCCCGCGATGCTCGCCGTCAGCTCGAACGGCAGCTCGCCGGCGGCCTCGATAAAGCGACCGTACATGCTGCCGACGTTGAACAGCGCGCTCGAGATCTGATAATCGAAGAAACTGCCCACGCCCAGGCAAAGGCACAGGACAACCGCGATAATGGCGACATCTTTCTTATAGATGTATCCGAACATGCTTTCCTTTCGGTCGGGCGAAGGGCGGTCAACCTGCAATGTGGGTGAGACGAAGATGGCTTTGTCCCGTAAATACCCTTACAGGTTGAGCATAAGTAAGCGAAAACGTTCCATTTGTGGCAAGGTGGCCCGAAGGAGGAGGGAAGCGTACTTGCGTACGCGACCGACGAGTGAGGGTCAGATTGCCCAAATGGGGCGTTTGCAGCGTCGACCCGCTAGTCGTCGTCGCTAGCACCCAGCTGTTGCAGCAGCATGAGCGCCGCCGCCACCGGGCCGGTGCCGTCGTTGGCGTCGAGGCCGCGGCCCAGGCCGCTGCCCGCGCCGGCGCCCGCCTTGTAGGGCACCGACAGCTTGCGGCTCTTGGGGAAGTTCACCGCGCCATAGCGGGTCTTAAGTTCAAAGGCCACTTTCTTGGGCACCTCGACGCCCAAAAACGTGATGCGTCCGCCGCTGAGCGTGACACTCTCGAGCCCCAAGCGCTCGCCGCGGATGCGGATACGCGCGCGGTTGAACAGGTTGAGTCCCGCCAACGGCAGCTCGCCATGCGCGGCCTCGGTCTCCTCCTGCACCTCGTCGATACTCTCCAAGTCCTCAGCCGCCGCGAGCTTGCGGTACACGAGCACGCGCTGGTCCACCGCCGGCATGTACTCCTCGGACAAGAAGTAGTCTGCCGGCAGGTTGATGCCCACGCTCGCCGCCTCCACGCCGGCATCGTCATCGCCGCGCGCCTCGGCCA
>CAUBQN010000160.1 GCA_958438125.1 uncultured Collinsella sp.
CCCTCCTTGGCCGGCTTCTTGGGATCGAAGCAGGCGGGGTTCTCGGCCATGTAGGCCATGAAGCCCTTGGTGTAGGCCTGACGCAGCTCGGTGGCGTAGTTAACCTTGCAGATGCCGTTCTTCACAGCCTCGGCAACCTGCTCATCGGGCACACCAGAGGTGCCGTGCAGGACCAGCGGCACGTCGACGGCGTCGCGGATGGCCTTGACCACGGACTGCTCGATGTGTGGATCGCTCGTGTACACACCGTGGCTGGTGCCAACGCCAATAGCGAGAGAGGTGCAGCCGGTGCGCTCGACGAACTCCTTGGCCTCGGCCGGATCGGTGTAGGGGCTCTCGCCCTCAACCGCGGGACCGTCGTCCTCCTTGCCGCCAACCTTACCAAGCTCAGCCTCGACGGGCACGCCCATGGCGCGGCCAGCGTCGGCGACGGACTTGGTCAGAGCGATGTTGTCCTCGAAGGACTCGTGCGAGCCGTCGATCATGACAGAGGTGTAGCCCGTGCGGAAAGCCTGCATGCAGCGGTCATAGCCATCGCCGTGATCGAGGTGCAGAGCGACGGGCACGGAAGCGCGCTCGGCGGCAGCCTTGACCATGCCGTAGAAGTAGTCCAGACCAGCGGTCTTGATGGTGCCCGGGGTGGTCTGCATGATGACGGGGGACTTGGTCTCCTCGGCAGCGGCCAGAACGGCCATAACAAACTCGAGGTTCTCGACGTTGAACGCGCCGACGGCGTAGTGGCCGGCCTGAGCGTCCTTGAGCATCTTTTCGGTGGTAACAAGTGCCATGAGCGTTTGCTCCTCTCCCTCGCCCGCATCTGGACATCGGGCGTAGTTGTTCACAAGGCGTTTTACCTTGCGTTTTACTGCGCTCATTGTATGAAATTCAGCGGCTTTGCACGTGCGAGATATTGAGCCCATGCAGGTCAATACAGTCGTTTTTGAAAAGTAAACGGAAGGAATTTGAGCAGAGTGGACATGTTCGATATTGAATTTTAGGCGTTCAGCGTCTTTCTTTTATAGAAAAGATAAGTAATCGAAAGGTGTTTTCTTACTCAAAAAGAAAATGAACGAAAATAGAGTCAACACAATTCCTGCAAATTTTGCCGAGAATGGAGCAGCTATGGCCCATGCGACAACCCGAGCCTTCGCCGATGAGCGTCGTGCCGCCATCATGGAAATGCTCGAGCATAATGCCTCGGTGCAGGTAGCAGAAATCGCCCAGACCTTTGGCGTGTCCTCCGTCACCGCCCGCGCCGACCTGGACGCGCTCGCCGAAGCAGGCAAGCTGCGCCGCACGCACGGCGGTGCCGTCTCGCTCCACAAACGCCTGACCGTCTCCACGCAGGATCGCCGCATCAATGTCAACGTCGCTGCCAAGCAGGCCATCGCGCAAAGCGCCATCGAGCTCGTCAATGACGGCGACACGCTGCTCGTCGACTCGGGCACCACGGCGCTCGAGTTCGTCCGGCTCCTCGATCAGCGCGACGGTATCACCGTCATCACGGCAGACATTACCATTGCCGATTACATCGACGAGAGCATGCCCTCGGTCGATGTCGTCATGCTGGGCGGGGCGCTGCGCAAAGGCCATCGTTATTTGTACGGACCGCTCACCATGCAGGCGCTCCAAATGGTCCATGCCGATCTGGCCGTCATGTGCCCCGGCGCCTTTGTCTCCAGCTGCGGCTTTACGACCGACTTTCCCCAGATGGCCGAGACCAAAACGGCGATGATCGCCGCGGCCCATCAAAGCGTCGCCCTCATGGACGCCAGCAAGGTTAACGGACGCGGCATGTACCGCTTTGCCGAGCTTGCCGACGTTGACACCATCGTGATGGACCGTGACCCCGATCATGCCGTCGCCGCCTCAATCGCCGAGGCCACCGACAGCGCACGTCCAGCCCTCATCATCGCCGGCACTTAAACAAAAACCACCACAAAGGTGCTTGTCCCCTTTGTGGTGGTTGTGATGGTTGAGCGTCAAAAGTGAACGTGTCGCTACTTGGAAAGCTCGTCGGCGAGGGCCTCGATCTGAGCGCGCGAGGCGTCGTTGAGCGAACCCAGGACGGTCACTTTGTTCTTCGTCAGGGTGATGTCCTTCATGCCCTCGAGCTCCTTGGTCATAACCTTGGCAGCCGCGGGTGCCCAAGAGCCGGCCTCGACGAGTGCCACCGTACGGTTCTGGTAGGCGTGCTCGGCGAGCGTATGGATGAAGGTGCTCATGCACGGGAAGATCTCGCCCTGATAGGTGATGGAAGCGAGCACCAGACGGTCGTAGCGGAACGCATCCTCAACGGCCTCGGCCATGTCGTCACGAGCCAGGTCAAAGACGGAGACCTTCTGGCCGCGAGCCTCAAGCGCAGATGCGAGCTCCTCGACAGCAGCCTTCAGATGCCCGTACACGCTCGCATAGGCAATCGTGATACCCTCGTCTTCGGGCTGGTAGCTCGACCAGGTGTTATAGGTGTCGAGGTAATAGCCCAGGTTCTCGGTCAGCACGGGGCCGTGGAGCGGGCAGATGATCTGGATGTCCAGGTCGGCGGCCTTCTTGAGGACGGCCTGCACGAACTTGCCGAACTTACCGACGATGCCAAAGTAGTAGCGGCGAGCCTCGCAAGCCCAGCCCTCGGGGTCCTCGATGTCGTTGGCGCCAAACTTGCCAAAGCCGTCGGCACTAAAGAGCACCTTGTCGGTGGACTCGTAGGAGAAGATCACCTCGGGCCAGTGAACGTTGGGGGCGCCGATAAAGGTCAGGCTGTGACCGCCCAGGTCGAGCACATCGCCCTCTTTGACGACCATCTTGCGCTCGGGGTAGTCGGTGCCAAAGTAGTTGACCATCATGCGGAA
>CAUBQN010000161.1 GCA_958438125.1 uncultured Collinsella sp.
GGGTAGGCGATATACTGCTGGGCAGACGAAAGGAGCGCCGACGATGCTTAATGGGTGCGCATATATATTGACGGTCGACGTGGGCAACACGTTCATTCGCTTTGGCCTGTTTGCCGAGGATTCGGCCGCGGCGCAGGAATGTCCGCTTGCGACGTGCGAGATCACCACGCCGTCGAGCATCACAGCAGACGAGGCGCGCATGCGTCTCGTGCAGGTCATGGCCGCACTGGCGGCCGATGCGGGCATGCCGGGTGTGCTCGTACCCGCCGCGGCCGTGCTGAGCTGTGTGGTCCCGGCGCTCGAGCGCCCGTGGAAGGCAGCACTTTCCCGTACCTGCACGGGACGCGTGCTCACCGTGGGGCCGGGCCTCAAGACCGGTATACCCGTGCACTACGATGACCCGGCCGAGATCGGTCCCGACCGCATCGCCGACGCCGTGGCTGCCCGCGCTGTCTACGGCTCGCCGTGCATTGTGATCGACCTGGGCACCACGACCAATATCGAGGTCATCGACGCACACGGTACCTTTGTCGGCGGCGTTATCGCACCGGGGCTGGCGCTCGGCGCCCGTTCGCTCTCGGCCGCTGCGGCGCGCCTGCCTCAGGTTGAGCCCTCGGCGCCGACGCATGTCATCGGCCGCAACACGCGTGAGGCCATGCGCTCGGGCGTGGTTCTGGGCGAGGTGGCCCGCATCGACGGCATGCTCGACATGGTGCTCGCCGAGATGCGCGCGACCAAGGCCGCGGGGGAGGGCAGCGTGCCCATCGTCATTACCGGCGACGATGCCGAGGCGCTTGCGGCCCTTGTCGGTCATAGCCTGACGGTCGATGACGCGTTGACGCTTCGCGGCCTGGCCGAGCTCTACCACATCAATCAAAAGCCCCGTCGCGCGTAGCGATGGGGCGGTGGGACAAAAACGTCTCCACCTTCCACCTGCTACAATGGGTCAAACTGTTGCGATTACGGAGGTGTCTGCCATGTCGGACGATCTTCATCAAACTTCGTCAGGCAAGCGCCTGGACGTCATTAGCTGGGACGAGTTCTTTATGAGCGTGGCCATCGCCGCGCAGCGCCGCAGCAAGGACCCCAACACGCAGGTGGGTGCGTGCATCGCCAACACCAACCACCGCATCCTTTCGGTGGGCTACAACGGTACACCCTCGGCGCTCAACGACGACTTTTTTCCGTGGGGTACGAGCGACGACCCGCTGCAGGACAAGCACAACTACGTGGTCCATGCCGAGGCCAACGCCGTGCTCAATTACCGTGGCTCGCTCAAGGACCTCGAGGGTTCCACGGTCTACGTCACGCTGTTCCCGTGCCACGACTGCGCCAAGATTTTGGCGCAGGTGGGCGTGGGCGAGGTTGTCTACCTAGACAACAAGTACGCCGACACCGATGATGGGCGCATCAGCCGCCGCATCCTCGACTCCTGTGGCATCAGCTACCGCCAGGTTATCGTCGATGTCCAGATTGGTACCGGGGGACAGGCTCAGCAGTAGTGCGTGCTAACGCCAGCTGCGGCAAAACAGCCAAAAGAGGCCCGTCCCAAATTGACTACTCGTGAAAGTCGCGTCTGCGCGCATGGACGGCTCGTGAGCGGGTACATGGCTGTAGTAACATAGCTTCTGTCCGCGGGCGTGCCCGCGTTATTGTGAGAAAGGAGCCCCTGTGGCTGTTAACGAAGAGCTGCTTAAGAAGGTTCTTGAAGAGATTCGCCCCAACCTGCAGGCCGACGGCGGCGATATGGAGTATGTGGGCGTCGACGACGAGGGTGTCGTCAAACTGGAGCTACAGGGCGCTTGCGCCGGCTGCCCCATGAGCTCGCTGACCCTGTCCATGGGTATCGAGCGTATCCTCAAAGAGCATGTGCCCGGCGTTACCCGCGTTGAGCAGGTCAATGCCTCCGGCGAGGCCGAGGACCTGTACGACGAGTACGCGCCGTTCTAAGATGCGAAAGCTGCGGACGGCATACTCCGCATAGACGTTACGCCCAAATATGCGGCTGCGAGCGCAAGGCCCGCGGCCGCATTTGTATGTAGGGAGCAGGGGGACCGATATGCTCAACGACTTCTACCATATGCTTGATCCTGTCGCGATTTCGGCGGGGCCTATCACGATTTACTGGTATGGTCTGGCCTATGTGGTCGGCGCCCTGCTCACGGCGGTTGTCATGTACCGCACGCAGCGTCGCTGGGGTTTTAACATCACGATTGATGACCTGACGAGTGTCGTGGTCGGCGTGGTCTTTGGCCTTATCATTGGCGCCCGCCTGTTCTACGTCGTCTTTTACGGTGATGGCTACTACTGGGCGCACCCGCTCGAGATCTTTGCCACCAACGAGGGCGGCATGAGCTTCCACGGGGGCCTGGTGGGCGGCATCTTGGGCGGCATCATCGTGTGCCGCATGTATAAGCTCGACGCCTGGACCGTCGCCGACCTTGCCGTGATCGGCGCCCCGCTGGCGCTGTGCCTGGGACGTTGCGCCAACTTCGTCAACGGTGAGCTGTGGGGCAAACCGACCGATCTGCCCTGGGGTGTGGTCTTTGGCGGCACCGCGGGCGATATGCCGCGCCATCCCTCCCAACTCTATGAGGCATTCCTAGAGGGCATCGTGCTCTTCTGTATTTTGCAGGTGCTCAGCCGCAAAAAGACGCTACTTCCCCAGGGTACGTTTATGGGCGTGTTCGTGATGGGGTACGGCATCGTCCGCTTTCTCGTTGAGTTCGTGCGCGTGCCCGATGCTCAGCTGGGTTATCTGCTGGGAGGCGTCATCACCATGGGTCAGCTGCTGAGCCTGCCGCTCGTAATCGCGGGCCTGGC
>CAUBQN010000162.1 GCA_958438125.1 uncultured Collinsella sp.
GACCTGACGCAGATGGTGCACCTCATCGAGGGAATCGACCCCACCGGTATGCCCTCGATGGCGCAGGACCGCATCGCACAACGAAAAACCGAAGTCGAGGAGTTCGCGGGCACCATTTGCCGCCTCGCGGCCAAACACGATATCCAAGTGCCGCAAAACGAGTGGCTCTATCGGCGCATCCGCGATATCGAGGCAAGCTGGTAGCGCCCGGCTCACCACGTCAACAGACTCAACAGCAAAGCCGCCGCAAGGGAACCTTTCCCCTGCGGCGGCTTTCATCTTCGTCTATGACCGGCGGCAACCTCACAACAGTTAGCGTTGCGACTCAGGCACCTCGTCCTCGCCATCGCGGCAAAGAACTACACCCGCACTTCCCAGCAGCGCAGCCGCGATCAACGCACCGACCACGATAGAGGCAGCCCCACAAGACCCCTGCATACCCGCGACGAGCGCGGCCGTAGGACCAAGGCAACCAAGCGTCAATGCAACGGCGGCAACGGCGATATCTCGAGCGTTCACAAGACCACTTCCTCCACGAGAAAGACTTTGTTTCTCGTGACTTAGTGTGCCCCGCGCCCATATGCGCGGCGTACTGCCACGGTAAGCGCTCTGTTAACTCAAACGCATACATAGAACGGGCGTCCTTACGTTGCCCTAAAGCTCGGTAAAGACGCCCGTCCGCCAAATATCCGTGATGCAGAAAAATTACCAGCCAGTGTAGTAATCGGTGGTTCCGGCAGCGCAGCCGGAGTCATAGACCTTGCACTCACCCTTGGAGCCGGTAAACGTGGAGCCTTGGGCCTTATCGCCCGCGGCCACGACGTAGTAGCCATCGGAATCGCGCCAAAAGCCCTCGGAATCCTGCGTCCATTCGCCCGTGCGGTGATGGTAGAGTACGTTGCTGCTGTAATAAGTCTCGCGGCGGCCGTTATAGTTATTGACGCCGCTCGAGCGCGTCAGGCCCGAGCCGTTCGCGTAATACGCAGCAGACGCGTAAGACGAGCCGGAGCCGGCGTTGTAATACGATGCCTGAACGGCCTCAGCGGCCTCTGCTTCGGCTGCGGCAGCCTCGAGCGCCTCGCGCTTGGCATCCTCAAGCGTGGAGCGAAGCTCGTCGAGCTCGGTCGACTTGGCGTCGACCTCCCCCATCGTCAACAGGCTACCCGCACCGTCGATGCAACCCTGCAGCACAGCGCGCTCGTCATCGGTAGCATAGTCGCCATACATATTCATAATGATCTGAGCGCGCATCTCCAGGGAGTCGCGCTTTGCCCCCATCGAGGCATTCCACTCCTGCATAGAGCCATAACCATCGCCGCGGTAGTCGACGGGCTGCACCAGCGTCGCCTCGGACGGCGTAGATCCGACCGTATCGGATAGTGTTGCCGCGTGGGCATCAGTTGCGCCGGCGCCCACCAAAAGTGCCACGGTCAGAGCGGCGGAAAGGGCCGCGGCTTTCGGTTTTCGTGAATCGATCCTCATGTAGCTGGAAACCTCCGTAGTGTGTTTTTGCTGCGTTTGAGCTGCGTGTGATTCGATCGCGCTGCATAGTACCCCGAGCAAATCGCGACCTGCGGTTTTACTCAAAAGGCGCACGTCAATTGCGTAAAACTCACATCCTCTCAACAGGAGTTTTCCACAACTCGAATGCATAAAGCGTGCCAAAAACCCTGTTTTTGCACCCTCTCTATGCAAAAAAGGCACCTGTGCAACCATTGTTCGCACAGGCGCCTTGAGCAGGCATTTTATGCAGTTATACCTATCGAGTCGCAAGGGGTCCTTGCACAAGTCGCCTTACTCGTCCAGCGCGGCGAAGGCCTGCTTCAGATCCCAAATGATATCCTCGGCGTTCTCGGTACCGATGGAAAGACGGATCGTGGAGGGCGTGATGTTCTGCTCGGCGAGCTCCTCGGCAGAGAGCTGGGAGTGCGTGGTGGTAGCCGGGTGCACGACGAGCGACTTGACGTCGGCCACGTTAGCGAGCAGCGAGAACACCTGCAGATGATCGATGAACTTCCAAGCTGCCTCCTGGCCACCCTTAATCTCAAAGGTAAAGATCGAGGCACCGCCGTTGGGGAAGTACTTCTGATAGAGCTCGTGATCGGGGTGCTCAGGCAGGCTCGGGTGGTTCACCCTGGCGACGTGGCTGTCACCAGCCAGGAACTCAACGACCTTCTTGGTGTTCTCGACATGGCGGTCAACGCGCAGCGACAGAGTCTCGGTGCCCTGGAGCAGGACCCAGGCGTTGAACGGACTGATGCAAGCGCCCTCGTCACGCAGCAGGATAGCGCGGACATAGGTTGCAAAGGCGGCGGGACCGGCAGCCTCGGCAAACGAGACACCGTGGTAGGAGGGGTTGGGCTCAGCAATCTGGGCGTACTTTCCGCTCGCCTTCCAATCGAAGTTACCGCCGTCGACGATCACACCGCCCAGCGAGGTGCCGTGGCCGCCGATGAACTTGGTTGCGGAGTGGACGACGATATTGGCACCATGCTCCAGCGGACGGAACAGATACGGGGTGCCGAAGGTGTTGTCGACGACAACCGGCAGACCGTGCTTCTTGGCGATCTCGGAGATGGCGTCGATGTTGGGGATGTCGGAGTTGGGGTTGCCGAGCGTCTCGAGATAGATGACCGTGGTGTTGTCCTTGATGGCACCCTCGACCTCTTCCAGGTTATGGGCATCGACAAACGTGGTCTCGACGCCAAACTGGGAGAGCGTATGCTCCAGCAGGTTGTAGGAGCCACCGTAAATGGTCTTCTGAGCCACCACGTGGTCACCGGCCTGGGCAAGAGCCTGCAGGGTATAGGTGAT
>CAUBQN010000163.1 GCA_958438125.1 uncultured Collinsella sp.
TTGCCAAGTACACCGGCCGCCCCGAGAAGTACCTGTCGCTGCACTTTGCCAACTCTATCTGGAAGAACAACATGACCGAGGTCATGGCACAGGACCAGACCGACAAGCGCTACTTCGATGAACTCGTCGACTTTGCCAACGACATCCGTATGCTGGCGTTGCCCGTCAACAAGGAAAAGAACGGCTATCTGCTCAACTCCATGTTGGTACCGTGGCTGCTTTCGGGCCTTGATCTGTACGTCTCGGGCGTGAGCGATCCCAAGAGCATCGACCTCGCGTGGACGCGTGGCACCGGCGCTCCCAAGGGCCCGTTCCGCGTATTCGACACGGTGGGTATCCAGACGGCCTACAACATCGTCATGCAGTATTAGAAGGTGCCGGGCCTGGTGAGCCCTCTGCTCAAGAAAATGATGATGCCCTACAACTTTAAGGCCATGGCCTCCGTCCTCAAGAAAATGCTCGACGAAGGCAAGCTGGGCGAAAGCTCGGGCGAGGGCTTCTTCAAGTACTAAAAAATGATCCGTCGGGGACGGAGGAAAGCGGATCATCGCATTCCTGCGTCCCTTGTGCGTCTTGCGGCTAACAGCTCCGGCTGCCGCGAGCCTAAGCTAGCCTTAAGGGGTGCTTGTTAAGCTTCGAGCCAAAATTGGACAGAGCTTGGCAAGTGCCCTGGAATATGAAGGAAGCGGCAGCGATGGAATTCTTCGATGGTGACGACGTGGGATCGAGTAACGAAGGCGGCTGGCCGCTCACGCGCCGTACTGCCCTTGTAAGCACGGTGGCGGGCGCGTTTGCCCTTGCAGGCGCCGGCCTCATGGGTTGCTCCGCTACGGGGGGCGGCGCGAGTGACGCCTCATCTTCAGACGACGAACTCGCCGACGAGCAAAAGAAGCTCCACAATCAGATCGTCGCGACCTACGACGTCGAGAAGCAAGCAGCCATCAAAGAACAACTCGATGCCGAGTACACTGCAGACAGCTTCGACGAAACAGTCCCGTTCGTCAAAGCCGATCACTTTGGTATCGATACCCTGAGCAGCTACGTGCGTTTTGCAACATCCCGCGCCGGCATCACTTCACGTCAAACTCCACGCGATCGAGTTCGGGTACGTTGAGGTCGATGAGTTTACGGGCAACGCGGCGGTCGTGCGCCCCGAGCGCCTCGCTTGTCGTCACGTGGGCGACAGTTTGGCGCTCGACAAGGCCCTTCTTGTCGCCCTCGGTAGCCGAGGTCTCGACGGCGACGGTGTAGTCCTTAAAGCCCGGCAGCACCGCGGCAAGCTCGCGCGTAGTTTCGGTGACGCCGTAGCCGTCTTGCACGCCGGCCTGCGCCGAGCCAATGGACCTCGCGGTCATGACGATGCAGGGGATGGCAAAGATCACCGTGCCCACAATGATGCGGCGGCGCACCTTGCGTGACAGCTCGTCAACCTCGGCGTCTTCCTCGGCCGTTACGACGCCGTCTCCGTTCAGGTCACGCTTGAGCGGCACGCGCAAGATAAGCAGCACGGCTTCGGCCGCCAGCGCGATAAAGACGACGTTGATGCCAAACTCGTAGAGTGCCGAGAGAAACAGCGACCCGCTCGCGATGGCGATGCCGTAACCCGCCGCGCACAGGGGCGGCATGAGCGCGGTCGCCACGGCCACGCCGGCGATGAGCGTGGCGGGTTCTTGGTCGCGTGAGTTGCCCAGGCCACCCGCAAAGCCGCCCGCGAGCGCGACGGCAAGGTCCCAGACGGTGGGCGTCGAGTTGTCGATAATGGCGGCCGTGGTGGTGCCAAGCGGCGAGAGCTTAAAGTATAGCGTGGACGTGACCAGGCAAAAGGCCATCTGCAGGGCAAGGCCGGCGATGGCCTCGACGGTAATCTCGCGGTCGAGCGTGGCGATGCCGTATGCCATGGCAAGGACCGAGCCCATAAGCGGGCAGATAAGCATGGCGCCCACGATGGCAATGTCCGAGTCGATATCGAGGCCGATGCTCGCGATGAGCATGGCGATGATGAGGATGCACAGGTGAGAGCCGGTCAGGCGCGCCCCGTTTACAAAGCGCCTGCGAATCACGTGATAGGGTGCGCGACCCTCGCGAATGTTGAATGCGCGCCTCAGGAAGCGGCCGGCGTTCTCCATGACTTCGCTGTGGGCGGGACGGATGCCATGGCGCCGGTGATGGCGCTCACGCAGTCGCTTGAGCTGTTGTTTATCGAGTTTCATATTTACCTCGTTCTGGCACGGGCCGCGTATCCCGCCCGTCGGTCTTACTCTACACCGAGGCGGGCAGGGCGCTAGTTGGATGCCGGCTGGCGGGGCGGATGACGTAAGAACAAGCGTACATGGCAAAGCGGATGCCACCTCACGAAAATATGATTCACGAACTCCCTCATATGTGTCGAAATTGTGATGTCATGAGGTATCAGTTTCAAAAGATCAGACGGTCGCCAATGTTGCGCAACAGAATTCAAAAATCGGCACCTATACTTCGAGGCGTATTGATACATCCGTGTCAAAGGGAGAAAGCCATGGCAAACTATAGCCCACAGCACTTTGAGCTTCGGGCCAAGGCCGTCAACGCCAAGGGCGTTGCCAACCGCGCCGTCGCAACCGTTTTGACGGCGGGCCTCATCGCTCAACCGCTCATGTCGCCGCTGGCGGCAATTGCTGCACCGTCAACCGATAACGGCGATTCTGTTCAGGGGGGTGTTCCTATAGTTTTGTCAACTGGGCAATGCTGTTTTCGAGATTGAAT
>CAUBQN010000164.1 GCA_958438125.1 uncultured Collinsella sp.
TTGGGTAGCGCTCTCGCTGCGAGCGCTTCCGTCGTCGCCGGCGCGCTCGCCGGCTGTCAGCGTCCGTCCACGCTCAAGGTGGTTCAGCCCACGACGGGCGGCGGTCGCGACGACCTGTCCGATTCCGTGATCGGCAAGGACAAGATCCGCATTGGCATGGAGGCGGCCTACGCCCCGTACAACTGGCAGGTCTCCGAGGCCAGCGAGTACACCATCCCCATCGACAACGTGCAGGGCGCCTATGCCGACGGCTACGACGTACAGATCGCCAAGATCGTCTGCAAGGCCCTCGGCGGCGAGCCCGTTGCCGTCAAACAGAGCTTCTCGGGCCTTATCGATTCGCTCAACAACGGCCAGATTGACCTCATCATCGCCGGTATGAGCGCCACGCCCGAGCGTGAGGAGTCGGTCGGCTTCTCCGACCCGTACTTTATCGGTTACTTTGGCCTGTTCGTAAAAGAGGGCTCGCCCTACCAAAATGCGACCAAGCTCAGCGACTTTAGCGGTGCCACGGTACTCGGCCAAAAGGACACCATGCTCGATACCGTCATCGACGAGATTCCGGGCGTTGTGCACAAAAACCCGGTCGATTCGGTCCCCACGGTGTTCTCGAACCTGCTGCAGGGCACCTGCGACGCCGTGACCTACAACACCGAGAACGAGAAGGGCTATATGGCCCAAAACCCGGGCATCGTCCCCATTCATTTTGCCGAGGGCGAGGGCTTTAAGCAGGAGGTCGCGGCAAACGTCGGCTGCCGCAAGGGCTCGGACAAGCTCCTTAAGCTCATCGACAAGACACTCAAGGGCATTAGCCAAGAGGAGCGCGACCAAATGTGGGACGCGTGCCTCGATCGTCAGCCGGCATAGGGAGGCAGCATGAAAACCATCAATCGTCTGGCCTCCTTTATCAAGGCCGACCACCGTTATGTGTACTTGGGCACGAGCGTTATCGCGGCGCTCGGCCTGGCGTTTAGCCAACGCAATCCTACGCCGCTGAGCTTCTTGGCGCCTACGGGCGTGTTCCAAGACTGCCTCTGGGCAATCCTTTGGGCCTGGCTCGTCGTGTCGGCGGCGGCGCTGGTCACCAAACTCATGCACTGGAACGACTATCGCGTAAAGTCGCCGTTCGCATCCGAGCGTTTCTGTCGTGGCGCACGCTTAGGCAGCTACGTCGTGGTCGCCATCGCGGCGATCTTTTTCGTGGACCGCTGCGTCATGTCGTTTATCGACCTGGTGCAGGTGAGCATCGTCTCGGATTCCAACCCCAGCGACTTTTTGTCGAGCCTGGTCTACATGACCTACAAGAGCGGCGACTTCTTCATCCGCGGCATCGAGATCACCATCGCGCTTGCCACCTTCGGCACCGTCATCGCATTCTTCCTGGCGCTGCTCTTTGTGTTCCTGCGTATTCAGACCTTCGACCGCGTGGACAATGACCTGGTGCGCTTCTTTAAGAGCATCGGCCGCGGCTTTGCGACCGTTTACTCCACCATCGTGCGCGGTACGCCCATGATGGTCCAGGGCCTGCTCATCTATTACGCGGGCTTCACCGTTTTGCGCGGCATGGGCTTCGAGACCGCCCAGGCCAACCAGATTTGGAGTACCTTCACCGCCGGCCTCGTCACCATCTCGCTCAACTCCACCGCCTACATGATGGAGGTCCTGCGCGGCGGCATCGAGTCCATCGATTCCGGCCAGGCCGAGGCGGCACGCTCGCTGGGCCTGTCGCAGTGGCAGGCTATGCGCAAGGTCGTGTTCCCCCAGGGCATTAAAAACGCGATTCCGGCGCTCACCAACGAGCTCATCATCAACATCAAGGATTCGTCGGTGCTTTCGGTCATCGGCGTGTTTGACCTCATGTACGCCACCACCACCGTCGCCGGCGTGTACTACCGCCAGATGGAGGTCTACTGCGTGGCGCTCGTGGTCTACCTGATCCTAACGCTCGTGGCGAGCCGCCTGCTCGAAGCCTTTGGCAAAAAGCTCGGCGCCGAGGCCCCGGCAACGCTGCCCAGCTCCAACTAGGCTCAAGACGAGGAGAATCATCATGGCAGATACCGCCACTACCGGCGTTGCGGCCGCCGCACAAACTAAAGAGCCGCTCATCCGCGTCGAGGGCCTGCGCAAGAGCTTCGGCTCGCTCGAGGTACTCAAGGGCATCGACCTGTCCGTCAAATCAGGCGAGGTCGTCACCATTATCGGCGCCTCGGGTTCGGGCAAGTCGACCTTCCTGCGCTGCCTCAACCTGCTCGAGACCCCGGACGCGGGCCACATCTGGTTCCATGGCCAGGACCTCACGGCCGAGCGTTGCAACATTAACAAGCTGCGTGAGGACATCGGCATGGTGTTCCAGGGCTTCAACCTGTTCAACAACATGGACGTGCTCGACAACTGCACGCTTGCGCCCGTCACGCTCAAAAAGATGAGCAAGGCCGAGGCCGAGAAGGTCGCGATGGAGCATCTGACGAGCGTGGGGCTCGAAAAGTTCGCGCACGCCGCCGTGGGTCGCCTGTCCGGTGGTCAAAAGCAGCGCGTGGCCATCGCGCGCGCCCTGTGCATGAATCCGCAGATCATGCTGTTCGACGAGCCGACCTCCGCGCTCGACCCCGAGATCGTGGGAGAGGTGCTCGAGGTCATGCGCAAGCTCGCGGCCGACGGCATGACCATGGTGGTCGTCACACACGAGATGGCCTTTGCCCGCACGGTGTCCGACCGCGTGGTCTTTATGGACAAGGGCGT
>CAUBQN010000165.1 GCA_958438125.1 uncultured Collinsella sp.
CATCCACAATCATCGCACGCAGCATAGGGATAAAACCTTTCGTCAACTAACTACGCCGGGCATCCGTCGCATGACGTTGAGCCCGTAGCCTTTTATTTTACTCTTGAATGTCAAAGATGCTCTCTGACAAATCAAGATGAAGGAGCACTTTGGTGCCCTTGCCCGGCGCCGATTCGACACGCGTATAGGAGTGCGGCCCATAAAAGCGATGGATGCGCTCCGAAATATTGTGCATGGCCACACCGGCGCCGCCACCCTGGGGAGAGCTGGCGTCGGGACGGGCAGAGTGCTCGTCAAACAGTCTGGCGGCGATACCCTCATCCATGCCCACGCCATTATCGGCCACGGCAATCAAGATCGCATCCTCGCCGTCTTGGTGAACGGTCACGTCGATCCTCAGGGCGTCGTCATCGCCCATACCATGACGCACGGCGTTCTCGACAATCGGCTGGATCACGAACGCCGGCACCAGCGTATCTTCCACGTCCTCGGACACATCGAACGTCGCAAGCACGCGGTCCTCGCCAAAGCGGGCCTTCTCAAAGGTAAGGTAGCGCTTGGTCTGTGCGACCTCGCGCGAGACCGGAATAAGCGATCCCGAGTTGTCGAGCGTGGCACGATAGAACGATGAGAACTCACGAAGCAGTTCGCGGGCCCGCAGCGGGTCGGTGCGCGTAAACGATGCAATGGTGTTCAGCGTGTTGAACAGGAAGTGCGGGTTAATCTGCGCTTGCAGCGCACGCACCTCGGCGCGCGCCGTGAGTTCCTTTTGCACCTCGAGCTCGTGGATGGCGAGCTGCGTGGACAAGATCTCGGCAAAGCCCGAGGCAAGCGCGTACTGGGTACGGTCGACGGCGCGCGGGGTCTTGTAGTAGAACTTGAGCGTACCGACGGTACGATCGCCTACCTTGATGGGGGCGATAATGCCGGCGGGAACTTGGTTGTGCGAGCCGTCCGAGCCCACGACATCCACCATACGGTTGAACGACTGCACGATGCCATGTTCGATAACGTAGCGTGTGGCAAGCGTGTGGATGGGAGAATCTGGCAGTAGTTTTTCCTCAAACTCTCCCGCGCAGGCAAGCACGTTGCCCTCGTCGGTGATGGCCACCGTCATGGCGCGCGTCTCGGGCAAAATGCGCCGGCACACCAAACGCGCCGACTCCTGCGTCAGACCGCCCTTAATGTCCTCGAGCATGGCCGAGGCCACCGAGAGCGTCTCCTCGGTGTACTGGGAGCGCACCGAATCGGGATTGAGCGTCAAAAAGATAAAGATGCACAGAAAGATGCACAGCAGCGCGCAGGCAATCACCGTGGCGATCGGCTCGATACCGGTCACCAAGGCAAAAATAAAGTACACCAGCACGCAAATGGCGCAGGCAACGGCAATGATGCGAAAGATTGATATTGAACTATCGCGCTGGGCGCGGCGGTCGATCATTCGGCCCCCTCCAGGATACTGATCAGTTGTGCGTCACGCCAAAGCCCGTCCATGATCTTGGGCCAAAAGCTCTGGAAACGCAGATAGCTTGCAGCGTTTTGGCGCGCATAGGCCTTTGCCTCGCCGATACCATGGCGCCAGATGCGCAGGTATCCCTCATGCTCGCGGGTAAACACGCTGCGGACCATAGCGGTCTTGCGCACGCGGTCGTCGAGCTCGCGCGAAATCCACGGGCCCGGGTAGGGCATGAGTGATGCCGCCGTAACGGGAATGAGCTCCTTTTGATGCGCGGCGAATGTCAACTTGGCCCGTTCGTAGTACCAACGGTATACATCCTGCATAAAGCGCGGTGAGCGCTTTTCGGACTCCGGAGGCAGATGGCGCACGGTCCACTCGTTATCGAACCACACGTCGTAGCCAAACATGCGCATGTTAAAGAGGTAATCCAAGTCCTCGCCGCGGGTGATAAACGGGTCAAAGGCCACACGCGTAAAGGCGCGGGCGTGCAGGGCCATCAGGCCGCCGCACACGTAGTTGGAGCGCGAGATGCGAGTGCCCGAGAGCGCCTTTTTCATCCAACGGTTGAACTCGATGCGCTTGGTCCACCAACGATGGCAGATGCCTGCCTTGTCCGTGGGAGCCAGCGGCGAGCCGTCGCGATCGTAGAAATAGCCGCTCTTGACCAAGATCGGCAAGCCCTGACGTGTCTGCTGCCCCAACGCATAGGTCGCGCGCTTCATAAAGTCGGCGTCGATGACAGTCTCATCGTCATCCAAAAAGATAACCGCGTCATGCCCCAGCACAGCGGCACAGGCTAGCCCCATGTTGCGGATGGCACCGTAGCCTCGCAGGCTCACGCACTCGCCCGAACCCTTGGGCGCGATCTGAGCAACCCGGTCTGCGATGCGCGAGGCCTGGGTGTTGGTGACAACGGTGACCTTAAGCGTGGGATGCGCGTCGACAATCTCGCGCACGCGCAGCGACACATCGGCTGTGGCAGAAACGGGACAGACCACCAAAAGGATGATGCGCGGGATGTCACGTACCTGCTCAAGCGAGGCCAGGCAGCGGTCGAGTTCGGGATTGTCGGCGTTGAGTCGCGTCGAATGATCATAGGTGCCAGGGGCGTTTGCGCAAGCGTCATCGCCCGCCCAATACGTTGGAATCACGACTGTGGCGTTCATGCCTTACCCTCCCTGCAACACAAAAACGGGACGCCGCCAAACACAGGCGACGCCCCGCGACCTAGCTGATTCCATCATACCCACTT
>CAUBQN010000166.1 GCA_958438125.1 uncultured Collinsella sp.
GCGACCAGGCGATGGAGGCGGTGGCGCCCACGGCAATAAGGGCGTCCATGGTGGGTGCGCCGTGCGCGAGCGATTTAAACCCGTTGATAAAGTACGCGTCGTTGATGTAGACGATGGGGATGAGCAGGGCGAGCTCGGTGAGAGCGAGCGTCATGCTGTGGGTGTGGTCGGTGAAGATGCCGGGCAGCGGCCAGCCGAGCATGTGCCCCATGCCTATGTAGAACAGTGGGATGAGGAAGACGATCGAGACGATGAGGCGGGTGCGCATGGCAGAGGCGGCGGCCTCCAACTTTTTGGTGGGCGACTCCATATGGGCGGCGCCGGACCTGGCTTGCGCACTTCCGCTTTGGACAGCGTCGGTGCCCGTGCTGACGGGCGAGGCCGAGTAGCCAGCGCGATCGACGGCGGTGCAGATGTCGTCGGGGGTGACCTGCGCGGGGTCATAGTTCACCAGCATGGAACCGGCGAGCAGATTGACCGCGACGCTCTCGACGCCGTCGAGCTTGCTCACGGCACGGTCCACGTGCGCCTGACAGGCGGCGCACGTCATGCCTCCCACATCGAATTTATCTTGAGCCATGGCTTCTCCTTTCTGTAGTTCGGTGTTGGAATTGTTAACCCGCCGATACTATACACCCATACCCCCTGGGGGTGTCCAGTGGAGATTGAAATGTATGACATTTCGTTATTGGTTGAGCTGATGGCCAGGTCGGCGGGCCGTAGCCGGTCTAATGTCTCAATCTGTAACAACTAGACCCGATTTTGTCGAATAACTGTTACAGATCGAGACAGACCGTCCGCGGTCAACTCAAATGTCTCGATCTGTAACATCTAGAGAGGTTTTTGACCCCTTACTGTTACAGATTGAGATGTTGTCTCGCGGGGCTGGGGTTTGTCTCGTTCTGTAACATCTAGACCTGTATCTGCCGAGCTAGTGTTACAAATCGAGACAACTGCCGGGGAGGGGTCCCGTCACGGCAAGACGCCCGCCGCCTAGATACAGAATCCGGGGATCACACAGGTTCGTTTGTTTGGCTTGTCCGCAGGCGTTGCGTACGTAAAGGCGTCGCCGTCGTGGCCCACACGGTTTATGTAGAGCGTGCCTTCGGTCTCCGATGAGTCGGGGCTCACCGTGCGCTCCCACCAGCAGGTGTCCTTGCCCTTCCACTGGCGAACCAGCATCTCGTTCGTGGTATACGGACTTACCTTGAGCTCGCGGAAGAGCTGATACTCCTTGCCCTCGCCGTTGTAGATGTCTGCCAGGTAGTGATAGTCCTCGGCAAACGAATCGGACGGTTGCGTACCGCACAGCTCGACCATGGCGGGCAGCCAAAGGGTTGCGGGCAACTCGCTCAGGCACGATGCGCTGTTGGCGGCGCCCACATTGTTCGAGACCTTCTTGACCCCTTTAATGAGTGCGCGCAACTCGTTGGGCAGCAGCTTAAGGCCGTCGCCGTTGAGCCATTTCCGCAGCTCGCAATCTGCCCAGCCGGCGCTCGGCGGTTCAGCTGCAGCGTTGCGCTCGGCAATACCCGCGTCGAACATAAACGTCAGCCCGGCCTTGCCCGTACCGTCCAGAAGCTCATCGTGACGGATGCCCACAAGCTGCGCGCCGACCTCCAGCCCGTTGGTGAGCGTGACACGCTTGGTGCACGGATAGGGGATATGCCCATCAGCGTCGAGCAGGTGGTAACGCTTGGCAATCTCGCGTGCCTCGCTACGGGTCTCGGCGGCCTTAATCTTGAGCGAAATCTCCTGCAGCTGATCCCAGGTGTAGTCGTCAAGTGAACCGCGGATGCCGTCAAGGTAGTCGGGGATGCCAAAGCCATGGGTTGCCGCCCCGATAACGCTGAGCCCCGCAACGGCTGCGATAGCGCCGCCGATAATAAAGCGGCGGCGGGTCATGGCATCGTGGCGGGCCTGATTCAGGATCTCTCGTGCGCGCTCGCCGGCGACGTCGACCTTAAGGTGCGTGCCAGAATCGATATCAATTGCGGCCTCGTCTCCTGCACCTTCGCGGCCTTCGGATTCGGCGTCGGTGAGGTATGCCGAGAGCACCTCGAGCATCTGCTGCTCGGTGGGACGATCGCACTGCTCGACTGAGAGACCCTTCATGATGATCTGGACGAGCGCCTCATCGCCCTCGCAGCGCGGCTCGAGCGGTGCCGGCTTGGTCTTGGTCTTTACAAGATAGAACGAGCCGGTTGCAGCGGCGTCCGTCGACTCAAAGTCAAACGGTTTGCGACCGCTGTAGAGCTGGTACAGAATGCTCGAAAGCGCATAGACGTCGATTGCCGGCGAACGGCGAAGGGCCGCGATGCCTTCGATATCCTGCGTGAGCATCTCGGGCGCGGCGTATGCGGGCGTGGCAAAACGCCAGATGTCGGCGCGCCGGGTGATCGTGTCGTCGCCGAGAGCCATGGTCGCGGAGCCCATGTCGATGCGGCAAGGGTCAAAGGAACAATCAGCAATCTGCTGCTCGAGCGTTCGGCTAGTGGTGCGGAACATGATATTGGCAGGCGACAGGTCGCGATGGATGACCGGATTCACGAGGCCTTGGGTCATCAAGAGCGCACGAAGCACGGCGTTTCCGACGGCGGCGACCATCTGGATGGTCAGCCCGCCCGAGGCGTCGTGCGGAAGCAGGGGCAGCGCCTGCTTGAGCGAGGTGCCCTCGACCCACTCCATGAGGAT
>CAUBQN010000167.1 GCA_958438125.1 uncultured Collinsella sp.
GCGGAGGCGCGGCGCTCGGGGAAGCGCTCGGCCATGGCGTCCATGGCGGCGTCGAACGCGTCTGCCACGCCAGCAAATTGCTCGTCCAAGCCCTCAACCTTAACGGTCTCGGCGGGAGCGGCGGCAAGCTCGTCAGAGAGCTCGAGCTTGGTCTGGTTCATCTTCAGCCAGCCCCATGTGGCAGCCGGCATCGCATTGACCTGCTCAAGGGTGGTAGCAGCGGTGTTCGTGGTCTGTTTCATTATCCGATCGCTCCTTCCATCTCGAGCTTGATCAGGTTGTTCATCTCGACGGCGTACTCCAGCGGTAGCTCCTTGGAGACCGGGTTGGCAAAGCCGTTGACGATCATGGTACGGGCTTCTTCCTCCGAGATACCGCGGCTCATCAGGTAGAACACCTTATCGTCGCCGATACGGCCGATGGTGGCCTCGTGGCCGATGTCGACATTCTTGGCGCGGATGTCCATGGCGGGGATGGTGTCGGAGCGGCTCTGGTCGTCGAGCATGAGCGACTGGCAGCTCACGGTTGCCTTGGAGCCCTCGGCCTTGGGCGTGGCCACGATGGAGCTGCGGAAGGTCTGGATGCCGCCGCTCTTGGAGATGCCCTTGGTCTCGACGGTTGCCGAAGTATCGGGCGCGTTGAGCACGACCTTGCAGCCGGTATCCAGGTTCTGGCCGGCGCCGGCAAAGGTAATGCCGGTAAAGCTCGAGCGGGCGCGGCGTCCGCTGAGCACGCTCATGGGGTAGAGGTAGCCCACGTGGCTACCGAAGGAGCCGCTAATCCACTCGATGTCGCCGTCCTCGTCCACGCGCGCACGCTTGGTGTTGAGGTTGTACATGTTCTTGGACCAATTCTCGATGGTAGAGTAGCGCAGGTGCGCACGCTTGCCCACAAAGAGCTCGACGGCGCCGGCGTGGAGGTTGGCCACGTTGTACTTGGGCGCGGAGCAACCCTCAATGAAGTGCAGGTCGGCATCGTCCTCGACGATGATGAGCGTGTGCTCAAACTGGCCGGCGCCCTTGGCGTTAAGACGGAAGTAACTCTGCAGCGGGAAGTCGAGCTTGGTGCCCTTGGGCACGTAGACAAACGAGCCGCCCGACCATACGGCGCCGTGCAGGGCCGCAAACTTGTGGTCGGTGGGCGGGATGAGCGTCATAAACTTCTCGTGGATGAGCGGTTCCCACTGCGGGTCGTGCAGGGCCTCCTCGATGCCGGAGTAGACGATGCCCATCTTAGACGCCGTGTCCTGCATGTTGTGGTAGACGAGCTCGGAGTCGTACTGCGCGCCGACGCCTGCCAGATAGCTGCGCTCGGCCTCGGGGATGCCCAGGCGCTCAAAGGTGCTCTTGATGTCGTCGGGCACCGACTCCCAGTCGTGCTTTTGGTCGGTGTTGGGCTTGACATAGGTGACGATGTTATCCATGTCCAGGCCCTCGATGGAGGGGCCCCACGTCGGGTCGGGAAAACGATTAAAGATCTCGAGGGACTTTAAGCGCAGGTCGAGCATCCACTGCGGCTCGTCCTTCTTGGCGCTGATCTCGCGCACGATGTCGGGCGTGATGCCGGCGTCGAGGCGCTCAAATCCCTCCTCGCCATAGGTGAAGTCGTAGAGGCTGCGGTCGATGTCCGCGACCTCGGTGCGGTTCTTGGTCATTGCGTCGCCCCTTTACGCCTGCTGCTCGGCAGCGGCGGCCTCGGCCTGGGCGCGCTGCTCGGCGGCCTCGCGCTCGAAGGTCTCAAAGCCGTTCTTGTCGATCCAGGGGATCAGCGAGGCGTCGTCCTCGCGCACGATGTGGCCCTTGACCATAACGTGGACGCGGTCGACATCCAGGTGCTCCAGGATGCGCGTGTTGTGCGTGATGATGAGCATGGAGCCGTCGCAGCTCTTGCGGTAGGCGTCCATGCCATGACTGACGGTGGAAAGGGCGTCGACGTCCAGGCCGGAGTCAGTCTCGTCCAGGATGGCGAGCTTGGGCTGCAGCAGCAGAAGCTGGAGCATCTCGACCTTCTTTTTCTCGCCGCCCGAGAAACCCACGCCCAGCTCGCGGTTGAGGTAGGCGGTATCCATGTTGAGCTCGGCCGCGAGCTCCTTCACGCGGCGGCGGAACTCCTTGCCCTTCATCTCCAGGCCGGGGCGGCCGGCGATGCTGGCGCGCAAAAAGCTCGACAGTGGCACGCCCGGAATCTCGACCGGGGCCTGGAAGCTCAGGAACAGGCCGGCGCGCGAACGCTTGTCGGTGGTGAGCTCGGTGATGTCCTGGCCGTCAAAGACGATGCGGCCGTCGTTGACCGTGTAGACGGGGTCGCCCATGACCAGGTGGCCGAGGGTGGACTTGCCGGCGCCGTTGGGTCCCATCAGCACGTGGGTCTCGCCGGCGGCGACGTTGAGGTTGACGTTGTGGAGGATGGTCTTCTCGTCCACGGAGGCGGTCAGACCTTCGATGGAAAGCAGCGGATTTGCGCTCATGCTGTCCCTCTCTGTATACGGTGTACTCATAGGTGTATTAAACCCTAGGAATCTTCTCGGAATAAAGTTACTATGGGTTCGGCGTTAGTCAAGGGAAAACCCGACTAATCCACTCGACTTTTTAGATGTGGGACATAATAATCAGGTTTGTTTGCCCCGCGTGCATAAGATTTGGGACAAA
>CAUBQN010000168.1 GCA_958438125.1 uncultured Collinsella sp.
TATATGTCGGAAAATATTGAGCAGCCGTTGCCGCGCACGTTTGAGGAGTTCAACGAGCAACGCAAGGCGGCGTTTATTCGCGTCAAGGATTACAAGCAGGCGGGTAATCGCCTGGTCGGCTTTTTGTGCAGCTATACGCCGCTCGAGATTATCGATGCCGCGGGGGCCGCAAGTGTCGCTCTGTGTGGTACGTCCGACGAGGTGATTCCTGAGGCCGAGAAGGTGCTGCCGGCAAACCTCTGCCCGCTCATCAAGTCGACGTACGGCTTTGCCTACTCGCAAAAGTGCCCATTTACGTACTTTAGCGACATGATCATCGGCGAGACCACCTGCGACGGCAAGAAGAAGATGTACGAGCTACTCAACGAGCTCAAGCGCACGCACATTCTGCATCTTCCGCAGGGTCGCGATCGCGCCTACGAGCGTGAAGGCTGGTACGAGGAGTGCCGCCTGCTCAAGGAGGAGCTCGAGAACTTCTACGGTATTACGATTACTGATGACGACCTGCGCGCCGCCGTCCGTCGTCGCAATCGCCTGCGTGCGGCGCAGCTCGATATGTTCGCGCTGCAGGCCAACCAGCCTGCGGCCATGAGTGGCGTCGACCTGATGAGCACTATGTTTGCCGGTACGTTCAGCTTTGATATCGAGGCCTATACGCAGCAGCTGGAGCAAAAGGTCGCCAAGCTGCGCGAGGCCTACGATGCGGGCGAGCGCCCGGTTGCAGCGGATGCCAAGCGCATTCTGATCACCGGTTGCCCGGTGGGCGGCGTGATCAACAAGATCGGCCGTACTATCGAGTCCAACGGCGGTGTGGTCGTGTGTATGGACGACTGCTCGGGCGAGCGCACGGCGGCCATGATGATCGACCCGGAGGCTCCCGATATCCTGCGCGCCATCGCCGACCGCTACCTGGACATCAACTGCTCGGTCATGACGCCCAACGACGGTCGTATGGAAAATACGCTGGCCATGTGCGAGAAGTATCACGTTGATGGCGTGGTCGAAAACGTGCTCCAGGCCTGCCACACCTTTAACGTGGAGAGTGCTCGCATGCAGGAGGCTGTCGAGAGCGCGGGTATTCCGTATATGAAGATCGAGACCGACTACAGCAACGGCGACATGGGTCAGATCGAGACTCGCATCGCCGCCTTCATCGAAACCCTCTAGCTTCCTCAGGCACCGGATCTTGCCCCTCAAACCGTCGCTTGCGTACCCAAAGTACGCTGCGCTCCTCTTTCGGGGCAATCTCCGGCACCTGAGAAACCTAGAGCTAAGGCGCCTGAACGCGCCGCTACCTTTGATGTTTAGATTGGGAGAGAGCCATGATAGGGATCGGGATCGATATCGGGTCTACGGCGGCTAAGGCTGCTGTGGTCAATGGGGAGGGTTCGGTGGCGTGGACGTGCGTGCAGCCAACCGGGTTTTCCTCGGTCGATGCGGCCGAGCGCCTGCGCGGTGAGCTCGCTGCAGCCGGTTATGACGTGACGGCTGAAGATGCTCGCGTGGTCGCGACTGGCTACGGTCGTGTCGCCGTGCCCTATGCGCACAAGGTCGTGACCGAGATTACCTGCCACGGTACCGGTGCCGTGCGCCTGTTTGGTGACCACGGTACCGTGATCGACGTGGGCGGCCAGGACACCAAGGTCATTCAGCTTAAAGGCGGCCGCGTGGCCAAGTTTGCCATGAACGACAAGTGCGCCGCCGGCACGGGGCGCTTTCTGGAGATCATGGCCGACCGCCTGGGCATTACCCAGCAGCAGATGGCCGACCTTGCGCGTTCCGGTGAGCCCACCAAGATATCCAGCATGTGCACGGTCTTTGCCGAAAGCGAGGTCATCAGCCTGATCGGTCGTGGCGAGCCGCGCGAGAACATTGCGCGCGGCGTGATCGACAGCGTGGTCTCGCGCGTGGCCACTATGGCCGGGCAGGCAGCGGGCGCCCCGTACTATCTGACCGGTGGCCTGTGCGAGAACGCCTTCGTGGTGGAGCGGTTGGGCGAGCTACTGGGGTCGCCGGTGACCACCTCGCCCCAGGCTCGCTTTGCCGGAGCGATCGGCGCGGCCATTCGAGCCCAGGCGCTCATGTAAGGGGCGGTGTCATTCGCCGTCCGCTCTCGGCGCCGCCATGCGTATACTGGGAGGAACTGATTGACCTATGAGAGGAGGAATCGATGGCTGACGATGTTATTAAGCTCACGTCTATGACAGCCGCGAGCGGTTGAGCCGCTAAGTTGGCTCCCGGAGCCCTCGCCCAGGTCCTGGGCGATTTACCCAATGTGCATAACGACAACTTGCTCGTGGGATTCGATACCTCCGACGATGCGAGCGTCTTTCGCGTTGGCGATAACTTAGGCCTCGTGCAGTCCATCGACTTCTTCCCGCCGATGGTCGACGACCCGTTCCTGTTTGGCCAGATTGCCGCGGCAAACTCACTGTCGGACATCTACGCCATGGGCGGGCGGCCGAGTCATGCCATGAACCTGCTCTGCATACCCAGTTGCCTGGGCGTTGAGGTTGCCGGGCAGATTTTGGCGGGTGGCGCCGACAAGTGCGTCGAGGCCGGCTGCACCATCGCGGGCGGCCACACCATCAACGACGACGAGCCCAAGTACGGCCTGTCCGTGAGCGGCTTTGTCGCGCTCGA
>CAUBQN010000169.1 GCA_958438125.1 uncultured Collinsella sp.
CTTTATACCCGATTTAGAGCAAGGGGGACAGGTTAATCTGCACCAATGTGGTGCAAACATACCTGTCCCCGGAATACCAAGACGGTGCAAAGAAGTCTGTCCCCAATGCCCCTATTACTTGGAGAGCTTGTCGACGACGCGTTCGATTTCGGCGAGCTTGGCGGCTTTGAGGTCTTCGTCGCCCGATTCGATTGCCGAAGTTACGCAGCCCTCGATATGCGCCTTGAGCACGTCGGCGTTGATGCGCGCAATGAGCGCCTGCGTTGCCATGAGCTGCGTGGAAATATCGACGCAGTAGCGGTCCTCCTCGACCATCCGCAAGATGCCGTCGATCTGGCCGCGTGCCGTCTTGAGCATGCGGGTCACCGATTTGTGGTCTGCCATCATGGCGGGTCCTCGTTTCTGGTCGATCTTCCGGATGCCCCCGTCAGTTGCGGTGAAATACGGACTGTTTAAAGGCCTAGGGCGGCTCAACAGTCCGTATTTCACCGCAACTTCTGAGGATTGAGTAGGCGGCGTCTGCTACGCGGCGGTCACGGACAGGGCGTGGAACTTCTCGCCGGCGCCCTCGACGGCGGCGGCGAGCTGCTCGGCGGTCACGGTGTCGGCGCACTCTACCTGGACGGTCTGGGTCTCGTGATCGGCGTCGGCGTCGGTCACGCCGGCAACGTTGAGCAGTGCCGTCTCGACAGTGGCGTCGCAGTGGCCGCACATGAGGCCAGACGTTTTAACGATGTAGTTCATGATTATCTCCTTTTCGTTGAGTACCTAAAGTTGCGGTGGAGTACGGACTAAATAGCGGTTTAGCTAAGCATGTTACGCCTTATTTCACCGCAACTGATGGTTTAAAGGTTCGTAGGCGCAGAGCGTTGCTTACGACGCAGACACTCGACAGGCTCATGGCCGCGGCGCCAAACATCGGCGAGAGCTGCCAACCGGTGAGGGGGAAGAACACGCCCGCCGCCAGCGGAATGCCGATGCCGTTGTAGAACAGCGCCCAGAACAGGTCCTGCTTGATGTTGCGAATTGTGGCGCGCGACAGCTCGATGGCACGGGCGACGTCCATGAGGTCGCTGCGCATGAGAACCACATCTGCCCCTTCTTTGGCGATGTCGGCGCCGGTGCCGATGGCAAGGCCCACGTCGGCGCGCGCCAGGGCGGGGGAGTCGTTGATGCCGTCGCCCACCATGGCGACCTTGCTGCTCGCATCCTGCAGCTCGCGCACGTGGCGTTCCTTGTCGGCGGGGAGGACGTCGGCGATGACCTGCTCGCTGCTCAGTCCCACGCGGCGGGCGATCGCTTCGGCTGTCACGCGGTTGTCGCCGGTGAGCATGCGCACGTCGACGCCGAGCTTGCGGAGCGCGGCGATGGCCTCGGCGCTCGTCTCTTTGACCTCGTCAGCCACGGCGATGGTGCCGACAAGTTCGCTGTTCTTGGCAAAGAACAGTGGCGTCTTGCCCTCGGCCGCGAACTGTTCGGCAAGGCCGGCGGGAACCTTCACGCCCAGCTCGTCCATCAGACGCACGTTGCCGGCGGCGATGACATTCTGCCCCTCGCGTGCCGTAACGCCTCGCCCGGGCACGGCGGCAAAGTCCTCGACCATGCGTGCGACGATTCCGCGCGCCTCGCACTCGGCCATAATCGCCTCGGCCAGCGGGTGCTCGCTTGAGCGCTCCAGCGCAGCGGCCAGCTTGAGCAGCGCCTTTTCGCTCATGGCGGGCGATCCGTCGGCACGCGTGGCTACCACGATATCGGTCACGGCAGGCTTGCCGCGAGTGACCGTTCCCGTCTTATCGAGCACCACGGTGCCCACGCTGCGCAGATTCTCCAGCGCCTCGGCGCTCTTGAACAGAATGCCCATCTCGGCGCCCTTGCCGGTGCCGACCATAATGGCGACGGGCGTGGCCAGACCCAATGCGCACGGACAGCTGATCACCAGCACGGCCACGGCGGAGGTGAGCGCCTCGTTTATGCTGCCGGTCAGTGCCATCCACGCCGCAAAGGTCACAGCCGAGATCACGAACACCACGGGCACGAACACGCCGGCGACTTTGTCGGCCATGCGGGCGATAGGCGCCTTGGTGGCGTTGGCATCCTCGACGAGCTGGATAATCTTGGCGAGCGACGTGTCGGCGCCCACGCGTGTGGCACGGAAGGTAAACGAGCCGGTGCGGTTGACCGTGGCGGCGTTGACGGTGTCGCCGGCGGTCTTTTCCACGGGGATGGACTCGCCGGTGAGCGCGCTCTCGTCCACGGACGAGCCGCCCTCGAGCACCACGCCATCGACAGGGATGGACTCTCCGGGGCGCACGCGCAGGACCTGGCCGGGAAGGATACTGTCGACGTCGACGGTGGTTTCGGTGCCGTCGTCGGCAACGACGGTCGCGGTCTTGGGTGCCAAGTCGATGAGTGCCTCGATGGCGCCGCCGGTTTTTGACTTGCTGCGCGTCTCGAGGTATTTGCCCACGGTAACGAGCGACAGGATCGTGCCCGCACTCTCAAAATACAGATTGTCCATGCTCGTCATCATGGCCTCGTGGACCTGACCCGCGGCTAATTGGTCGGCCATGATGAACATGGCGTAGAGCGACCAGGCGATGGAGGCGGTGGCGCCCACGGCAATAAGGGCGTCCATGGTGGG
>CAUBQN010000170.1 GCA_958438125.1 uncultured Collinsella sp.
CCGAGGCCGGCGAGCTTTCGGGCGTCAACGTGTCCATCCAGCGCGAGGACGTCTTTAACTTTATGTACCGCCTGTAGCGAGCAAGCCGCTGGGGATAGCCTGACGCGCGCATGCCCATGCAAGTCACCCCGATGCGGCCCGGAGAGGAGCGCGCATGGCCTACGACGCCAAGAAAATCTATTACCGCTTCGATGACCACTTGAGCCGCCTGGTTCTGGATTACGAAGCAAGCCGCCAGATTTCGTCTGAGAGCGAAAACCTCTACCACGGCCTGCCGACCGACCCTTATGACGAGGGCCTGTTTGTCGAGCACAATGTCAAGCGCGGCCTGCGCAATGCCGACGGCTCGGGCGTGGTCGCGGGCCTCACTCGTATCTCGGATGTGCACGGCTACAACAAGGTCGACGGAAAGGTCGTGCCCGATCAGGGCAAGCTCACGCTTCGCGGCTACAGCATCGAGGATCTGGTCAACAATGCCCAGGCCGAGAATCGCTACGGCTACGAAGAAGTCGCCTATCTGCTTATCACGGGCTCGCTGCCCAACAAGGAAGAGCTCGACGGCTTTTGCGAGCGCCTGGGCGCCTTTAGACATCTGAGCGACGAGTACGTTAAAGAGTTCCCTATGACCACGGTGTCGTCGAGCATCATGAACGTGCTCCAGCGCGCCGTACTGCTGCTCTACGCCTTCGATGCCGAACCAGACGTGATCACGCCTGAGCACGAAATCGACGTCGCCATTTCCATGCTCGCACGTCTCCCGCGCATTGCCGCCTTCGCACACATGGCCTCGGTCGCCAAGCTTCGCGGCTCCGAGGTTCACGTGCCGCACCCTACGCCCGGTCTCTCCACCGCCGAGACCATCCTACAGGTCCTGCGCGGCGGCATGGCGTTCACCCGCGATGAGGCGATGCTGCTCGACGTTATGCTCATGCTGCATGCCGAGCACGGCGGCGGCAACAACTCCACCTTCGCTTGCCGCGTGCTGTCCTCCTCGGCCACCGACCCGTATTCCGCCTACGCCGCGGCTATCGGCTCGCTCAAGGGCCCGCGCCACGGCGGCGCCAATGCCAAGGTCGTGTCTATGCACGAGGACATCCGCGCGCATGTCTCCAACTGGGAGGACGAGGACGAGGTCGCGGCCTACCTGGGCAAGATCCTCGACAAGCAGGCCTTCGACGGCACGGGCCTCATCTACGGTATGGGCCACGCCGTCTACACGCTGAGCGACCCGCGTGCCGAGGTGTGCCGTCGTTACGCGCGCACGCTTGCCGCCAAGAAGGACCTGGGCGAGGAGTTCGCGCTCATCGAGCGCATCGAGCGCCTGGCCCCGCAAGTGATGCGCGATCACGGCATGACCAAGCCCATCTGTGCCAACATCGACCTGTACACGGGCTTTATCTACAAGATGCTCGGCGTGCCCGAGACGCTCTTTACGCCGCTGTTCGCCGTCGCCCGCATGGCCGGCTGGTCTGCGCACCGCATGGAAGAGCTCTTCTGCGCGCACCGTATTATTCGCCCGGCCTATCGTCCGGTGATCGAGCCGCTGGAGTACAAGCCACTCGCTGACCGCTAGGACGCGGACCGTTATAGAACTCGAGCGTGGCCAGGGACCCAAGCCCTCGGCCACGCTTTTTATGCCAGTAGAAAGGATCGCAACGAATGATTGTGTTTTCCGATATGGATGGGACGCTGCTGACGAGCGATAAGCAAATGAGCGATGCCACCTGGGCAATGCTCGACGAGCTCGCACGTCGTGGCATCGAGTTTGTTCCCTGCACGGGGCGTCCGCTGTCGGGCATCTTTGAGCCCATTCTCGCCCATCCCGCCGTGCACTACGCGGTCTGTGCCAACGGCGCCAGCGTCTGGCAGCTCGACGAAGATACGCCCACCGACGCCTCGCGCGCCACGTGCATCTTGAGCCGTCCGCTCGACCGTGGCATTGCCCACCGCATCCATGGCATTGCCGCCGGCCACGATGTGACCTTCGATATCTTCGCGGATGGGCAGTGCTTCCTCCCCCGCTCGCTATACGGGCGTCTGGATGAGTTCTGTGGCGGCGACCCCCACATCGCGGCTTCGCTCAAGCGCACACGAACACCGATCGACATGGATATCGACAGCAAGATCGACGAGGTCGAGACGCTCGAACGCATCGCCATGTACTGGCACGACCCGGCCGATCGCGACGCCATCGCGGCGGCGCTCGACACGCTCGGAGGCATTGAGGTCACGCGTTCTTACGCCATGAATATCGAGGTCATGGGTGAGGGCGCCACCAAGGGGACGGCCCTCACGTGGCTATGCGAATACCTGGGCAAGCGTCTCGCCGACGCCTGGGCATTCGGCGACAACATCAACGACATCCCCATGCTGCAGGCAGCGGGCCACGGCATGGCCATGATCAACGCCGAGCCCGAAGACCGTGAGGCCGCCGACGCCATCACCGAATACGACAACGACCACGACGGCGTCGCCCGCACCATCATGGCCGCCCTCGCCTAGTCATCGGCCAGTCACTGGGGACGTTCTTAAACGACTAGTCACTGGGGACACTCTTCGCAAAAAGCTGCAAGGACTGTCCCCCACTGCCGGCAGAGACGATATGAGCAGGACATAAAAACATTGAGAGCCCCTGCTGC
>CAUBQN010000171.1 GCA_958438125.1 uncultured Collinsella sp.
TGCGGCCAGTGGGCGTGCGAAAAGCGCGTCATCACCAAGCGCGACTACTGGATCGCCAATTTTGCAGGTGCGGCGGCAGTCGTCCTGCTAACCTGGGTGTTTTCGCTGTTCCCGCTGGTGCAGTTTGCGCCGATCGGCTGGCTCGGCGGCTTTATCGCCGGCCTTAAGATGAGTTTTGGCGAGTCCGTCGGCCCATGGCGCAAGCACGATGAGGTCTTTAACGTCAACAAGGCACACCGCGCCGCCGCCGATGCGGGCGACGCCGAGGAGCGCCGCCGCGCGCGTCACAATGGTGCAGCCGACCGACAGCTCATCTCGGTCACCGATGACAGCAAGGGTGCTGGCAAGCACGCTAAGAAATAGTAAGAAGAGGTAACTATGGCAGAAAACAAGGAAGAACAGCTCACCGACGAGGAGCTGGCACAGCTTCAGCTGGCAGAGGAGAACGAGAACGCCGTCGACCGCCTGGTCAAGGAGCTCGGCTGCCCCACGCGTCGCATCCGTCAGTTTGCCGCCCGCGTGCTGCACCTGCTTGCCGAGCGCGATCCGCAGCGCGTCGTGCCCTGCGTGCCCGCGCTGATCGAGGCGCTCGACCGCCCCGAGGCTCAGACCCGCTGGGAGGCTCTCGATGCCCTGGCGGCGCTCGCCACCACCTGCCCCGAGCAGCTGGGCGATGCCTTTGAGGGTGCCGAGACCGCGCTGTTCGACGAGATTTCCTCCACGCTGCGCTACGCCGCCTTCCGCCTGCTGTGCGTGTGGGGCGCCACGAGCGTCGAGCGCTCGCGCGAGGCTTGGCCCATCCTGGACGAGGCCATCCAGTGCTACCACGGCGACCTCGAGTATCGCGACATGCTCGGTTGCCTGTACGAGTTTGGCCAGGGCGAGATTGACGCCGAGGTCGCCGAGAAGCTCGCGCTGCGCCTTAAGTTCGATGCCGAGAACGGTAAGGGCAGCTATCTCAAGGCCCGTTCGAGCGAGATTTGCGAAATGCTTGTTAAACGTTTTGGCCTGGATCTCTCCAAAAAGAAGAAGCGTGCTAGCGTTAAAAAATCTGACGACGCCGAAGACGAGGAGTAACAGATTATGGCGCACGATGTAGTCCTGATCCCCGGTGACGGTATCGGTCCCGAGATTACGCAGGCCATGCGCCGCGTGGTCGAGGCCACCGGTGTCCAGATCAACTGGAACGTCCAGGAGGCCGGTGCCGGCGTCATGGACGAGTTTGGCACGCCGCTGCCCCAACATGTGCTCGATGCGGTCGCCGAGACCAAGGTCGCCATCAAGGGCCCCATCACCACGCCGGTCGGTACGGGCTTCCGCAGCGTTAACGTCGCCCTGCGCAAGCATTTTGACCTGTACGCCTGCGTGCGCCCCTGCCTGTCGCAGCCGGGCGACGGCTCGCGCTTCCGCGACGTCGACCTGGTCATCGTGCGCGAGAACACCGAGGACCTCTACGCCGGCATCGAGTTCGATGAGGGCGCTGCCGAGGTTGAGGAGCTCTCGCAGCTTGTCGAGCGCTCGGGTCAGAAGACCTTCGCCGCAGATTCCGCCATTTCAATCAAGCCGATCTCCATCGCCAAGAGCCGCCGCATTGTGGAGTATGCCTTTGAGTATGCCCGCCGCTGCGGCCGCAAAAAGGTGACGGCCGTGCATAAGGCCAACATCATGAAGGCGACCGACGGCCTGTTCCTGCGCGTGGCGCGCGAGGTGGCCGCAAACTATCCCGATATCGAGTTCAACGACAAGATTGTCGACGCCACCTGCATGGGCCTGGTCCAGAACCCCAACGACTTCGATGTCCTGGTGCTGCCCAACCTGTACGGTGACATCGTGAGCGACCTGTGCGCCGGCCTGGTGGGCGGCTTAGGGATGGCCCCCGGCTCCAACATCGGTGCCGACTGCGCCATCTTTGAGGCTACGCACGGCTCCGCGCCCGATATCGCTGGCCAGGATATCGCCAACCCCACGGCCGAGATTCTGTCTGCGGCTATGATGCTCGATCACCTGGGCGAGAACGACGAGGCCAATCGCATTCGCGCCGCCGTTTCTGCCACGCTCGACGAGGGTGAGCAGGTTACCGGCGACGTTCGTCGTGCCCAGACCGGCTCCGTTGAGGGCGCTGTGGGCACGCAGGCCTTTGCCGATGCCGTTATCGCGCACCTGGCCTAAGGCATGCAGACTGCAAACGCCTAAATAGTACTTAAGTGTTTGCGTATAACCTGAGAATCAATACGCCCGGCGCTCTGTCGGGCGTATTCTATTGCGGACTATGTTTCCTAACAAGGAGTAACTGATATGGGTCTGATTCAAAAGAAGGACGAGAAGGACGAGATCGACGGCATCCAGATCATCGAGCGCGGCGAAGGCCCCGACGGTGACGAGGACGAGAAGATCGACCTGGTCGCCGGTACGTCTGCCGAACATATTGCCGCCGGTACGACGGCCGAGGAGGAGGACGCCCGTCTGGAGGCTCAGATTGCCGCGGATGCCGCTGACGAGAATCTGATGCCCGAGGAGCAGGACGAGGACGACGACTCCGACGAAGACGACCATGCATCCAAGCACAAGAAGACGATGGTTGCCGCCTTCGTGGTTGCAGTCGTGATCGCTGCGGTGGTCGGCTTCTTTATTGGCAA
>CAUBQN010000172.1 GCA_958438125.1 uncultured Collinsella sp.
GGTGATCTCCGCCTTGAGAGGGCGGCGTCCTAAACCGCTAGACGAACGGGCCATAAGCCTCAGCAGAAAAGAAGTGGTAGCCCGTACCAGATTCGAACTGGTGATCTCCGCCTTGAGAGGGCGGCGTCCTAAACCGCTAGACGAACGGGCCACATGACATCTGCACTGCCGTGCTGCGAGGAAATATACTACGGGACAAAAAACGTCAGCGCAAGAAGAAATTCCAAATTGCCGAAAAAATGTCGGCAGGTTATGGAACACGCAGGTCAAATAGGTAGCTAATTCAGGTTGAGATGGACCAAAAGAGCTTCGCGCTCGTTGGGAATGTTGTCTTCGATCACGGCGTCGAGGGCGGAGTTGAGAAGCTGGCCCAGTTCCGGCCCGGGCTTGACTCCAGCACGGATCAGGTCGCCGCCGTTGATGGCGAGCATCTTGAGCGTATAGGGCTCCCCCGCCCTCAGCAGCTCGTGCGCCATCGCGCGCATCTCCTCAATCGTCTCAACGTAATAGAAGCACGACGGGGCCTTGCCAAGTGTGTCGGCGCGCTTAAGGTCCATGAGCTCGTCAATCAGGCGGGCCGTGTCGACGCCCTCACCCGAAAGCGCGCGCATCATATTGAGCAGACAGGAGCGCTCGGGGCGCAGCGGCTTGTCATGGTATTTGATGAGCAGGCACACGTCGCGCACCAAGTCGTGCAAGAGCGCCAGGCGATCCATAATGACGCGCGCCTTCTTGGCGCCGAGCTCGGGATGACCGTAGAAGTGTCCGCTACCGGCATGGTCGACAGTGAAACACTCGGGCTTGGACACATCGTGCAAAAACGCCGCCCACATAAGGCTCGACGATGGCGCGACGCCGTCGCACAGCGCCAGCTCCCCTGCCACTGTCAGCACACGGGCGATATGCTCGTAGACGTTAAACGCATGGTAGACACTTCGCTGATCAAACCCGCGACCCGCTGCCAACTCGGGCACAGCGGCACAGATGAGCTCGGGATAGCGAAGCATCGCGTCTCCCCCATGACCGGTCGAAAGAATGCCCTCGAGCTCAATACCCACACGCTCGCGCGCCACGGCATCGAGCAGCGGCGCGCACTCGGCAAGCGCACGCTTAGTCTCGGGCTCAATCATAAAGTCCAGACGGCAGGCAAAGCGCACCGCACGCAGCATGCGCAGGGCGTCCTCGTTAAAGCGACGCTTGGGATCACCGACAGCGCGAATCAGCTTGCGCTCCAGATCACCCTGGCCGTCGTAGCGGTCGACAAGCCCGCGCTCGGGATGCCAGGCCATGGCGTTGACGGTAAAGTCGCGGCGGGCCAGATCGTCCTCGAGCGAGGCGGCACGCTCGACACTCTGAGGATGGCGCCCATCGGTGTAAAAGCCATCCAGGCGGTACGTGGTGACCTCGATACGCTCGCCATCGGAAATAGCCGTGATTCCGCCAAATTTAATGCCCGACTCCACGACCGCGATATCAGCGGCCTCGAGCGCCGCCTTGGACTCCTGCCACAGGCCGCTACAGCACATATCAACATCGTGGCTGGGGCATCCCATCAGGGCGTCGCGCACCCAACCGCCAACGTACCAAACCTCAAGACCAGCCGCCTCAAGCTCGCGCAGGACGCGCAGGGAGGCATCGGACGGTTGCGTACCGTTGAGAGAAACATTGCACATGCCCATGGCCTCCTGCACTTGCGAGCGTTAATCGATGGTTCTCAAGAAGTCTAACAAGAAACGAGAAAGCGCGCACACGCAATCGCGTCGTCGATTCGATAAATCGAGACAGCAAACGCCACATACTTCAGCGCACAAAAAACACCCGCCTCGGAGATCCAAAGCGGGTGTTCGGCAACGATGTATCGATGCTCTAGCAGACCTGGCGAACCTCGATATGCTTCTTATATTCGTCCACCTTGGCAAAATCGCCCAGACCGGGGCACTCGACCACGTTGGCGCCGGTAGCCATCGAAAGGCGCAGAGCGTCCTCGACGCGCTCGGGGGCGTCGTGCCACACGGACAGGAAGGCAGCGAGCGAGGAATCGCCGGCGCACACCGTCGACAGCAGCTTGACGTCGAAAGTGCGGTTGGCAAACCAGATGTGCTCGCCGTTGGAGAAGTACGCGCCGTCGCCACCGAGGGTCAGCAGCACGTTCTTGGCGCCCTTGGCGTGCAGCTCGGCCATCGCGCCCTTGACGGACTCGTCGTCGCCACCGCTCACCTTAATGCCAAAGATGTCAAGCAACTCGTCGTCGTTGGGCTTAATAAGCAGCGGCTCCAGAGCAATGAGGTCTGCCAGCTGATGGCTCGAGATGTCGAGGACGAACTCGGCCCCCTTGGCCTTGACACGGCGCAGGACCTCGGCCAAGAAGCCCTCGGAAGTGTTGGGAGGCAGCGAGCCACTGATTACCAGGCAGGTCATGTCATCGAGCGAATCGATGAGCTCAAACATCTCCTGCTCATTGGCATCGTTGATGGCGGCACCGGCGTTGACCATGTTGTACTCGGTGTCGGGGCCGGCATTGAGGAACACGTTGACGCGCGTGATGCCGTCGGTCCACACGGGCTTGACGGGCACGCCCAGGGCCTCGGCGCCCTTGACGATAAACT
>CAUBQN010000173.1 GCA_958438125.1 uncultured Collinsella sp.
TCCTCATGCTCCTCCCAATCCAAGTCGTGCAGCAGGCCGACGATGCCCCAAAACTCCTCGTTCTCGGGGTCGAACTCGCGCGCAAAGTAGCGCATGGTGCCCTCGACCGTCTCGCCATGGGTGATGTGGAACGGGTCTTTGTTGTGCTCGTTAAGCAGTTCAAACGCGCGGTCGCGGGTGATTCCGGCGGTAAGCGGCTCTGCCATAGGAGACTCCTTGTGCTCGTGGGTATCGATAAGAATGAATACTACTAGAACAAGAAAACCACCACAAAGGTGCCTGTCCCCTTTGTGGTGGTTTTTGGCGCGGATGGGTTAGTTGAGGGCGGCTTGGGCTAGGCGGGCTTCGGCGTCCTCCTCGGTGACGCCCAAGGCCACAGCGAACTCCTCGATGGAGCGGCGCTTGGCTTCCTTGAGTACGCGCATGTAGTAGGAGCTGGGCTTTTTATCAGCTTCCTCGGCCTGGCGAATGCGGTGCATCATGGTTTTTGCCACGCGGACCGTCTCGGGCGCGCCCAGCTTGAGCTGCTGCTTAAAGTGCGTCTCCTCAAGTGAGCTGTTGCGCTCGGTAAAGGTGTCGCACTCTAGCTCGTCGTAGTGGCTCAGCAGGTGCTCGGCATCTTGCTGCGAGATAGCGGCGTGCAAACGGTCGGCCTGCGCCACGGGGTACATGAGGATCGTCTGCGCATGTCCCTGCTTGGTCTCGAGCAGCAGCATGGGCTGCGGCGTGTCGTCCCTAAAACCGACGACGGTGCAGACTCCCTGGCCCGGATGAATGACGTGTTGACCGATTGAGAACATGCTACCTCCAACTTATACGAATTTACGTATGACTAGAATAACACGCTGACGTGCGCAAACCCTTACTTTATGCAGGAAAAGCACACAACTCCGATAGGTAAGAGTACTCGATAACAGACGCAGCTCATTCACACCTTTATGCATTTTCAACGCGTGCATAATTTGCAGGCAGACTGGCATCTTTGAGTGACTCCATACAAGCTGTAGTCAATTTTGTGCATATGCAATATCTATTAGCTTTACCCTGCGACAGTGCCTGTCGCTTGTGATAGAGTGCTACAAACTCTGGCTTTTGCCCTACGAGTGACCAAGAGCTCGGGGGCTTTAACACAAGGAGGATCTATGCCCGAGAAGATTGAAGAGCTGGTACGCGCTGCGCTTGCTGCGGCCCAGGAGGCCGGCGACCTTTCCGCATTTGAACTTGACGATTGCGCTATCGAGCGACCGGCTGACACTTCTCATGGCGAGTGGACCTCTACCATGGCCCTGAAGTCCGCCAAGCTGGCCCACTGCGCCCCGCGCAAGATCGCCGAGGCCATCGTTGCCCATATGCCCGAGGACCCCGCGATCGAGAAGGTCGAGATCGCAGGCCCCGGCTTCATCAACTTCTACCTCTCCGTTGCCGTCAAGAATGCCATCTTTGGCGAGGCTCGCGAGAAGGGCATGGACTTCGCTAAGTCCAACGTCGGTGGTGGCCTGAAGACCCAGGTCGAGTTCGTTTCCGCTAACCCCGTCGGCCCCATGCACATCGGCCACGGCCGCTGGGCCGCGCTGGGCGACTCGCTCTGCCGTGTGATGGACCACGCCGGTTACGACATCCAGCGTGAGTTCTACATCAACGACCACGGCTCTCAGATGAACACCTTCGGCAACTCCATCAGCACGCGCTATATGCAGCTTGCCGACATCATCGCCAAGCAGGGCGTGGATATCGACGAGGCTCACAAGCTGCTGATCGCCGACCGCGACGCCTTTGTTGCCGACGAGAACGACGAGCACCCCGAGACCCATCCGTATCAGGACAACTTTGCCGAGACCCTGGGCAAGGACTCCTATGGCGGCGACTACATCATCGACGAGGCTGCCGAGTTCTGGCGCACCGACGGCGATAAGTGGGTCGACGCCGACCCGCAGGAGCGTATGGAGAGCTTCCGCGAGCGCGGCTATGTGAAGATGGTCGACAACATGCGCGACCTCTGCCACGCCGTCAATTGCGACTTCGATCGTTGGTACTCCGAGCGTTCGCTGTATGTGAAGGACACCGAGGGTGAGACCGCCGGCACCTCCGCCGTCGACCGCGCTTTTGAGAAGCTCGACAAGATGGGCTACCTCTACACCAAGGACGGCGCCCTGTGGTTCCGCTCCACCGACCTGGGCGATGACAAGGACCGCGTCCTGATCAAGTCCGACGGCGAGTACACCTACTTCGCCTCCGACGTTGCCTATCACTGGGATAAGTTCCAGCGCGTCGACCACGTCATCGACATCTGGGGCGCCGACCACCACGGCTACATCGAGCGCGTCCGCTGCGTCTGCGACGCTCTTGGCTATCCCGGCAAGTTCGAGGTTCTGCTGGGCCAGCTCGTCAACCTGCTGCGTAACGGCAAGCCCGTCCGTATGTCCAAGCGCAAGGGCACCATGGTGACCCTGCAGGAGCTCGTCGACGAGGTCGGCTCCGATGCCGCTCGCTACACGCTCATCTCCAAGAGCTCCAACCAGATGGTCGACTTCGATATTGAGGCCGTCAAGAAGCGCGACAACTCCAACCCGGTGTACTACGTGCAGTACGCTCACGC
>CAUBQN010000174.1 GCA_958438125.1 uncultured Collinsella sp.
ATGACCTCGACGCCGGCAAACGTGGTCTGGCGGCGCTTCTTGTCGTCGGTGGGGCTAATGCGCACCAGACGGTGGACGCCGGCCTCGGCGCGCAGCATGCCAAACGCGTCCTTGCCCTCGACGGTAAAGGTCGCACGGTCGATGCCGATGACCTCAGCCGCGGGGCAGTCGTTAATGGTGACCTTCCAGCCGCGACGCTGGCAGTACTTCATGTACATCTTAAAGAGCATGAAGGTCCAGTCCTGCGCCTCCAGGCCACCCTGTCCGGGCTTGATGGTCACAATCGCGTCGCCGTGATCGAACTCACCGGTAAACCAGCTCGAAAGCTCGAGATCGTCGATAGCGCGGGCCAGGCGTTCTGCCGTAGCGGCAGCCTCCTCGCGCAATGCGGCGGCATCGGGGTCGTCGCCCATCTCCTCGGCAAGCTCCAGCGCCGCACGGGCGTCAGATAGCTCGCCGCGCGCGGTATCCACGGCAGCGATATCTTCCTTGGCGCGAGCGATCTCCTCCATGGTGGTGCGAGCGGCGTCGGCGTCATCCCAAAAGCCGGGGGCCACGCTTTTGGCCTCGAGCTCGGTCACACGCGTGCGCTTCTCGTCCAAATGAAGATACGACTCGACCTCGCCGAGCCGGTCCGCAAACGCGTCCAGCTCGGCGGGCGTTACCTCTAAAGCCTCGGCCATTAACGATTCCTACCGTGGCAGTACTTGAACTTCTTGCCGCTGCCGCAGGGGCAAAGGTCATTGCGGCCAACGTTGACGTACGGGTCGTCGCTCTCGTCCTTGCGGTAGGTGGTCACCTTGCCGCCGTTGTTGACAGCAGCCGGGCCTCCCTGGACAGCCGTACGAGCCTGAACCTGTGCCTGCTTGCGTAGCACCGAGTTGCCGTTGTCGCCATCGACATCGGCGGGGCCGGAGAAGCGCGCACCCTCGAGCGCGGGGTCCTCCTTGTGCTCCACGGCCTGCGGGGCGGCCTTGATCTCGATGCGCAGGACGGTGCGCAGGTAATCCTCGTACATGGTGTCGACGAGCATCTGGAAGGCACCATACGCCTCAGTCTTGTACTCGACCAGCGGGTCGCGCTGACCAAAGCCGCGCAGTCCGATACCGGTCTTGAGGTAGTCCATCTCCTGCAGGTAGTTCATCCAGCGGGTATCGATGACGCGCAGCATGACCTGGGTGTTGAGCTCGCGCATGAGGTCCTCACCCAGGCGCTCGGCCTTCATGTTGTAGCACTTCTCAACGTAGGCCAGGACATCGGCGGCCAGGGCCTCGTAATCCTCGTCGGGGAACTTGGGCGTATCGATATGGCCGGTCAGCTCCACGACCCACTTGCGCAAGCCCTCAAGATCGCGCTCGCCATCGTGGCTGTCCTTGGTGCAGAACTCCTGCACGCAGCGGTACACGGTGTCGTGCATGACCTCGGTGATGTGGTCGGTCAGATCCTTGCCGTCCAGAATCTTGTTGCGCTCGGCGTAGATGACCTGGCGCTGCTTGTTCATGACGTCATCGTACTCGAGGACGCTCTTACGCATGGAGAAGTTGATGCTCTCGACCTTGTGCTGGGCGCTCTCGACGGCCTTGGAGATAATCTTGTGCTGGATGGGCATGTCGTCGCCCATGTCGGCCGTGACCATCATCTTGGAGACACGATCCATCTTGTCGCCGCCGAACAGGCGCATGAGGTCGTCCTCGAGCGACAGGTAGAACTGGGTCTCGCCCGGATCGCCCTGACGACCGGAGCGGCCGCGCAGCTGGTTGTCGATACGACGGGACTCATGGCGCTCGGTTCCGATAACGGTCAGGCCGCCGGCGGCAAGCACGCGCTCGCGCTCGGCCTTGCAGGTCTCCTTGGCCTCGGCGTTAAACTGCTCGAGCTGCTCGGGCGTCACGTCCTCCATGGTCAGGCCCTCGTACTCAAGGCGCTCGCGCACCAGCTCGTCGGGGTTGCCACCCAGCAGAATGTCGGTACCACGACCGGCCATGTTAGTAGCGATGGTCACGGCGCCGTAGCGTCCGGCCTGGGCAACGATGTGGGCCTCGCGCTCGTGATGCTTAGCGTTGAGGACCTCGTGTGCGATACCGCGCTTGGTAAGGGCGGCCGACAGCTTCTCGGAGCTCTCGATGGAGACGGTGCCCACCAGGACCGGCTGGCCCTTGGCGTGACGACGCTCAACGTCGTCGGCAACGGCGTTGTATTTAGCCTGAATGGTGCGGTACACCAGGTCCTCGTGGTCAACACGCTGCACGGGCTTGTTGGAGGGGATGACCTCGACGGGCAGCTTGTAGATCTCGCGGAACTCAGCATCCTCGGTGAGTGCCGTGCCGGTCATGCCGGAGAGCTTGTCATACAGACGGAAGTAGTTCTGCAGGGTGATGGTGGCCAGCGTCTGGTTCTCCTCGCGCACGAGCACGCCCTCTTTGGCCTCGATGGCCTGATGCAGGCCCTCGGAGTAGCGGCGGCCTTCCATGATGCGACCGGTGAACTCGTCGACGATCTTGACCTCGCCGTTGGTGACCACGTACTGCTTGTCGCGATGGAACATGTACTGGGCCTTCAGCGCCTGCTGCAG
>CAUBQN010000175.1 GCA_958438125.1 uncultured Collinsella sp.
TCGATGACGCGGCTGCACGAGGTGCAGATGATATGCGCATGCGGCTCGATCGTGCGATCGAAGCGGCTACCGCCCGGCGTCTTGATGGAGAGGATCTCGCCGGCGTCGGCCAAGAGATTGAGATTGCGGTAGACCGTACCGCGGCTGATTTTGTCATCCTGCGCGCGCACGACGTTGTAGATTTCGTCGGCGGTGGGATGGTTATAGCTTTGGCGCACGGCGTCAAGAACCAGCTTTCGCTGCTTGGTATTCCTTCTTTGCACCGCCATGCGCCTCGCCTCTTTTCTATTAACGGTCGTAGGTAAATGATACCGTATTTAGCACACAATACTAATAATGAGGACTGAAACCGTCTTCATTGCCAAGTGGGGCTCGGGTCTGGGCGTCTACGAGGCGAAAACGCGTTCCCATGCGCTCGTAGGAGGCATGGAGCGCCTCGAGATGAGATAGGATGCTTGCCGGAGCTCCCTGTATCTCCATCTCGACTGAGCCGTCTTCCATGTTACGCACCCAGCCGGTGAGTGCGCGTGCCTGCGCGAGGTTGGTGTTGGTAAAGCGAAAACCAACGCCTTGGACTTGCCCCGCCCAGCGCAGGAAATAGCGCAGGGGAGTGTCTTGAGTGGCCTCGTCGCTTGCGAGCACAGTAAGCCTGCGGCGCAGCTCGAGCTCGACGGCAGAGGGCTTTTGGGGTTCGCGGCTGCCGCCGGTGACGCCCGAGAAAAGCTTGTCGAAAAAACCCATCGCTATGCCTGCTTGTTAGAGTCAGCGGGGAAGGCGATACCCGCCTGCTGGCGCACGGCATCCATGATGCGCAGTGAGACGAGCGTGACATCGCGGTAGTGGCCAAGCTCGTGACGTCCCGCCGGGGTCTCCCAAATCTCTTCCTTGACGTTATCGATGCCGCCGATGGCGGTGATAAAGTCTGTGAGTTCGTATTCCATAGTGTTGCTCGATTTGGGCAGGTCGAGCACGCGGCCGTTGTCGCCCTGTTCGCGCGGCGCCTCGGTCGCCGAGCCGCGTACGACGTCGCCGCGATAGTCGATGCGGACGTTGCGGGGCGTGGACAGATGGTCGATCTGGATAGTGCCACGCTCGCCTTCGATCTGCGAGGGCAGTAGGTCATTCGTAATTTTGGAGTGCGCGAGCTCGACGGAGATACGGCCACCGCCGTAGCTGGCGAGGATGGAACCGCAGCCATCGATGGGGCCGTGCGTGAGCTGTCGCGTGGTGGGGTCGAGCAGAGTAGCCATGCTCGTAAGGCCGGAGGGCATGCCGAAAATCTCGACCATGGGCTCGACGGTGTAGACGCCAATGTCCATGAGGGAACCCGATGCCATATTGCAGTCGAAGATATTGGTGGCGCGTCCCGCGAGAATCTCGTTGTAGCGCGAGGAATACTTGCCAAAGCGCAATGAGGCGCGGCGGATGGGGGCGATTTCACCCAAGGCGTCCTCGATGGCGTGGAAGGCGGGATCGTGGAGGGGACGCATGGCCTCGAGGGCCACGATACCTGCTGCCTCGGCAGCGCGGAAGACCTCAAGCGCTTGCGCCTCGGTGGCGCAGAAGGGCTTTTCGACGATAACGTGCTTACCGCCGGCGATGCAGGCGAGCGCCTGTTCGTGATGGAGTGCATTGGGGCTGCCGATGTAGACGGCGTCGACGTCGTTGGCGGAAGCGAGCTCGTCGAGTGCGGTGAAGTTGCGTTCGCCGCCGTGCTCGGCAGTAAAGGCGGCGCCGCGATCTGCATCGCGCGAGAGCGTGCCCACAAACGCAGCTTGGTCGTTGGCGTTGACGACCTGGATAAAGTCGTCGGTAATCATGGATGTGCCGATGGTCGCTATACGCAGCATGTATCCCCCTCGGGCCGTTCGGTTTACAGGATGAGTGTAGCGCGAGGGGGCAGGAAATAGCGTGCGAAAACGCCGTTACAGGTCGCTCTCGCTAAAGCCGGTGTCGATATCGAGGTTGGCTCCGTCGGCCGCGGTGGTGGCGAGCTCATCGCAGCGCTCGTTGAGCTCGTGACCGGCGTGGCCTTTAACCCAGATGAACTCCACTTTGTGCTTGCTCTTTGCGGTGAGCAGGCGCTCCCACAGATCGCGGTTCTTGACAGGCTGCTTGTTGGCAGTCTTCCAGCCGCGTTTTTTCCATCCGTCAATCCAGTGCTTGTTGAAGGCGTTGACGACGTACTGCGAATCGGAATGGACTTCGACGTCGCAGGGACGGTTGAGCGCCTCGAGCGCCACGATGACCGCCATGAGCTCCATGCGGTTGTTGGTGGTCTTGGCGTAGCCGCGCGAAAGCTCGGAGGTGAAGGTCTTGCCGGCGGGGTTGGTGTATTTGAGCACGGCGCCGTAGCCGCCGCGTCCCGGATTTGATCGGGCCGAGCCGTCGGTATAGATGATGACCTTCACGGGCTTCCTTTCATTGGGTACGTTTCGTGTGAGTGACCATTGTAGCGCCATGCCCGCCGGGGGCTAGCAATCTACGATTTCTACCCCGTCTTCTGACAGTTAGTTGGCATGGATGATGCGGTT